>DAOMNQ010000154.1:0-1590 GCA_035443945.1 Phycisphaerales bacterium | reverse complement strand
CGGAGACTGAGGGGGCGGCTGAGGGGCAGGATGCCGACCTCACGGCCCGTCTGGCGGCTGCCCTGGCCACGATGAGGCCAGAGGACCGGCGGGCCGTCGCCGAGCACGTCGAGGCCTTGGCAAGGCTCACGCCCGCCAAGAGGGCCGCTCTGCTCACACTCACGCGGGAGGGCGAAGTGTGAGAACGCGACGACCTCGAACACGACCGCACCCGCCTGGCACGGTCGCGGCCCTGCGGGCTGCTCTCGCCGAAGCCGACCGACGGAGCGGATGCACTGGCGACGGAACCGAAACCCCGCGCCACGACTGCGCCGATGGGGGTTTCGTCGCCACGTCATGCCAGAGCGAGCGTGACGACGGGTCGGAAAGGAAGGGACGATGAGGACACCGTTACCAAACGGCCGTGACGGTCGAGGCCGCTTCGCGGCTGGCAACCCGGGCGGGCCGGGCAACCCCTACGCGAAGCGCGTGGGCGAGTTGCGGGCCGCGCTCGTCGAGGCGGTGTCGGCCGAGGACGTGCGCGCCATCGTCGGCAAACTCGTCGAGGAGGCCAAGGCGGGCGACGTGCGGGCGATCCGGGAACTGCTGGACCGCACGCTCGGCAGGCCCGTCGAGGCGGACCTGATCGAACGGATTGAAGCGTTGGAGGCCGTCGCGGCACAACTGCGCGAAGGGGGTGGAACTTGAACCGCCACAGACTCGACCGGCTGGAAAGAGCCTTCACCGGGGCGACGCCCCCCGCCGCGTGCCCCGAGTGCGGCGGGCCACTTGGGGCGCACGATCCCGTGGTGCTCGTCGATGAGGAGATGAAGCCGCTGGACCCCGCGTGCCCCGCGTGCGGCCTGCTGGTGGACGCCGACGGCCGGGCACGGCTCAAGAGTACCCGGTGGTCCGGCCCGCACCAGAAGCGGATCGTGCTGGGAGGTGGGGAGGACTGACCTAACGCTCGCAAGGACCGGGGCGCTCACAGGCGGCAGGTCCGCAGGGCGGTATGCTGGCCCCACCCAGCCATAAGGAGACGACCATGACCGAGAATCCAGCGATCGACAGTGGACGTTCCCAGAGACCGGACAGGCCGCGAGACGACACAGGTGGGGTTCCCGCGCGACCGACGCCGAGCGGACGATTCTGGATAGCCGCCTACCGGCTGGCGGTGCTCGCCCTCCTCGGGCTGGTTGCCTGGCATACCGCACAGGTCAGAGCGCGCATTGAATGGTTGTTGTACCCCGGCAGGACGCCTATTCCCGTTGTGGTCGAGGGCCTGGTCGATGCCAAAGTGATCGGAACCGTCAATGCCGACGTGACTGGAACGGTCGATGCCGAGGTGATCGGAACCGTCGATGCCAATGTTACCGGCTTCGACCTCGGTGCCTTCGAGGCGGTCCCGGTGGAGGTTCGGGGAACCGTCGATGCCAATGTGACTGGTTTCGACTGGGCAGGGCCACTGCAACGTGGCGCGGTGCCTGTAAGGGTGGAGTAGGCTGCGCTCACGGGTAGGGGGAGGGGGGGCCGGATTCTCGGCTTCCGGGTGGTGTAGACCGTGCGGTGATCGCCGGAGACATTCGCAAGGGTTTTTGACTCTCGCGCGCG
>DAOMNQ010000153.1:0-1862 GCA_035443945.1 Phycisphaerales bacterium | reverse complement strand
GTCGTTGTTCCGCCGATCACGACAGCCAGTGAGTGGTGTGACCGGTACGGCGTCACCGTCGCGGATGGCGTCGCCACGCTCTACAAGTGCGTGGACGAGGGCTATAGGTCGAACTACCACGGGGGCATCTCGTACGCGCCGGGGACGATACCCGAGGCCGCCGACTGGGACGGCGGAGTGCTTGAGTGTGGCGGCGGTCTGCACTTCTCCCCGCATCCGGCGATGACGCTGGAGTTTTGGGGCAAGGAGGTCGAGCCACGCTTCGTCGCGTGCCCGGTCCGCCTCGACGACATCGCGGTCCGCGCGGACGCGGGAATGCCGCAGAAGATCAAGGCGCGACGATGCTGCGCCCCGGTCTACGAGGTGGACATCGACGGCACTCCGCTGGTGGCACGGCCCCACGACTGACTCTCTGCGCCCCCGCCGCCGACAGGCGGCGACGGGCATTATGATCGACGCCCGATTCCAGCCGATCGACGCTCCCGTCCCGCCCCCGCCGGGCGGGCGGCGGCGCTCGCAGTTCAAGGCCAGTTGGAGCAAGACGCTCGACCTGCTCGAACGCGAGTTGAAGTATCTCGGCGCGAGCGAAGTCATCATCCTCGCCGACCTAAGTCGGGAGCACATCCGCAACGACGGCTGGCCGCGATCGACCGC
Source organism: Phycisphaerales bacterium (assembly GCA_035443945.1). GTDB lineage: Bacteria > Planctomycetota > Phycisphaerae > Phycisphaerales > UBA1924 > CAADGN01. Next base: position 1,208 of record DAOMNQ010000153.1, on the reverse strand, counting down.
CAGACCCGCCTCGCCCGGCGTGATCGTCACGTTCGCGTCGAAGAAACTCGGCTCGCTCCGGTTCGAGTGCGGCACCTTCATCAACTGGGAGGACAACGTCCGCGCCATCGCGCTGACGCTGGAGCAACTGCGAGCGATCGACCGCTACGGCGCGACGAAGGGCGAGCAGTACACCGGCTGGGCCAGGCTGCCGCCGCCCGGCGCGAACGGTGCGCCCCCTGGCCTGCGAACCGCCGAGGACGCCGTGCGGTGGATGCTGACGCTCGTGGGGCGAACGGCGACGCCGGATGAGGCTGGGCGTGTGCTTCGGGACAGCGACGCACTCAGGACGCTCTACAGGGATGCAGCGAAGCGATGCCACCCCGACGCTGGGGGCACCGACGCGCTCATGGAGCGACTGGCGGAGGCGCGGGGCTTGGCGGAGGACGCCCGATGACCCAGCACCCATCCCCAGGCCCGCTCTTCGAGAGGCCCAAGCCGGCCTCCCGGCCGTGCAAACTCTGCGGCCGCCCGATCATCTGGGGGCGCAACCCGGCGACCGGATCGAAGGTGCCGCTCGACGCGCGGGCCTGCACTGTGTTCCGGCTCGAAGCGGCCGGCGGGGACGGCGTCCCGCAGGTCGCGCAGGTGGACGGCGTCCACATCAACCACTTCATCACCTGCCCGCACGCCGATCGGGCGCGGGCCGAACAGCATCGGAAGCGGACGGCAGGCAGGACGACGCGACGATAAGGAGGTCGATCGTGGCTGCGGACGACTGGATCAAGATGCGATCGAACCTGCCGGCCTGCCCCAAGGTCGCGGTCATCGCGCGCGAGACGCGGCTGGGCGCGTACGACGTGATCGGGCGCCTACTGAAACTCTGGGCGTGGGCCGACCAGCACACGACGACCGGCGTCATCCCGGGCATCGACGCGCAGTGGATCGACCGCTACGTCGAGCGTCGTGGCTTCGCCCGCGCGATGATGCACGAGGCCGTCGGCTGGCTCCGCATCGAGGGCGGCGTGGCCGTGCTGCCCGACTACACGGAGCACAACGGCACGACCGCCAAGCGACGCGCGCAGGACGCGAAACGCAAAGGGGCTGTCCGCAAAGTGTCCGCATCGGAAGCGGACATTTCGTCCGCAAAACGTCCGCAAGATGTCCGCAAAACGTCCGCATCGGAAGCGGACATTTCGTCCGCAAAACGTCCGCAAGATGTCCGCAAA
>DAOMNQ010000152.1:0-1897 GCA_035443945.1 Phycisphaerales bacterium | reverse complement strand
CGCCGACGGCACGCCCGCCGGCCTCCTCGCCGCCGACGGCTGGCGCACGCTCTCCTGCCAGATGCTCCACGCCGCCCTGGCGGTGTGCGCCGCGTGGCTCGTCGCGCGGGCCACCCTCGCCGCCGCCGACCGATGGATGCACGCCGGCAATCGCACGGACCAGCCTCGCGTCGTCAACGTCGCGTGCGCGGGGCTTTCCGGCGCGATCGTCCTCGCTACGCCGTGGACCGTCGTCTCCGGCTCGCTCGCCTACAACGAGATGGCCGTCGTCGCCCTGACCGCCGCCGCCATGATCGCCGCCGTCGACCGCGGGATGAGCGCGCCCCGACGCTGGCTGCTCGCGGGCGCGCTCGTCGGCGCGGCGTGCGGCGTCAAGCCCACGGCATTGCTCTTCGCCACGCCCGTCGTCGGGCTGATGCTCCTCGCCACGACGCCCCGAAGGGACTGGGTGCGAGCGGCGGCCCTCGGCGCGGTTGCGGGTGTCGCCATGCTCTTGCCCTGGCTGGGTCGCAACGCCCTGCACGGGGGAAACCCGGTCTTCCCGTTTCTGGCGGGCGTCTTCGGCTCCGCCCACTGGACCGACGAGCAGACCACCCGCTACGCCGCCGCCCACGCCTTCGACGGCTCGCTCGCCGACCGCCTCCGTCTGCTCGTGCTGCGCGACGAGTCCGACCCCGCCGGCCCCAGGCATCGAGGCATGATGCATGCGCAGTGGGGCGTCTTCTTCCCCCTCCTCGCGGCGGCGGGCGCGGCCGCGCTCCTTGGGCGGGCACGAATCGGCGCGATCGTCCTCGGCGCGGGCCTCGCCGCCCAACTCCTCGCATGGATGTTCGCCACGCACCTCCAGTCGCGCTTTCTCATGCCGATGCTCGCGCCCGGCGCGGTCCTCATCGGCCTCGGCCTCTTCTCGCTTGCCGACCGTGGCGCTGGTATACGTCGCGCCGCAATCGCCGTCGGCGCGATCGGCGTGCTCGTGCAGAGCGGGCTGACGCTGAGCGTGTACGCGCGGCAGCGGTCCTCAAGCCCGGGCCTGCTCCTCCCGGTCGGCACGGACTTCTACGCCGTGCCCCCCCCATCGTCAGAGGAGGCCGAAGCCGGCTCGCTCGGGTTTCTCAACCGTCGCGCGCCCGCAGGACGAACGGTGTACCTGCTCGGCGAGGCCACGCCCTTCTATTACACCGGCCGCGTCGTATACAACACCACCTGGGACCGCTGGCCCCTCGGCGAAGCGATCGACGCGGCACCCGACAACCCGGCCGCATGGTCGGCCGACCTTCGCGGGCGCGGCATCGACGCCGTACTCGTCTGCTTCCCCGAACTCGAACGCCTCCGACGCAGCGGCTACGCCGATCCACGAGTGACACCCGAGCGCGTCGCCCGCTGGCTCGAGTCCGCGGCCGCGCCCGTCCGGGCCTGGCCCGGCGAGGGACGCACGCTCTACGCACTCCCGGAGCGCACGCCGTGAACCCCCCGAACGCACGACGCAAGCCTTACCTGCGACTCGCCGTGCAGGGCCTCGGGTTCGTCGCCGGCCTCGTCCTGCTCGGCTGGTGCGTGCGCGCCGCCCTCTCCCCCGAGAACCGCGAGCAACTATCGAAACTCGGCGATGCCCCCGCCTGGGCCGTCGCCGCGCTGCTCGGGCTGTCGGTCGCCTCGGTCGCCCTCAACGGCCTCGCGTTCTGGTGCGCCCTGCTTCCGGCACGCCGCCTTCACGCCTCGGATGTCATCGCCACCAACGCCCTCGCCACATTCCTCAACTACCTCCCCTTCAAACTCTCCGCCATCAGCCGCGTCGTCATCCACAACCGCCGCGACCGCGTGCCACTGCTTACCATCGGCGGGTGGTTCGGGGCAGTCCTCGGCGTGATGGTGGTGTCGCTCGCCCCGCTCGTGGCCG
>DAOMNQ010000151.1:0-2139 GCA_035443945.1 Phycisphaerales bacterium | reverse complement strand
CCGTATGCGCTCTTCGCGCTGTCGGGCAACGAAGGGCCGCAAGGACCTCCCGGACCGGCGGGACCGGAAGGCCCCGCGGGTCCGAAGGGCGACAAGGGCGATAAGGGAGACACCGGTCCACAGGGACCGCAAGGCCCGGAGGGTCCCAAGGGGCCGAAGGGCGATCAGGGCGACACCGGCCCGCAGGGGCCGCAGGGACCGCAAGGCCCCCAGGGTGCATCGCCGTTCGAACTCGTCAACGGCAACGCGGTGTACACGCAGGGCAACGTGGGCGTCGGGACGACGACACCCGGCAACGCGCTTGTCGTCACCTCCGCCGGCACGCGCACGATCGAGGCGGTCAACACCGCGTCGGGTGGGACGACCTACGGCCTGTTCGGGCAGAGCGCGAGCCAGACCGGCATCGGCGTGCGCGGGCACGCGACTTCCGGCGGGCCGAACTACGGCGTGTGGGGATCGACCGAGAGCATCTCCGGCACGGGCGTCCACGGCTCGGCAACGGCTGCGACGGGAACGACCTACGGCGTCTTCGGGCAAGTCTCCAGCGCGAGCGGGTACGCGGGCTACTTCATCGGGCCGAGCGGGAGCCGGAACTACTTTCAGCGGAGCGTGGGCATCGGGACGGCGACCCCGGCGGCGGACCTCGAAGTCCGGCCTGTCTCCGGCAATGCGGACCTGCTCCTGCGGCGGGCCGACAGCACGCACGGGTTCAATCTGGGGGCGAGCGGGACCAAACTCTTCTTCGCGCACACCGACGGCAGTTCGTTCTCCGACTTGGTGGCGTTCACGAGCGACGGCAAGGTCGGCATCGGCACGACCTCGCCGTCGCCCGGCCACACGCTCGACGTCGTCGGCTCGACGAAGACCACCGGCCTGGAGATCGCCTCGGGCACCGACCGGCTCGACGTCTCGCCGACACTGCTGAAGGCGTACAAGGACTTCACCGTCGACGTCGCTTCAAAGTTGACCGTGACGAGCAGCCAGGATGCCGAGATCTCGTCGGGCGCGGTGGCGAGGGTCGTGGGCGCGGTGCGCACGGCGGTGGTATCGCCGGCTCTGATCGAGATCGTCGCGCCGACGGTCGTTGTCGACGCGACGGCCTTCTCCGTCTTCTCGAACCGCTTCACGCTCACGAGCGCCAGCAACATGGGGCTCGACACCTCTCCCGGTTCGTGGAAACTCGCCGTCAACGGCAGCGCCGCCAAGCCCGGCGGCGGGTCGTGGAGCGTTCTCTCCGACGCTCGCCTCAAGCACGACGTGCGGCCGCTCGAAGGCTCGCTCGAACGCCTCCTTGCCCTCCGCGGCGTCACCTTCCAATACCACAACGGTGCGCACCCCCTCACCCGCCCCGGCGTTCAGACGGGCTTCATCGCGCAGGAAGTCCAGGGCACCATCCCAGAATGGGTCGAGACCGGCGAGGACGGGCTGCTCAACCTCTCCATCTCCGGGTTCGAAGCGATGACGGTCGAGGCCCTGCGCGACCTGCGGGCCGAGAAGGACGCCGAGATCGCCGACCTGCGGGCCGAACTCGCCGCCGTCAACGCACGCCTGGCCGCGCTGGAAGCCGCACTGAGTGCCGGAGCGCGCCGATGAACGTTCAGCCAGCCACCGGCATGTGCCCGCCCGCCTTCGCTGCTGTCGGCTTGCTCGGCGCGGATGTCGCGTTCGCAGGCGGGCAGCCCCCCGGGTCGCCCTGGACTGCGCCGATGGGCATTCCCCCGACCGTTGAACGGAATCCTGTCACACGCCGCGACGGCGCGCACTCAGGCATCCGGGCAGGACTTCATCCCTGACCGAGGAGGACCGCTCATGCGCACCCATCGGACTCACGGCATCGCTGCGGCTTGCCTGTTGCTCGTCTGCTGCCTGCTGCCCGCTCAACGCTCGGCGGCGCAGGCGCTCGACACGGCGATCGCCTACCAGGGCGAACTGCGGCGCGACGGCGACGCGGTGGCCGGGCCGGTGGACCTGCGGTTCCGGCTGTACGACGACGCCCTCGGCGGCGTGCAGGTGGGGTCGGAACTGGAGTTGCTCGGGGCGGCGCTGGTCGAGGGGCGGTTCGTGGTGGAACTGGACTTCGGCACGGGCGCGTTCCCCGGTGACGATCGCTACCTCGAGATCGACGTGGCGGACCCGGCG
>DAOMNQ010000150.1:0-2248 GCA_035443945.1 Phycisphaerales bacterium | reverse complement strand
CGTCACCGTTGCCATGCCGCCATTCTACCCCGCTCATTCGCGTAACGCAACTACGGCCTTCCGGCCCTTCGTCTCCCCTTCCGCTTCCCACGGGAGGGGGGGCGGCCCTCGCGGTGTTCCCCGGCCTCGGGCGCGGGAGTGGGGGGGGAGGGGGGGCGCGCGGTCCCCCCCATACCCCCCGGCGTCGGAACGCCGGGGGGCGGGGCCGCCTCACCCTCCCCACCCCCCTCAGTGGCGAGCAAGGCTTCGGGGGGGGGCGTGCTGAACCGGTGCGGCTCGCTCGGCCCGTCCACATGCCGATGCACAAGCCCCGCCTCCATCGCCCGGCGCAGCAGTTCGTCCGCCTGCGCCTTGCTGTGGCCTGCCGCTCTCGCCCGTGCGATCACGTCCTCCCGTATCGACCGTACCGGGCCGACAATCTCCGCCGCGAAGTCACCAAGCGTCCAGCACCGCATCGGCTCGGGCGGTGGAGCGTCGTCCTTCGCCTTGCGCGACGGCTTCGGCTTGCGGAGCATCGAAGGGTCAAGGTCCGGGGCCAGGCTCCAGCCGGGATATTCGCGCCGGACGACGAACGGCGCGGGCGGTGGGAAACTGCGCACGACCGCCTCCACGACCGCCGCGCCGTCCTCTTCGTGCGGCCGGAGGATCAAGTGTGTATCCGCGGCGCGACTCTGCGCCCCCGCGCCGGATCCAATGTCCGTCACGCTTTTGGCGGACTGATCGCCCTTGCTCGTATGGTGGACGACGACAACCGCCGCGCCGGTCTGGTCTGCGATCGCATCGAGCGTGTTGTAAACGCGCGTCATCGTCTCGTTCGCGTTCTCTTCCCCGCCAGGCGGGAGGAAGCGGTACAGCGCGTCGAAGACGATCAGGCGATACGTGGCACGCGGCACGTCCGCGAGCGCGTCGGCGATCCCCTCGACGGTCAGCCGTCGTCCACGGACGGACCACACCTTCAGCCGCGCCATCTCGGCGTCAGTGGCCACGAGTTTGCGCTGCATCGCCCGCAACCGGCCCGCGAGTGTCTCCGGGTGCAACTCGGCGTCGATGAGCAGCACGTCGCCGCTCGCCGTCGTCTTGCCCAGCCACGACACTCCGGCCACGACCGCCACCGAGAGCGCGTGGACAAGCCACGACTTTCCAACCTTGGGCGCGGCGATCACGTTCAGCACTTCCCCCTCGCGCAGCAGGTCCGCGATCACGACGGGGCGCAGGTGCGGATGCTCGCGGATCAGGTCGGACGCCGCGAGCGGCGAGAAGGTGGGCGCGGTCGGCGCGGTCGGCGCGGTCGGCGCGGGATCGGCACAGGTCGTGGGTCGCGTCGGTGCCTCCGGCCGTCGGCGCGGGTGCGCCATGCCCGCGCTGATCCCCGATGTGATCGTGCGCGCGGCCTCGGCCTCGGGCAGTCCGCACGCCCGCGCAGCCGCGAGCAGTTCAGCCTCCGCTCCGGCGCGATCGACTTCCCCGCCGCCGATCAGCGTGCCGATGCTGAACGCGGCTTCGTTCAGCGTATCGTTCCGCGTGCCCTCCGGCGCGCGAGCGACGTGCTCGGTCTCGCGTTGTAGGGCAGCGCGGCCGTATGCGGATGCGCCGGTCGGCGAAAGTGGTGCTGGCGGTCCCGGGGCGGCCGTCTCGCCCAACTCCGATCGCACCGCTTCCGCGAGCGAGTTGAGCCTCGCCAGCAGGTCCGAAGGGTCGGTCGGCGCGGGATCGCCGTCCACATCCCATCGCACGACTTCGCCGCTCGGGTGCGTCGATCCCGGTGCGATCGTCTGGCACCCCGTGGAGCGCAGTTCCACGATCATGCCGCTCCCGCTCGTCCACTTGTGCGTTCCGCCGGGTCGCGTGAGCCTGTAGAGCCGGTGCGAGCGCGGCTTGCTCTTACGCCCCCACGCCATGCCCGTCGTCGGCAGGTGGCGGTCGGCCAGTTCCAACGCGCGCGGATGATCCAGGTCAACGTCCACGATCCACCCGCTCGGCTCGCCCAGCAGCACGCCGACGTTGCCGGGCGCGCCGTTGAAGTAGCGCGGCAGGTCGTCGGACGCCAGCCGCAGCGTCTGCCACCCGCCCAGCCGTGGTGCCTTCAACCTGTGCGGGACGGGGATCGGCGACAGTCCGCGAGCGAGCAGGTCACGGGCATGGTCGAGCGGAGTGTGCGCCATCATCGCACCCCCCCCTCGCGCACGCCCTCGACCGCAATCCACGCCGCCGCCGGGCGGCCGCTCGCCGTGTTCCGCCGGCGTCCCGA
>DAOMNQ010000149.1:0-2280 GCA_035443945.1 Phycisphaerales bacterium | reverse complement strand
GCTGGCGCAGGTGATGCACTCCGACGGGGGGGGGGCGAGGCACCTCTACGTCCCCACGCACCGCAGCCACATGACGCCGGGCGACGAGTTCGACGAGCGCAAACTCGGCGTCGTCCAGATGCACGGCCCCGCCGTCTTCAAGTTCGCCGTCGGCACCTTCCCCAATCTCATCGAGGAGACCCTCCGCCGCGCCGGCCTCGCCGCCGAGGACATCGACCACTACGTCTGCCACCAGTCCAACTCCCGCATCCTCGAGGCCGCCCGCGAACGCTTCGGCCTGCCACGCGAGAAACTCCACGTCAACATCGACCGCTTCGGCAACACCGTCGCGGCCTCCTGCCCGCTCGTCCTCGACGAACTCAAGCGCAGCGGCAGGCTCCGCGACGGCGACAAGGTCATGTTCCTCGCCTTCGGCGCAGGCCTCACCTGGGCCAGCAGCCTGTGGCAGTTCTGAGCGAGCCGATCTCGCGCGGAATCCACGATGCGGTGCAGTTCAAAGCGTCGGCTCCAGCCCCGCCTGCTCAAAGTGCCCGTCGCGCGTGAACACCCTCCGGATGCCCCGCGACTGGCAGATCAGGATCGACGAGCAGTCCACGAGCGAACACCCCTTGTCCGCTCTCGAACGGTAAAGGTCGAACGCCGCACGCCAGCCCTCCCGAGTCGCCTCGACGACGACGACTCGCGACGACAGATGGAGTCGTTCCACAATCCTCGCGCCTGCCCCTCTGAGATCGCTATCGCGAGCGATCGAGTTCAGGAACTCTGCCAACACCCAGTCACTCGTAACAAGCGGCGCGTGTTCCGACGACAATCGTGACTCGGTCAGCCGTGCCTACTCGTGCCACGCGTCGCTCTTGACGCACAAGGCCACAAGCGCGACGGTATCAACAAAGACGGCACGATCGGTCATAGATCCCGAGACCTCTTCGGTGCGCCGGACGCGTAGTGGTCGTGCTCGTCCGACATGTCGGTGATGCCGACGTCCACGGCTTCGCTCGCAAGGTTGTCGGCCGGGTCGGGATGCTCCCCGTTCCCGCTCCCCTGCTCACCGACAGGCTCGACGCGAACGCGCGCACCCTCCGGCAGCCGCCCCGGCGGGTCCAACTCGATACGACCGCCCTTGACCTTTACGAAATACACCATCGTTGACCTCGGACAAGTATACGAGAATCGATGATGCCCCGGCCGCTCCCCTACAGTCACCCATGAACCCCATCGTCCTCCTCTGCCCAGGCCAGGGCGCGCAGGCCCTCGGCATGGGGCGCGCCTGGCACGACGCCTCCCCCGAAGCCCGCGCCGTCTTTGAGGACGCCGAACGCATCCTCGGCTCCCGTCTCGGCGCGCCCCTCCGATCCCTCTGCTTCGACGGCCCCGCCGACACGCTCAACCGCACCGACGTCTCCCAGCCCGCGATCTTCACCGTCTCCGTCGCCTGCCTGCGCGCCCTCTGCGCCGCCTGGGCCGTCTCGCACGACGAACTCCCCCTCGCCGCCACGGCCGGCCTCTCGCTTGGCGAATACACCGCCCTCCACGCAGCAGGCGCGATCGCGTTCGCCGACGCACTCGAACTCGTCACCCTCCGCGGCCACGCCATGCAGGACGCCGCCGAAGCCACACCCTCCGGCATGGTCGCCCTTATCGGCGCGGACGAAGCCCAGGCCCGCGCCGTCTGCGACGCGGCCCGCGCCGGCGACATCCTCGTCTGCGCCAACTTCAACGCCCCAGGCCAGGTCGTCCTCAGCGGCTCGACCGCGGCCTGCGAACACGCCGTCAAGGCCGCGGAATCCATGGGCCTTCGCGCCCAGCCGCTCCCCGTCGCCGGCGCGTTCCACTCGCCGCTGATGGCCCCCGCCGCCGAACGCCTCGCCGAGGCCCTCACCCGCACCACCATCCGCCCCCCGCGCTGCCCCGTGCTGTCGAACGTGACCGGTCTGCCGCACGCCGCGGCGAGTGATACGATTCACGGTGGCACGGGCGGGACGCCTGTGCCCGGGCCGGACGCCGACTCGATCCGCCTCCGCCTCGTCGAGCAGTTGACCCAGCCCGTCCGCTGGGCAGACTGCGCCCGTTGGCTCGCGGCCAACACCGCCGCGGCCGCCATGCACGAACTCGCCCCCGGCCGAACCCTCGCCGGGCTGATGCGACGGATCGACCGGGGGTTGAAAGTGGAGACGCACGATGTTCCGAGCGAATAAGCCGTCCCGCCTCGCCGCCCGCGGCCTCGGGCTGGCGTGCCTGGTCGCCTCGATCCCCCTCGCCCTCGGCGGGTGCAGCAAGCCC
>DAOMNQ010000148.1:0-2312 GCA_035443945.1 Phycisphaerales bacterium | reverse complement strand
AGACCGTGCGGTGATCGCCGGAGACATTCGCAAGGGTTTTTGACTCTCGCGCGCGAGAAGGGGGTCGGGGCATGGAAAGTAACTGGTAGCATGAGCGGGCTTGAACACGGGTAGCGGCTGGGGTGGCCACCCCACCGCGAACGGCTCGGGCGCGGACGCGCGTTTGCAGTCTCCGCCTCCGCGCTCGGGCCGACCCGCCGGAGACTGCGCCATGGCACGCACGGCTACCGATTCGGGTGACGGACAGGCTTACAGGTATCCCCGCACGCGAGCGCTGTACCTCGCACTCGGTGAGGCAGGCCGTCGATGCGCGTACCTGGGCGGAGCGGCTACGCACCTTGCGGAGCCGATTGAAGGAATCGGGGTCGATGAGACGCCGGACGTTGACTACGCGCCACCCGTTGACTGCCTGCCTCCCGATAGGCCGGAGTTGACTGCAATGCGTGTCGCCTGGGAGGACAGCCTTTCCCGCTTGGAGTCGCCCGTCCGTGAGCGGTATCGCAGGTTCGACGTTTACTTTGTTGCGCGGGAGGAGGCACGCGCTGCGTTTGAGAGTTGCAAGTTGGCCGCCGACGCCGCGGCCGGAGAGTTGGATGACAGCGGCGTCCCGCCTCTTGAACGGAGAACCGTCCTGGTCCGGGCTGCACTGGACGAGATACAGGACCGTGTGCGTCCGTGGTACGAACTCCTCCCGCTCCTGGGGCACGGTCCCCTCAATCCGTTGGACGACGCCCGCGCCAGTGGCGGAATGGTCAAACGGCTCCTGGAGTTGTGCGGCTCGCTGCGCCAAATGGCAGGTGTGGTCGATCCCCACAAGGCGTTCCGCGAGGCGATCGAAGGCACGGCGCGGCGTGTCGAGGATCGTGGGAGCGAACTGCTCACCGGGTACAAGCCGATGCACTCGGCAGGACTCGACGGCGAGCGGTTGAACGTGCTCGCCCGGACGCTCGGGCTGATCGGCCCGGATCGGTGCATCGTCGAGGGAGGCGACACCGCATCGGACGGCGACGATCGACCGAGCCGCTGGGTGCGCGTGCATCATCCCGACCCGAGCGTGCTGCCCGCGGAAGTGGTGACCTGGACGCCGACGGGCGCGCACGTCCCGTCCGCGGCTGTGGCGCGGATCGTGGACTTCCTGAGAGCGTGGGCGGCGAAGGCCGCACCCGTGCGGGCGTTTCCCACCGTCGTTCTGACCGCCGACCAAGAAGCCATCCTGGCGGTCCTGAGCAAGACCCCGACGAAATGCAGAACCGTGAACGACGTGGCGAGCGTCGGCACGATTCGCAACCGTGAAACCGTGGGGCGGCTGCTGCGTGAGTTGGCGCGATTCGGATTGGTCGATCGACCCCACGGGACGCGGAAGGGGTACGCGCTGACGGACGCGGGGCGGAAGCGGCTGCCCGGCGCAACTCCGACATAACTCCGGCGCAAATGCCGACACAACTCCGGCGCATCGGTGAAGCGTGCCCGCGATCGTTAGGGCATGTTGAACACACCGAGCGAGCGTCCGCTGAAACTCGCCGAAATGGCCCGGCTGCTGGGTGTTTCGGTGACGTGGTTGCGGGCCGAAGCCGAGCGGGGTGCGCTCCCGCACGTCAAGACCGACAAGGGGATGCTGTTCGACCGTGCAACGGTGGAACGGCTGCTGAGTGAACGCGCGAAGCGTGAGGGGGTGCCGCGTGACTGAACTCCCGAACATCCCTGGCGCGCCCCCGCCCGCCCTACTCGTCGATCGACGCGAGGCCGCGCGGCTGCTCGGTGTGTCGCCCGGCACCATCGACAACCTGCGGACTCGCGGCGACCTGGCGTCCGTGAAACTCGCCGCGCGTCGGCTCTTCGACGTGGCCGACCTGCGTCGGCTGGTCGAATCGAGGAAGGGGGTGGCCCGTTGATCCACCGTCCCTCCGATCCGATCCTGCCGCTGTTCGCTCGCCCGCCTGATCCCGGGCCGCCCAAAGACGACGCCCCGCGACCTGGCAGTAACGGGGCGTGCGCCGACGATCAACCTTCCCGGAATCGTACACGCTTGCCCCTGACCCCACCCGCGCGGCACAACGCCCCGGCGGGTACATCCGGTGTCGCGGCGGATCGGATCGCCGGCCACGCGAAAGACCTGCGCGCCCGCGTCCTGGCGTTCATCGTGGAGCGAGGCCCGCACGGCGCGACCGACGACGAAGGGGAAACGGCGCTGGGGATCAAGTGCCAGACCTACACGCCTCGGCGCGGTGAACTTGTCGCCCTGGGGCTGGTGGTCGATTCGGGACGCCGGCGGAACACGGCGAGCGGCCGCCCGGCGGCGGCGTGGATTGCGG
>DAOMNQ010000147.1:0-2407 GCA_035443945.1 Phycisphaerales bacterium | reverse complement strand
GCGACGGTGACGGAGCGGGCTTTGTCCTCAACGAGCCGCGACGGTGACGGAGCGGGCTTTGTCCTCAACGAGCCGCGACGGTGACGGAGCGGTTTCGCGCCGGCCGGGCCGGATGCCCCGTGTTACGATGGGGCGATGACGGACGGCTGGCTTCTGGCAGTGTGGGGGTTCGTGAAGCGGGTGTGTGGGTGGCTGTCCGGCCTCCTCGGCAGTGGGGGTTCGGCCACGGCGGTCGGCGCGCGAAACGCCGCCGCCGCGGGGGAACGGGCGCAGTCGGCCTCGGGTGACAACAGCCGGAACGTCGGACGCGATCTCGTGGGCCGCGACAAGATCGAGCATCACGGCGATCAGGCAGACGGGCCGAGTGGGAGGGGGTCGAGTGCAGCAGGGCCGGACGGGATCGGCACGGTTCGAGCGGGGAGGTCGGCGCCGCCTCGCCCGCGTCTGCGCAACAACAGTAGGGATACTCTGCCTTTACCAGTCAGGCATCGATCCCCAGGATCAGCACAGGCACATCGATGTCCGCCACTCCCCTCGCGTTCAAATCCCAGACGAACTGCTCGAAATACGACACGCCGCTCGACATCTCGTCCGCGAACGCCTTGACAGGAACGATCTCGACTCCCGCCTTGATGTGCTCCAGTTTCTTGAAGATGGTCATTTTGGCGCAGACGTTGTAGACCATGAAGGCGTACTTGCCGAACTAGACCTCGACACCAAGCCCGCCCTTCACGAAGTCCATCTCACGGAACGCGCCCGCGTTGAGGGCCTTGGGCTCGTAGCCCGCAACGTAGTGCTCCGTGGAGTGATCGCATCGTACCCGGATCGGGTTCCAGCCGAGAGGTCCGAACTGATCCTTGAAGGCCCGGTTGATCGGGATGGGGTTGAAGAGCATCCTGCCCGGCATCGTTTTCTCTTGGCTCGCCTTGGTCTTGTGCGATCGCGCGTCGACCGCGCCGATCGCGTCTTCGATTTCTCGGAGGAGTTGTGCGTACTGCTGCGCGACGACACGCTCGCCGTTCTTGAACGAGTACCGGCCGACGATTCTCATTGGCTTGCTTCCTGTCGCCATTCGGTAGGTACCTGCGACACCTTCTCCCTGCCGGAAGGCTGGTGGACGGGCTTGCCGAGCGGGCGGTAGGGCAGTTCGCCCGCAAAGAACTGCTCAACTCGCCGCCTGGCGATCGCGTTGTACCGTAGGTCAAGCTCGCAGCCGATCGCGCGGCGATTCCGGCGTAGAGCGGCGAGCATGGCGGAGCCGACGCCGGAGAACGGGTCGAGCACCCAGTCGCCCGGCGACGTGAGCGCGAGCACGCACCGCTCGACACGCTCGATGGGGAACTGGCATGGGTGGCTCGTCTTCTCCGGGTGATTTGCCTTCACGTTCGGGATGTCCCAGAGGCCGGTCTCCCACTCATGCGTCATGATGGACCAGATGTCGGAGGGGTTCTTTCCCAGCGGGTTGCCCGAAGGCTGGCCGTACTTCTCGCCCTTGAAATGCCGTTTCCCCGGGTACTTGGACGGAACGCGCACATCATCGAGATTGAAGGTGTACTGATCGCTCTTCGTGAACCACAGCAGCACTTCGTAGCGGCCGGAGAATCGCTTGCTCGCGTGCAGGCCGTGGGCGAAGTGCCGCACGATGCGGTTGCGCAGCCTGAGGCCGTGCTTCTTGAAGAACGGGTAGTAGAAGATGTCGAGCGGGAAAATCTCGGAGCTCTCGACGTAGTTGCCGACCTGCCAGACGAGGGAGCCCTTTGGCGAGAGCACTCGGATCAACTCGTCCACAACGGGCGACAGTGCGTCGAGATACCGATCAAGGTCCGTCGCACGCTCGTACTCCTTCCCGATGTTGTACGGAGGCGAGGTGATGACGAGTTGACAGAACCCCGGGGGGAGTGCTCGCAACGTCTCGACGCAATCGCCCTGTGCGATCACGACCTCGGCATCCTCCGAGAACCGATCATGAATGGCAGGGGTCGCGAAGCCCAGTTGTGCGGCGGTCTTGGCCGTTGATGAGGGTGACAAGGCAAAACCTCCTGAGAACCGGGCCGGCAGTACGGGTGACGTTAGCATGCCGAAGGAACGAGAAGGCTGTCAACAGGGTGGTTCGAGCGTTCATCCCCTTCCGATCCCCGCCACGAACTCCCGCACGGTCCCCGTGTCATCTGTGCCTCATCCACTCGCAGCGAGTTGTGCCGTCCCCTTTGATCTCGACGGTTCTGCCGCTGGGCGCGGTATGCGGGGGGCGTGGCGCGTTATCGCGGACGTCTCGGCGGGTGTGGTTGGGGGTGCGGTGAGCGGCGGCCGCGGTGGGGCGGGCATCGGTCGGGCGGTGGCGCAGGTTGCGCGCTCTCCCGCCACGGAGTGGCGGGGTACCAGGCCTGGCGGGGCCTGGAACGGCTGT
>DAOMNQ010000146.1:0-2508 GCA_035443945.1 Phycisphaerales bacterium | reverse complement strand
AGCGTTCGCCGACGAACTCGCCGACTGGCTCGAAGGCACGCTCGCGCCGGCCCTCGCGCACGTCGCCTCGCTCATCGAGCCGACCACCGACGCCGACGCCAACAACCGCCGCTTCTTCGAGGAGCGGTCGGCCGTCGCCCGGCTCGCGGCCCGTCAACTCCGCGACGCCGCGCGCCGCGCTTCCGCCGCCGTCACCCCGCCGCAGGGGGGGGGCGTCGCGTTGCCGCGTCCCGACGAGGCCGCGCCGATCCTTGCCGATGCGCTCGCCGAGCGTGCCGACGAGCTCGTCGCGATCGCGCAGGAATCGGCCCGTTTCGCGGTGGGCGGCTCGCCCCCCGCCGCGACCGACGCCGCCCGTCCGATCGCCGGCGCAATCGTCCCGCAGCGCGACCACGCCGCCTCAACCGCCGATGCCCTGCGCCGCCTGCCGCGCCCCGGCGTGCTGCGCGTGGCGGGCGCGCTCGAATCCGCCGAAGCGTTACTCGCCATCGGCCCGCCGGGGGGGGGTATCGCCGCCGTGGAGGCCGCCTCGCTCCTCGCCCCGGGCGAGTCAGCCGTTCGCGCCGACACCCGCGCCCGGGCGCAGGAACTCGTCGCGGGTGCGCTGGCCGCGCTCGTCGAGCCGGCCCGCCCCGTCGTCGTCATCGTCCACGGCGAGGGCACCCGCTTCACGCGCACCCTCCCCGTCTTCACGCACGCCATCGAGCGCCTCGAACGCCGCGGCATCGACGTGCTCGAATGGGCGCCGGTGCTGGAGCAGGACCCGCCGCACGTGACCGACCGCGACCGGATCGGCCAGCGCCCTGTCGTCTACGTCGTCATCTCGCCCGACAGCAGCGCCTCCTCGCGCACACCGGCGGACAAGCCCGGCGCGGAGCGCGCCGCAACGCTCGGCCGCGCCCTCGAACGCCTCGCCGACGACGGGATGCCGATCCTCCTCTCGCTGAACCCGTCCGTCATGCCGACCTACGGCCAGTCGGACCCGGTCGCGTCCGTGCTCGCCCGGTTCGGGCTGGAGGCGCTCTCCGGCACGCCCATCCTGCGCGACGAGGCCCTGCCGACGGGCCGTGTCGTGCTCACGGACCACCTCGTCATCCCGACCGGGGGCGAGCACCCGATCGGCGCGGCCGTGCGGAACCTCGGCGTCGCGCTGGTCTGGCCCGTGGCGCTGCGGCGCACCGACGCCGGCACGGGCGCGACCGTCACCGAACTCATGCACCTCGACGCCGAGCGTGGCGCGTGGCGCGAGTCGCAGTGGCTGCGGCTGTGGCAGACGCCGCGCGCCCAGCGGCCGTACCTCCCCGATCCGCCCGCCTTCGACGAGGCCCGGGACCACCGCGACGGCCCGTGGCTGGTGGCCGCGGCGTGCGAGCGCGGCCCGCTGCGGCTGGTCGTGGTCAGCTCGAACAACTGGCACGTCGATCAGGTCGCTTTCGAGCGGCGCGAGGCCGAGGGCCGGCTCGTCCCCGCCTACCCCGGCAACGCGGAACTGCTCGAAGCCTCGGTCTGGTGGCTGGCCGGGCAGGAGTCGCTCATCGCCCGCAGCGCGGAGGCCCGCTCGACCCCGCGCATCCGCCCCCTCGCCGACCGCTACCTGCTCGCGCTGCGCTGGGCCTTGGCCGCGGGCGTGCCGGTGCTCGTGCTGATCCTGGGCGCGGTGTGGCGCGGGGTGAGGGGGTAGGGGGGTGCTTCGGCCGCGCAAGCGGAATGAGGTTCAACGCGAGCGGCGCGACGCAAAGGTTGCCGCGAGCGCGAAGATCGCGAGCGATCCGGGTGCGGGGATGGGGATGTGGGCGATCCAGCCTTCGTAGAAGCCGTTTGGGCTGTAGCCGTGGCCGGCGATGGTGCGGCCGTCGGCGGAGACGCCGTAGGCGAAATCGAGCCGCCAGCCCATCGCGAGCACGTCGATGCCGTAGTCGAGCAGGAGCGCTTCGACGGTGACGGCTTCCTTGCCGGCGAGCCAGACCGTGGCGTAGGTGCGG
This sequence comes from Phycisphaerales bacterium, assembly GCA_035443945.1. Taxonomy (GTDB): domain Bacteria; phylum Planctomycetota; class Phycisphaerae; order Phycisphaerales; family UBA1924; genus CAADGN01. The sequence continues at coordinate 526 of DAOMNQ010000146.1, read as the reverse complement.
CCCGAGTAGTCGTGATACACCACGTCCGTCGAGCCGACGGCGGTGCCGTCGTCGGCGACGTCGGCCACCCGGCTCACCAGTGCGAGGTAGTCCACGGGCAGGTTTGGAAGCGCGGTCATCCCGCTGTCTTCCGTCCAGATGAACGCGCGGGTGAAGTTGCCGTTCGACTCCTTGACCGCGCTCTGACCGACAACGAAATGTCCGTTGGGCGAGATGGCGGTCGCGCCACTTCCGAACCCGTCCGGGAGCGTGCCGAGACTGACCATCCCGGTTTGCTCGGTCCATCGGAAGGCTCTTCCGCCTTCCGCCGAGTTGCTGCCGCCGACGATCACCTTGCCGTCGGCGGATATCCCCGACGCGGAACTGCTCTTGTACGAGCCGCCCGGGAGGAATCCGAGACCGACCATGCCCGTCTGCTCGGTCCAGCGGAAGGCCTCGGCGAGCCCGTTGCTCGCCCCCCCCCCTCGGCTCGACCCGACGACGATGGAGCCGTCGCCGGAGACGGCCTTGGCCTGGCTCCAGAAGT
>DAOMNQ010000145.1:1435-2551 GCA_035443945.1 Phycisphaerales bacterium | reverse complement strand
GGGAGACTCCGGGGCGGGTGGCGTCCTATTGTGCTGGCCCCTGTCCGTTGGGCGGGGTTCGACCTGCAACCTGAGCGGCCGTCCGTTGTGCGGGCGGTCGGTGCCATCCGAGAGGGCAGCCGTGAAGATCAAGACGAACGAGATCGCCAGCGTCATCAAGCGGGAGATCGAGCAGTTCCACGCCGAGCTCGAGGTGTCGGAGGTCGGGCGCGTGGTGGAGATCGGGGACGGGATCGCGCGTGTGTACGGGCTTGCGAGGGCGATGGCGGGTGAGTTGGTCGAGTTCCAGACCGGCGAGGGCGCGGTGATGGGGCAGGTGATGAACCTGGAGGAGGACACGGTCGGGTGCGTGATCTACGGGGACTACCTGTCGGTGAAGGAGGGGGACCTGGTCAAGAGCACCGGGCGTCTGCTGGAGGTGCCGGTGGGTGAGACGCTGCTGGGGCGGGTGGTGAACCCGCTGGGCCAGACGCTGGACGACGGCCCGCCGCTGGAGCCGGCGGAGTTCCGGAAGATCGACATCATCGCGCCCGGCATCGCGGAGCGTCAGCCGGTGACGGAGCCGCTTCAGACGGGCGTGAAGGCGATCGACGCGATGATCCCGATCGGGCGCGGGCAGCGTGAGTTGATCATCGGCGACCGCAAGACGGGGAAGACGGCGGTCGCGGTGGACACGATCATCAACCAGAAGCAGTACTGGGGGACGCCGGAGGCGGTGGTGTGCATCTATGTGGCGGTGGGGCAGAAGGAGTCCACGGTCGCGGGGGTGGTGGAGACGCTGAAGAAGCACGGCGCGATGGACTACACGATCGTGGTGAACGCGGCGGCGTCGGACCCCGCGCCGATGCAGTACATCGCGCCGTACTCCGGGTGCGCGATGGGTGAGTACTTCATGTGGCAGGGGAAGCAGGGGAAGACGCCGAAGCACGCGCTGTGCATCTACGACGACCTGAGCAAGCAGGCGGTGGCGTACCGGCAGTTGTCGCTGCTGCTGCGCCGGCCGCCGGGGCGCGAGGCCTACCCGGGCGACGTGTTCTACCTGCACAGCCGGCTGCTGGAGCGTGCGACGAAACTGAGCGACGACAACGGCGGGGGTTTGCTGACCGCGCTGCCGGT
>DAOMNQ010000145.1:0-1425 GCA_035443945.1 Phycisphaerales bacterium | reverse complement strand
GATCGAGACGCAGGAGGGCGACGTTTCTGCGTACATCCCGACGAACGTGATCTCGATCACGGACGGGCAGATCTACCTGGAGCCGGAGTTGTTCTTCGCGGGCGTGCGGCCGGCGATCAACGTGGGCATCTCGGTGAGCCGCGTGGGCGGGAACGCGCAGGTGAAGGCGATGAAGCAGATCGCGGGGTCGCTGCGGCTGGACCTGGCGGCGTTCCGTGAGTTGGAGGCGTTCGCGCAGTTGGGGACGGAACTGGACAAGGCGACGCAGCGGCAGTTGGACCGCGGGGCGCGGATGGTGGAACTGCTCAAGCAGCCGCAGTACGTGCCGTACCGGGTGACGGACCAGATCATCTCGATGTACGCGGGGACGAAGGGGCACCTCGACGACGTGCCGCTGAACCGGGTGGCGGAGTTCGAGAAGGGGATGCTGAACTACTTCCAGGGTCCGGGGCGGCCGGTGTGGGACGAACTCAACCAGAAGCGTGCGCTGAACGCGGAGTTGGAGAAGAAGGTGCAGGACGTGCTTTCGGCGTTCAAGAGCACGTGGAAGGGCTGATCGCCCGGGCGAGGCCAGGCCGGGGCGTGCCCGCGGGTTCGCCAGGCCCGGATTCCTCTTGGTGGATCGGCGTCGGTGCGGTAGCCTTCTGACGAGCGGGTCTGTGTGGTCCGAGTCCGGAGGTGTCGGCATGGGTGTGCGCGCGGTCTGCCGTCCGGCGCGAGAGGGACTCGCGGGCGCGATCGGAACGCTCGTGTGCCTGGCGACCACAGCCGTCGCACAGGACTGGACGAACGCGGGCGGGAACGCGGGGCGGAACGGGCGGACGACGGAGATCGGGCCGGACGGGGCGGACGTGCTGTGGACGGGCGGGCGGTCGTCGATCATCGCGTGGCAGCCGGTGACGCTGGGTCGTCGGGCGTTCATGGTTCGGCAGACGGGGTTTCCGCCGGAGCCGAACTCGGACGAGTCGCCGGTGGTGGCGATGGACCTGGACACGGGGGCCGAGTTGTGGTTCGTGCACGTGCCGGCGCGCCCGTCGGACTGGACGACGTGGGTGCTCGGCGCGCGCGACGGGCGGGTGTACGTGTCGCGCTCGGGCAACGGGTCGAGCGTCTACGCGCCGATCTACGCGCTGGATGCGGCCGACGGATCGGTCGAGTGGGTGTCGGACGTGGAGACCGGGGCCGGGGCGTACGACGGCGTGGTGTTCGCGCCGGACGGCGACCTGATCGTCGCGGACTTCCGGAAGATCTACCGGATCAGCGCGCTCGACGGCTCGACGGTGTGGACGGCCGATCGGCTCTGCTCGGTGAGCGGGAACTGCGGGACGTGCGCGACGGCGGACGCGGTGTACGTTGCGGACGCGGCGTTCGGCGGGCACGTCATCAAGCGGTACGACCTGGCGACCATGGGCCGCCGCCGCGCCC
>DAOMNQ010000144.1:0-2602 GCA_035443945.1 Phycisphaerales bacterium | reverse complement strand
CGCGGGCGCCGCTCGGGCCGGATCGACAGTCCGCGATCGATCGCCTCGAGGAAGCCGAGTTGGTAGCCGGGCGGCTGCAGCGAACCCAGCGGGGGCAGCGAGTCGTGCATGACGCGCGACGCGGAGGCCTGCGGCATGGGCCCGGTCACCGCGAAGTACATCACCGCGGCCAGCGCGTAGATGGCGAACCGCGTGAACACGTTGACGAGGAACGGCTCGTCGAGGCGGTAGGTCACGCCGCCGACCGTGACCGCGTGCTCCTGCATCGCTTCGAGCAGCGCGGACTGCGTCTTGGGCGTGGCGCGGTTGATCTCGTCGGCGAGGACGATCTGCGCGAAGATCGGGCCGCGCTGGAACTCGAACTGCCGCCGGCCGGTGTCGGGGTTTTCGGTGACGATGTTGGTGCCGATGACGTCGGCGGGCATGAGGTCGGGCGTGAACTGGACGCGGTTGAAGGGGAGGTCGAGGGTCTGCGCAAGCGTGCGCACCAGCAGCGTCTTGCCGAGGCCCGGCACACCTTCGAGGAGGACGTTGCCTCCGGCGAAGAGGGCCATGAGGACGCCCTCGACGACCTCGTTGTGGCCGACGATGACCTTGCCGATCTCGGCTCGGAGGCGCTGGAAGTCCTCGCGGAACGTTTCACACGCCGCCCGGACTTCGCTGGGTGTCTGCTCGTGTGCTGGATTCGGGGCCATGTTGAACTCCTGCGTTGGCTGGTCGAACGGTCGTTTCACCCGTGAGATGCGGCTGAGAGAGTGAACGCGAAGGGCGCGAAGATCGCGAAGGGCCGGAGAACCGGGATAGTGCCTTGCTTCATCACTTCATCGCCTCGTCACTTCGTCACTTTGTTTCTTTGCCACTGTGCCACTTCGTCACTTCTCCTCTTCTTCCATCCCTTCCCTCGCTCGCTGCTTGGCCTTGAGCAGTCGCGACATCCCGGCCTCGCCGCTCTCGTCGTCGGCGGCGGGCTTCGTGGCGCGTTGCTTCGGCTGGTCGGGCGTCATCGGCTCGCCGCCGAGGGCGACGGGGCCGGCCGCACCGCGCGTGATCTGCTCCGCCGAGGCCTCGAACTTGCGTCTTGCCACGTCCGGCGCGGGCGTGCCCGGCGTACCGCTCCCGCCGGCGCGAGCGAGGTCGGGGTCCGCGGTTTCGGGTCTCGTTGTCATGCGCTCCTGCGCCTTCTGGCGCGCGGCCTGGAGCGACTCCAGTTTCATGCCTGCCTGGGCCTTGCTGCGCTCCATGGCCTTGCGCCCGGCGCGGAAGGCCCCGAGCACGTCGATCCGCACACGCCGCACGGCGACGTCCATGACGAACAATCCAAGGCCGACAAGCGCGACATACAGCCAGATCGGCGTCGTCGCCACGGGCAACGTCAGCCCCTCGCGTCGCCAGAGGTCCGCCGCGGCGGGCGTCGAGTCCAGCGAGAGCACCCGCCCGCCGGTCATCTCGGCGACCTGCATCAGCACGGCGGTGTTGTCCTGGAGCGAGCGGAACTCCTCGGCGAACGGCTTGGTGATCGCCGCCTGCACGGTGCCCTCGGTCGCCGGACCACCCTCTTCGGTGGGCGGCGCGTAGTAGCGGAGGCTCATCACGTAGGTGCCCGCGTCGGCGGTGGGGACGAGGGCCTCGAACCGGCCGGGGCCGACCTGGCGCAGATCGACGTCCACGCCGCTGCCCCCCGGCCCCGCGACGCGCCCGCGGAAGACGGCCGACGGCATCCGGCGCCCCTCGGCGTCCACCGCATCGACAACAACGAGCGTCTGCTCTCCCCGGTCTTCGGTGGTGACGCGGAGATTGGCCGAGCCGCTCGGTCGCATGGCCCAGCGTGTGTGCTGTTCCCAGAACTGCTTGTACTTGCCCCATGCGAGCCAGTTGGTGGCCCAGCGTGCTGTGGCGTCGCTGGTGAAGGTGACGACGCGGCCGAGGCCGTACTGCCACTGCGCGCCGATCGGGTCGTTCTCCTTGCCGCGGATGGTGACCTGGGCCAGCCCCTCGCGTTCGGCGGCGACGACGTAGCCGGTGATGGGTGGCAGGCCGTCGATGCCGGCGGTGGTCTCGGCGAAGCCGGTCATCGTCGGCGCGAAGGCGGGGCCTTCCCAGATGAGGCTGCGCCGGACCACTTGGGCTTCTTTGACGAAGATCTGCGGCAGGCTGGCGAGGGCGGCGTTGGTCGTGACCTCGTAGTACTCGCCGCCGGTGCGCGTCGCCATCAGTTTCATGGTGCTCAGGTCGCGCATCGAGTGTGGGTAGACGCCGACGGCGGAGATGGTGACGCGGTTGGCGCGGTACTGGTCGAGCAGCGCGGTCGAGAGCGACGGGTCGCCGTCGGAGATCACGATGACGTGTCGCTGGCCCGCGTCGACGGCGAGCAGGCCCTGGAGGGCGAGTTGCAGCGACGGGTCGAAACTCGGCATGTCGCCGAAGACGAGGCGGTTGATGGCCTGCTTGACGGCCAGGCCGTCGCCCTTGGGCTGGAGCGGGAAGGTCCAGTCGGTGCCCGCCTGCCAGCCGTACTCGACGATGCCGACGTAGTCGAGACGGCTGAGGGCGTCGACGGCGGCGTTGCAGACCTGCTTGCCGTAGAACACGCCGTTCGGCATCT
>DAOMNQ010000143.1:2446-2610 GCA_035443945.1 Phycisphaerales bacterium | reverse complement strand
CGTCACCGTTGCCATGCCGCCATTCTACCCCGCTCATTCGCGTAACGCAACTACGATCCCATCGGCTCATCGCGTCGCCTTCTCGGCCTCCTCCGCCGCCGGCCCGCCCGCCGCCTCGCGGACGCTCAGGCACCGCAGCCCCAGCCCCCGCCCCGCGAGTTTCA
>DAOMNQ010000143.1:0-2436 GCA_035443945.1 Phycisphaerales bacterium | reverse complement strand
CGCAGCCGCACCGACGGCTCGCGGCCGAGTCGGTCCACTCCCGGCGGGTCGGCCCGGAGTTCCACCACGAACCGCGAGGGCGACGGGGAGGGGTCGGCGGTACGGGTCATGGCGCACCCCCGCCGTCGTCCGGGTAGTCCGAGCAGCCGTCGAGGTCGTCTTCGACAAGCCGAAGGTGCGCATGACCCCCCGTCTCAGGGGTTTGCGCACCTTCGGGCGCAGAGGGGGTCTCGACCCCCCCAAAAACGCCGTTTCCAGCCTCCCAGCCAAAGGTGCGCACGGGTGAGGGACAGGGCGTGCGCACCTTCGGCGGATGCGCACCTTCGGCGGGCAAGGCCCACTCCCACGGGCCTCCGAACACGGGCTTGCGGGAGGCGACGTGAAGCGCCGCCTTTGCCCGGCGCAGGGCCGCGACGGAGTAGCCCGCCTCGCGGGCGTCGCCCTCCACGTCCCGCATCCGTCGTGGGCCGTCCGCGAGTTGTTCCCGGAGCCAATCCGCGGCGTCGTCCACGACCGACCGCTCACCGCCGCGCTCAACCGCGAGGGCGTCGTCCGCGCTCAGCGTCACCGCCCCTTCCTCCCAGGCGAGTTGCGGCTGGTCGTGCCCCGGCGAGTCCACGAACGAGTACGCCAGCCCGCCGCGGTTCGCCGAGAGGTTGTTCTTGATGGGGAGCAGCAGCCGCCGGCCCGGCTCGGCCTTGTCGGCGACGACGGCCCACGCCGCCCGCGCGGCCGCAACGAACGCGAGGCTCCCCATCGTCCGGTAGATCGCGCTCCCGCCGCCGCTCTTGTTCAGGTGTGTCACCGCGACCACCGCGACGCGATGCCGCGCCGCCAACTCCGCCAGCGGGGCGAGCAGGCCGCGTATGTCGCTGTTCTTGTGCGAGTCCGTCCCGCCCAGGTACGCCGTCACGGGGTCGATCACCACCAGCCGGCAACCCTCCACCGATCGGATCGCCGCTTCCAGCGCGGGCAGGTCGCGCGACAGGTCAAAGGTGCGGGCCGACTCTCGCCCGTTGTCGCCCACCGATCGGATCGCCTCAAGCGCCACGATCCGCGAAACGTCCGCACCCGCCGCGTCCAGCCGTGGCCGGATCGTGTCCGCGATCGCATCTTCGGCGCTCAGCAGCACCACGCCGCCGGGCGTGAACGATTCGCCACGGCGATCGGGCCAGCCTGCACCCGTCGAAACCCGCGATGCCATATCCAGCGTGAGGAACGATTTGCCCAAGCCGGGGTCACCGGCAATCAGCGTGAGTTTGCCGAGTGCGAACCGTCCGGGCCACAACCACGCCACCGGCTCGGGCTTCACGTCCGACAGCCGCACGACCACCGGCGCGCCGTCGATCGGCGCGGGCGTGGGCTTCGTCGGCGCGGTCCGGTTCGCCAGGGCTTCAACGTCCGCGCGGATCGGGCCAACGTCCCCGCCGCGATGGTCGATCAGGTCCGCCATATCGCCGCCTTCGGGCATCCCTGCCCACAGTTCAACCAATCGAACCACCCGCACCGACTTCGCGCCCGCAGCCGTCGCCAGCCGCGCCACGTCGAGGGCGTACCGCTCGCCCGCATCGTCATGGTCAGGCAGCACCACCACGTCCCGCCCCGACAGCGGGGACCAATCGGCCTTGTTCGCCGACTTCGACCCGTGGGGTGAAGTCGTCGCCACCAACCCGACCGCGCGGGCCGCGTCTGCCGCTTTCTCGCCTTCGACGATGAACACCCGCGCCGCCGGCGTCGTCAGCAGGTCGGGCAACCCGTACAGCGGTCGGGGCGTGGGCATCCCCTTGTTTGCCCACCCACCCGCCAACTTCGACACGGGTTGGATTTCCTTGCCGGGTTCGCCGCCCGGTTCCTTCGGTGGGCGATTCCACCGGACCACCAGCCCCACCGGCTCGCCCGCCGCGTTCGTGTAGGTCCAGAGCGCGGAACGTGGGCCGTATCGCCGCTCCAACTCGGCCACCGCATCGCAGGCCGTGGGGAACGCTCGCCCGCCCTTCGGCGCGTCAACGTCTACAGAATCGGCCGCAGAGTTCGCCGGGCGGGTTTCTGTAGACGCAGACACCCGGCGGGTCCGCCGGCTCGGATCATCGGTGAACAGGTCAGCGGGCCGCAGCCCGATCGCCGCCACGATCGCATCGGGTGCGCATCCCGCATGACAGCACACCAGCGCCCGCCCGTCGTCACCGACGCCGATGCTCAGACTCGGGTGCGCGTCAGCGTGGGCCGGACACCGACAGCACCAGCCCGCGCCGGCTTGCTTCGGTTCGCGTCCGTGTTGCCGCAGGGCCGTCAGGAGTCGTTCTACCGGGTCGCTCATCGCGCTCCCCCTTCCGGCCCGCCGGTGTCAGCCGACGCGGCAGGGCCAGCCGTGGCGAACGTGGCCGCAATCCACGCCGCCGCCGGGCGGCCGCTCGCCGTGTTCCGCCGGCGTCCCGA
>DAOMNQ010000142.1:2065-2813 GCA_035443945.1 Phycisphaerales bacterium | reverse complement strand
GACGTACTTCACGGCCGCGCCGCTGATCGCGGGGCCGATCGCGGGGGCGCGGCTCTCGCCGGAGACGCCGTGGCTGGGGGGGTGGCTCGGGCTGCTCGGCGCGGTGGTGGGGCAGATCGCGGCGGTGATGGTCTGGACGGTGCTGCACGAGATCGCGCACCCGGAGGCCCGGCGCGGGCCGCGCATCGTCCACACGCTGAACCGCAAGGTCGGCCGCGTGCGGAACCACGCGGCGGTGTGGTGGACGGCGTGGGCAGTGCCGCTGTTCTGGGTGATCCGGGTGGCGCAGTACCTGGTCTACCCGCCGCTGACGTGGCTGGTGCGGCTGCCGAAGTACCGGGCTTCCGAGTGGGTGAATGTCTCGCGGCACAAGTTCAGCGGGCTGGTGGGGCACGACCTCATTTGGTGCCTCTACTGCGACTGGATGACGGGGGTGTGGTCGCTGGGCGGGGAGATGCTGCGCAACGTCGAGAGTTTCTGGTGCCCGATCCGGTTCGACTCGACGAAGAAGTGCGACAACTGCCGCGTGGACTACCCAGACATCGCGGGCGGGTGGGTTGCGGCGGACGCGGACATGGCGGCCGTCGCCCGCGTGCTGGACGAGAAGTACCCGGGGCCGGGCGGCACGAACGCCTGGTTCGGGCATCCGGTGCGGCTGACGGTGGGGGGAAAGAGTCCTGAGGCTTGAGGCTTGGGCTTGTGGCTTGGGGCTTGGGGTTCCGTGTGGCGCACGCACACACACGATGCC
>DAOMNQ010000142.1:0-2038 GCA_035443945.1 Phycisphaerales bacterium | reverse complement strand
CAAGCCCCAAGCCTCAAGCCTCAAGACTCAGGTCTCCGTGAGTCGGATCAACTCGGGGACCGCCGAGAGGTCGAGGTTGCCGCCGCTGATGATGACGCCGACGGTTCTGCCGGCGACTTCGTCGGGCTGCTCGCGGGCGAGGCGGAGGAGGCCGGCGAGCGCGAGCGCGCCGGTCGGCTCGACGACGAGTTTGAGGCGTACCATGGCGAGCAGCGCGGCGCGGGCGATCTCGGCCTCGCTCACGGTCATCATGTCGTCGGCGTGGCGAGTGACGAGGGCGAAGGTGTGGCGGCCGAGGTAGGGCGTGCGCGCGCCGTCGGCGATCGTCGGCGGATTGCGGACGGTGCGGAGCACGCCCTCGCGGAAACTGCGGGTGGCGTCGTCGGCGAGTTCCGGCTCGACGCCGATGATGCGGCAGGTTCGGCAGAGGGCGCGCGTGGCGACGGCGCAGCCCGAGAGCAGCCCGCCACCGCCGCAGCAGACGAGGAGCACGTCGATCGGCCCTGCGTCCTCGCAGAGTTCGAGGCCGGCGGTGCCCTGTCCCGCGATGACGGCGGGGTGGTCGTAAGGGGGAACGATGGTTATGCCGCGCTCGGCGGCGAGTCGTGCGCCGAGTTCCTCGCGCACGGTGGCGGCCGGGTCGTAGAGGACGATCTCACTGCCGGCTGGCGCGCGTTCGAGGTAGGCGCGCGTGGCGGCGAGTTTGACGCGCGGGGCGTCGGCGGGCATGACGATGACGGCGGGCGTGCCGAGGAGCGACGCGGCGAGCGCGACCGCCCGGGCGTGGTTGCCGCTGGAGTACGCGAGCACGCCGGCGCGGCGGGCGTCGTCGCTGAGCGAGGCGATGGCGTTGTACGCGCCGCGGAACTTGAACGCGCCGACGCGCTGGAGGTTCTCGCACTTGAAGCGGGTGAGCGCGCCGGTCATGAAATCGATGGAACGCGACGACATGACGGGCGTGCGGTGGGCGACGCCGTGCAGGCGTGCCGCGGCGGCGCGGATGTCGTCGATGGTGACGCAGTCGCGGAGCGAGGCGTCGGGGGGCGAGCCTTCGGTGGGCATCGGCTGACGATAGCGGGCGGGTGCGCAAGGAAAAGGCCGCCGGCCCAGAGCGGGACGGCGGCCGTGTTTCGGACTCCGTAGGAGTCGCTCAGGGCTGCACCGCGGGCAACCCGTCGGTCTGCCCGCTCTAGCGGGGCAGCCCTCGCGTACAGGCATGCTTCACTGGATCACCTCCTTCAGAAAGAGCCATCCCAGCCGCGCGGCGCTGCACACGCCGCCGCCGGGCTTCTCCCCCCGGGCCGTCGCCCGGGGCACACCGCCCGCACGGCCTGGGCCATGCGGTCGTCGCGGCTCGTCCGGCCGCCTCGGGGGGTGGTTCTCACGCCCTCGGCCGGGTCGGCGCTCGCCGCGATGTCGGCATTATCGTCCGACATTTTCCCTACGCAAGAGAAAAGTCCCGGGTTCCGGGGTCGCCGGGCGGGTTTCAGCCCTCGAACTCGTCAAAGGCCCCCTGCGCCGCCTGCTCGTCGAGGTACTTCTGGAAGTCCCCCATCTTGTAGGACACGAAGCAAAAGACGTGGTGCAGCGTCAACCACTCGAGGTCGCTCGGGTCATCGTCGAGGTCCTTGCGCAGGCGGTTCAGTTCGGCGAGGATCGTTTCAGCCTTCATGCGGGTCTCTCCTGTGCGGTGGTGCGCCGGGCGCGGATCGTCGAGCACGCGCGGGCCGCGGCGAACATGGCGGTCAGCGCGAGGACGATGCTCGGCCCGGGCTGCCAGTTCATCTCGAAACTCAGCACCAGCCCGAGGGCGACGCCCAGTACGCCGACGGCGAGCGCGATGACGTAGACGGGGCGGAGGCGGTCGCTCAGTTCGAGCGCGGCCGCGCCGGGGAGCACGAGCAGGGCCGTCGCGAGGACGACGCCGGCGAGGCGCATGGTGACGACGATGGCGAGCGCGAGGACGATGAGCAGCATCGAGCGCATGGTGCGCGAGGGCACGCCGAACGCCGCGCTCGCCCCCTCGTCGAACGCCCAG
>DAOMNQ010000141.1:0-2846 GCA_035443945.1 Phycisphaerales bacterium | reverse complement strand
TCCATCCCGCTTGACACCGGCTTGCTCATGGATGCGCAACTTGACGGACACTACCGAGTTGTGGTCGCTGACGCAGACGGGGAACTGGGGCCTGCACAGGCTGGACGAGGACGGGAACGGCGACTTCCACACCGGCGCGTTCGACCGCGACGAGGAAGGCACGTTCAACGTGGTCAACGAGCTCACCGCGCTGGACCGCGACCTCGACGGAGACACGGACTACGACGACGAGACGGTGACGAGGGTCTGGCCTGCGCCCCAAATCCTGATCCATGTGCTATGAGAGTCCCGATGGGCCATGGGTTGACTCGGGAGACTCTCGGAGATGAGGCGGACGAGGCACACAGCGGAGCCGGGTGCCATCACTCGCTGTCTCCGTGTCCTTCCTTTTCTCCTTCTTCTTCCCGCGCAGTGACGCCGAAGTAGGGCCGGTTGGGAGGGCACGACTGCGGCGCGGAGGAGGGGTAGGAGGAGTAGAAAGAGAGGAGTTGCGGCGAGTCGTGGCACCCGCGGTTTGGGATCTGGCGGCGGGAAGTCGTGCCACCCGCCTTCGGCCGGGAATCCGGTGCCAGCCGGGGCTGTGACGGCGCGGGGAAAGCCGCCGCCCGGATTCGAACCGGGGACCTGTGGTTTACAAAACCACTGCTCTACCACTGAGCTAAGGCGGCACATCAACCCCTTCCCGGCTGCTGGGAAAGCCGATCCGGGGCCGCTTCACGATAGGTGGCTTGTCGTTGGGGCGACGGCCGGAGCGGGCGGCCGACTCGCTTCAACGCGAGGGTGGTTTGTCGAGTGCCGCGGCGAAGGCCTCGATCGCCTGCCGTCGGCTGGCCGCGAGGTCGACGATCGGCTCGGGGTAGTCGAGGGCTTGCCGCTGCAACGGCGGCAGTGCCCACGGCTCGTGGATCACGTGCGCGGGCAGCGATGCCAGTTCGGGAACGAACCTGCGGACGTACACGCCGTCGGCGTCGAAACGGCGGGCCTGGCTGACGGGGTTGAAGACGCGGAAGTAGGGCGCGGCATCCGCGCCGGTCGAAGCCGACCACTGCCATCCGCCGTTGTTGGCCGCGAGGTCGCCGTCGATGAGCGTGCGCATGAAGTGCCGCTCGCCGTGCCGCCAATCGATGAGGAGGTTCTTCGTGAGGAACGACGCGACGATCATGCGGCAGCGATTGTGCATCCAGCCGGTCGAGGCGAGTTGGCGCATGGCGGCATCGACGATGGGGATGCCCGTTCGGCCGTCGCGCCACGCTTCGAACCGTTCGTCGGGCGGGTTCCAGCGGACGGCGTCGTACGCGCGGTTGAAACTCGACCCCATGCAGAGCCGCGGGCAGGCAACGATGAGGTGCCGGAAGAACTCGCGCCAGATGAGTTCGTCGATCCAGACGGCGGGGCCGCGCGAGCGAACCGGGGCGGGAGCGAGCGGCCTGCCGGCCGCTTCGAGGGCGGCGAGCAGGCACTCGCGGGCGGAGAGCACACCCGCCGCGAGGTACGGGGAGAGGGCGCTCGTGCCGTCGGCTCCGGGCGCGTCGCGTTGCGTGTGGTACTCGGCGATTCGGTTCTCGATGAACGAGCCAAGCCGACGCCGGGCGGCTCGTTGGCCGGCGGGCCAGAGGTCCGGGCGCGTGGTCGCGCCGAACTCCGCGATCGGACCGGGCGCCTCATCGGGCGGACAAGGCATCGCCTCCTGCCTGCGCGGCGTCATCGCGAGGGAGACACCGCCGCGACGGGCGTACTCCGCCGCAAACGCCTTGCGGAACGGCGTGTAGACCCGATGGAATCGCCCCTCGCGAGTGCGCACCGATCCGGGAGGCAGCAGCGTCGCGTCGTCGTGGGCGACAACGCGAAGCCCGGCCCGCTCGAATGAGAGGGAAACGGCCTCGTCGCGCCGGATTTCGTTCACCTCGAGATCGCGGTTGAAGTACAGGGCGTCGCACGACTGCTCGCGCGCGAGCGAGAGGAGAACTCGCGGCGCGTCCGCGAATCTCGGCGCGCGCAGGATGCGGAGTGGCACGTTCAGTCTGCGAAGCGAGGTGGAGAGTTCCGCGAGCGTACGCAGCACGAAATCCACGCGGGCGGGCGAGCAGTCGTGCTCCCGCCACTGCCGGGCGGCGATCAGGAACACGGCGACCACGCCCCGGTCCGCCGCGTGTGTTGCCGCGGAAAGGGCGGGATTGTCGCGTGTGCGGAGGTCGGAACGGAACCAGACGAGCGGGCGCACGGTCAGGGCATCCTGATTGTGATCGACCCGCGTGGCGAACGGTTCAGAGGACGGAGTGGGCGATACTGGACTCGAACCAGTGACCTCTTCCTTGTCATGGAAGCGCGCTAGCCAACTGCGCCAATCGCCCGAGCGCCCCGGCACGCCGGGGAGCGGAGTATAGGCCGTTTCGGGTCCGGCCCGGGTCAGTTTCCGAGGACGACGACCTCAACGCGCCGGCTCTGGGCCTTGGTTCCCTTGGGGTTTGAGGGGCCGAAGGCGGCGGAGTGGATGCGGTCGTTGTGGATGCCTTTGCCGACGAGGTACTGCTCGACCGCGTAGGCCCGCTCGAAACTGAGGCGTTCGTTCGTGCCCCAGTTGCTCTTGCGGATGGGATCGGTGTCGGTGTAGCCCTCGACGCGGATGCGGCTGCCGGGGAAGCGGCTGCTGATCGCGGAAGCGACGCGATCGAGTGTTCGCCGGGCGTCGGGCTTGAGCGTCGCGGAGCCTGAGTCGAAGAGGACGTCGCCGGCGATCTCGACGACGATGTCCGTGCCGCGCGCGGAGACGGTCGTGCCGTCGATGGTCAGGTCGCTGCCGGGCCGGCTCTCGAGTTCGCGGCGCATCTGCTCAAGGGCGTCGGCCA
>DAOMNQ010000140.1:0-2866 GCA_035443945.1 Phycisphaerales bacterium | reverse complement strand
GAGCCTGTCGTCGTGAGCGGCGCGACGCCGGGGCCGCAGACCGCCGCGGCCGTCGCCGTCTCACCCGACGGCACGATCGCCGTTGCCTACAACGGGCTGACGGACGCGGCGCCCGGCGTGTTCGGGCGGCTGTACTCGGCGTCGCTGGAGTCTCGCTCGGATGAGTTCCGCGTCACCGATCGGAGCGATGGGCCGCAGGCGATGCGCGTCGCCGCCGCGACCTCTCGACTCGCGTTCGCGACCGATGGCACGCTGCTGTGCGCGTGGTCGGGCGACGGCGGGCTGGGCGATTCGTCCGCGGCGCACGTGACCATGCTGGGGGCCTCGCTCCCGGCGCCCTCGGGCGAGCGCGGCGTGACCGAGGCGATGACGCCCGCGCTGCCGCAGCGCGACGAGGACGGGCGGATCGTGCTGGCGCAGGGGCCTGGGCCGCACGAGCCGCCGACATTCGATCCGCGCGACATCGAGCACGCCGAGCGCGAGTTCGTGTTCACGCCGCGCGGGGTCGGGTTCACAGCGATCACGAACACCGGCTGGACGCCCCCGGACCCGCACATGGCGGTGGGACCGAACCACATCGTCGTGATGACGAACGGCGCGATCGCGTTCTTCACGAAGGACGGGACCAAGACCTTCCAGGACGAGATCGAGGACTCGTTCGGGTTCTGGGGATCCGTCGGCGCGACCGGCTTCGTGTTCGACCCCGAGGTGCTGTACGACGAGTTGTCCGGGCGGTTCTTCGCCATGGCGGCCGAGGCGTACGCGCCCGGCAACCGCTCGTACGTGCTGATCGCCGTCTCGGACGACAGCGACCCGAACGGGACGTGGCACAAGTACCGGCTCGATACGACGGGCCTGGCGGGCAACCTGTTCGACTCGCCGAACATCGGCGTGACGAGCGACGCGGTGATCGTGACCGGCGACGGGTTCGGCATCTCGTCGAACTACCCGGTGTACATCTTCGACAAGGGTTCGATGCTCGCGGGAAATCCGCCGGCGATTACGAAGTCCTTCACCCTCTCGACGAGCACGCAGTCCGCGGGCATCCCCCCGGTGAGTTTCGATAACCCGCCCGCGCTCTACCTCATCGAGCACCGGGAACTGAGCAGCAACACCTCGGTTCGTCTCATCGCGATCCGCGACCTGCTGACCACGCCGGTCGTGTCGGACTTCTCGCTCACGGTCCCGACCTACGGCCCGCCCGAGAACCCGCCCCAGCAGGGCACCGGCGTGCGCCCCACGGCGTTCGACGCCCGCTTCTGGTCGGTGGCCTACCGCAACGGCTCGCTCTGGGCGACGCACCACATCAACAGCAATCGCGTGCTGGCGCGCTGGTACGAGATCTCGATGAACGGCTGGCCGATCTCGGGCAACAACCCCACCCTCGTGCAGTCCGGGAACGTGGACCTCGGGCCGACCGTGCGGACGTACTTCTCGTCGATCACGGTGGCGAACGACGGCTCCGCGGCGGTCTGCTACGCACGCTCCTCGCCGACCGAGTACATCTCGATGGAGACGGTCTACCGCCTCCCCTGCGACCCGCCGGGCACGATGCGCCCGCCCGTGCGCCAGGCGGATTCGAACGCGCCCTACACCACCAGCCGCTGGGGAGACTACTCCGCCGTGCAGGTCGATCCGGCCGACGGACGCACCTTCTGGTCGCACCACGAATACTCGGTCAATAACTCCTGGCGCACCTGGGTCGCCTCGATCGTCCCCGAGTCGTGCTTCTGCGACGCCGACCTGAACCAGGACGGCACGACCGACACGCTCGACTTCCTCGTCTATCTGAACCGCTACGCCGCGGGCGATCCGTCGGCGGACCTGAACGGCGACACGAAGGTTGATACGCTGGACTTCCTGATGTTCCTGAACCTCTGGACGGCGTGCCGCGGGTAGGGCCGCGACGCCGACCGAACGGAGCGATGCGATGAGAACGGGAGTAATCGCGGCATTCGCGGTCGCGTTCTGCGGGGTGTCGGCCGCTCGCGCACAGGTGGCGGACCTCACGGTGGACCAGTCGCAATCTTCGATCACAGCGCGCATCTGTCTGGACCCGGGTCTCGGCGAGCGGTGCGACACGGAGTCGTCGCCCATCGCCGGCGGCGTGAGCGTGGAACTGGACGACTACGGCACGCCAATCGCGATCGTGCTGCACGACTTCCACTTCGCGCTGACGAACGCGATGGTGTACGACTTCAGTTGGGGACCGTTCATCGGTTCGCTGAAGATCACGCTGACGAACGTGGCGGCGTCGTACGCCAACCCCGGCACGCCGACCGGGCCGGTGGGCGTGAACGGCGCGGGCGAGTTCACGTTTGCCGCGGTCGAGTCGCTCCTGACCGGGAACGGCGCGTACGTGGGGAGCGGGCCGATCATCGGGCCGCTCATCGGCTCGGGTGAGTTCGACCTCGCCGACTTCGGCGCCATGGAGACGGAGTTCACGGGCGTGGTGTGGGTGATCGGCGATCAGGTGATGCTGACGAGCACGATGACGTTCGCGGTGGAGGGCGAGGTGGAGGGCGTGCAAACAACGCTGGACGGGACGGCGACGATCGTCGCGTCCGGACCCGTGCCGCCGCCGGAGTGCAAGGCGGACTTCAACGGCGACACCGTCGTGAACTCGCTCGACTTCATCGCGTTCCTGAACGCGTACACCGCCGGCGACCCGTCCGCGGACTTCAACGGCGACACGACGGTGAACTCGCTCGACGTGCTCGCGTATCTCAACGCGTTCGTCGCCGGGTGCGATTGAACGCCCGGCAGTCGGCCCTTCGGGCTGCTGTGATGAGATCGTGACCAAGGCCCGCCTCGTGCGGGCTTTGTTCGCTTTGATCCCGGACGAGTTGCGTGCTTCTGGCTGTCG
>DAOMNQ010000139.1:0-2887 GCA_035443945.1 Phycisphaerales bacterium | reverse complement strand
TGCACCGGGCGCAGACCACGGCCTCCATGTCCTCGACCGCGTGCGCGTTGACCAGGTGCGGGACCGTGCGGACCTCATGCCACGGGCCGGCGTGCGCCTCCGGCCGATCGGTCCACAGGACGATCTCAAACTCGGGGTTGGTGCGCGCCCACGACTCGGCGCACGCGACCTCCGGGCCGGGAATCCGGTCGGGGCCGAGCCAGACGTGATGGATCGTCCTGTCGATCATTCGATCACCTGGCAGTAGGCGACCCACTTCTTGAAGCCCGTGGCCTCTACCTCTGGCTCCTCCGCGCACCCGTTGTCCAGCAGCGCGTCCGCGACCTTCCACGGGCCGTCCACAACGCCGTCCATGCACTGGTCCGTGCCGTCCGGGTCCGCCTCGTCCCGCTCCTTCATCCAGTAGACGCCGAACGAGGGCGCGTCGTCGTGCGCCTGGGTCAGGTACGTCGTCTCTCCCCCGCCGCACGACGGGTCGTAGGTCGCCGCGTCCGCCGCGCTGATCGAATACTCCCACGTCCCGCTGTCGGTGAACCGGACCCACGAATCGCCGTGCGTCCACCGGCACGCGCCGCTCACGAGCGACGGGTTCTCGAAGACGATCGTCTCCGTTGCCTCGCCGACCTTCTGCGGCGGGTTGCCCGAGAAGCACAGGCCCCTGAACGTGATGGCGACCGTCGAATCCTCCCCGAAGTCGTACTCCGTCGTCCCTCCCACCAGCACGGTGATCGTCTCGCACTCTCCGCCCGGCGTGTCCGACCCGCCGCCACCGCCGCCGGATGAGAACCCGCTTCCGCCCCCGGACCCGGAGCCGACCGGCGCGCCCGGCGGCGGGCAGAGGGCGGCCGCGGCGAACGGCGACCGCGGCCTGCGCGTGCTCAGGCGGCCCACCGATGCGCCGATCTCGACCGTCTCGACGTCGGCCCGCCCGCCCTCCTCCGCGTGCGAGAGTTCGAGCACCAGCGCGGGCGCCCGAACGGGCCGACTGACGAGTCGGTACCGCTGCTGGGAGCGGCCGGCGAGGAGCAGCCATCGCTCGTCGCCAAGGAACGCCTCCTCCGCCGTCCGGCCCCCGAAGACACGGTACTGAACGTCGTCGCCGCTCTGTGCGAGCACAATCAGCAGCCTGCTCAGGATCGTGTCGTGCATCCCGTGCCCGAGGTCGATGAGCGTCGAGCAGAGCAGTTCGATCGGCGAACCGTCGTCGGTCGTGGCCTCGTCGTCCATCACGAGCAGGTAGCCCGTGCGCGTGCCGATCACAAGGCGACCGCCCACGACGGCCGCCGCCGTCGGGCCGGCCGCATCCGCAACCGTGACGGGGAAGAACCCGCCGCGACCGGGCGACCATCCCCCGGTGCGCTCGTCGTACCACAGATGCACGGCCGGTCCGGAGGCTCGCGGGGTCAGGAAGACCATGAACGCCTGCCGCTCCGGGTCGCGCCGCAGGATCACGTGCCGGTCGGCGGCCTCGGCGGGCGTCATGTTCAGGCCGCTCGTCACGGTCGGGTTCGACAGCGGCACAGGCTCGCCGATCGCCGGCACCAGCACGATGCCCTCGGGCGTGTGGGCCGCGACCACGCCGTCCTGCACCTGGCCCACCGCCTCGGAGCCGCTGATCCCGCTCCCGCTCCAGACCCGCACCACCTCCGGCACGCCGATCGACGGGTCGCCGGTCATGCGCCAGATGCTGCCCGTGCATCCGATCACCAGCACGCCGTTGGCAGCCTGCACGAGAGCGCGCACGGGTTCTCCCACGCGCGAGCGGTCGGTCGAGGCCCCGTAGGCGCGGTCCGTCTTCTGCGCGCCGGTGTCGAGGTCGAGCGGATCTCCGAGAGCGGTAAACAGGATGTTCTGCTCGTCGTTCGGGTCGCCCGCGAAGGCGATGCGGTCGTAGAAGAACGCCGCGACCGTCGCGCTGCACACCCCGGCCGCGCGGTCCTCGGCGGACTCCTGCCCCGGCAGGAACCCGGCCGTCGGCGCGTAGGGCACGACCGGCGATCCGGCGTTGTTCGGGTCGATGATCTTCGCCACCCGGCCGTCGCCGGCGTAGACCTTCTGGCGGAAGACCACGGCCCACACGTCGGCCTGCGGGTCGAATGCGTTGGGCGCGACGGCCCGCAACGAGCCTTCGTCGTACAGGCTGATCGTGCCGTTGACCACGATCACCAGCGCGTCGCGCCGCGTCGCCCGGAGCGGCTTGAGGCCGCACACGACGGCCCGGGCCACGCGCGACCCGTCGTTCTGTGCCGAGAACCCGTAGCGCTCGCGTCCCTCCGGCACGCCGGCGACCGTCCAAGTGATCGTGCTCACGCCGTCGAGGAAGACTTCGAGCACGCCCGCCCGGCGGTGAATCTCGATCGTGTACGGCACGTTCGCCGCAAGGCCGTGGGCCTCGGACTCGGGCGTGGACGTGACGACGCCGAACTCCAGGATGCGGACCTCCAGGTTGGCCCCGTTGACGCCCACCTCGACGCAGGACCGGCCGTCCGGCGAGGCGAAGCAGACGAAGCGAACCGGCTTGTTGATGTTGAAGAGTTCAAGCCGCACGGCGCACGCGCCGGGCAGATCGGCGTCAACCATGAGCGTTTCACGTCCGGTGTCGCTCTTGGTCCACGTGCGCGTCGTGCTGTCGTAGGTCCACGTCATGCGGTCTCGTCAGTCGTTCGTTCTCGCGGCCAGCATCCGATCCAGACGCTCGCTCGTGCGGTCGTTGTGCGAGGCGGTCTCGCGGAGGGACGCGCTCGCGGCCTTCATGTCCGCGGCACACTCGCGCATCGTTGCGATGTGTGTGTCGTTCTTGGCCAGTTGCGGGGCCACAATCCACTTCCAGAGGATCAACAACGACACCAGGCCGAACCCGATCGGCCTGTAGTGCTGCACGAGGATC
>DAOMNQ010000138.1:0-2926 GCA_035443945.1 Phycisphaerales bacterium | reverse complement strand
TTCCCTGCCCATGCCGCGTGTCTACCACGCCGCGGACCAGGGCGCAAGTCGGCCCGTGTTCGGGTCAACCCGTGGAAGACGGCTGAAGAGTTACAGACCAGAGTGTGTTTCGTTGACGCCCATGCACTGCGCCACTCTTTCTCCTTGCCACTCTGCCGCTTCGACATTACGACCCGACGTACCTTGCGTAGATCGCCCGCGCCCGTTCCGGACGCAGCGTGCCCGAGACGATGGCCCGACCGTCGCTGAACACGGTGAGCATGCACACGCCCCCGCCGTCGCTCGGCTCCGCGCGCAGTTCGCACCGCACCAGGAACTCGTTGGCCGCGATCGCGCCGTGCGCCCCGAGCCGCTCGGCGAGCGCGGGCAGGTCCACGCCGCCGTTGTGCTGCGGCAGCACCTGGACCGAGTTGCGCCCGCAGAGCGTTGTCGTGCGCGTCCCCGCCACGCCGCGCAGGTAGTCGAACCGGCGTCCGGAGCAGCACGGGCAGTCCGCCCGGCGCGACGCTCGCATGTCGAACCGGCGCACTCGCGGCGGCCAGAGGTCGAACTCGATCAGGTCGCCGCCGGGAGTGTCGTCGCCGACCAGCAGGCGCAGCGCTTCCGATGCCTGCCACGCCGCGGCCATGACGACCGTCGGCCCGAAGACGCCCGCCGTGTCGCAGGTCGGCAGCGCGCCGGGGGGTGGTGGGACATCCACGAGGCACCGCAGGCAGGCCGTGCGCCCAGGAATGACGGTCATCGTCGTGCCGCACGTACCGACCACGCCCGCGTACACGAAAGGCACGCCTCGCTCGACCGCCAGATCGTTGAGCACAAGCCGGGTCTCGAAGTTGTCCGTGCCGTCCACCACCGCGTCGATCGGCCCCTCGGCCAAGTCCTCCGCCGCGTCGCCCGTGAAGTCCGCGACGTGCGCCACGATGCGCACGCCCGAGTTCGCGGCCGCAAGCCGCCGCCGCGCGGCCTCCGCTTTCGGCATCCCCACGTCAGCCTCGGTGTAGAGCGTCTGCCGCTGAAGATTGGTCGGCTCGACAAGGTCGCGGTCGATCAGCACGAGCCGACCGACGCCCGCCCGCACCAGCAGGTCCGCCGAGACCGATCCCAGCGCACCGCACCCGACCAGCAGCACGCTCGACGCCGCCAGCCTCTGCTGCCCCGCCTCGCCGATGCGGGGAAGGAGCATCTGGCGGTGATAGCGGGCGAGGTCGTCCACTCGAAACTGTAGGAACGCGCGACCCGATCAACCCCCCGCACGCCCCGTATGCTCCCCCCATGACGAGGTGCGCGAGCGAGCGTGAGACGGGGCTTGGGCTGGGCTGGACCGCGCCGGACCCGCTCCCTGTGCGGGTCGAGACACCGCGGCTCGTCCTGCGGGTGTACGAACTGGATGATGCCCCCGCACTCTTCGAAGCGGTCTCGTCCGGCCGCGACGCCCTCCTGCCGTGGATGGTCTGGGCACGCGATACCCACCGCGACCTCGCCGAGACGATGCACTTCATCACCTCAAAGATGATGCACCTGCGCGAGCCGGACAAACTGGACAACATCGTGCTCGGCGTCTTCGAACGCGAGTCCGGCCGGCTCGTCGGCGGCACCGGCATCCACGGCATCAGCCGCGACACGGCCTCCGCCGAGGCAGGCTACTGGGTCCGCGGCGACGCGCGCGGCCGGGGCTATGCGACCGAGGCCGCACGCCACGTCGTCTCCTGGGCCTTGCGCCCGCAGGCCGGCGGCGGCATGGGCTTCCGGCGCGTCCGCATCTACTGCTCGGCCGCCAACGCCCCCTCGCGGCGCGTCATCGAAAAACTCGGCGTGCGGCAGGAAGTCCACCAGCGCGAGGACTTCTTCGTCCCCGGCGTCGGCGTCACCGACCGCCTCGGCTGGGGCGTGATGGCGGGGGAGTGGGACTGCGCGAGGCACGAAGCGAGATCATGAGCCACAGATGAACACTGATGGACACGGATAGAGTCAGCGAACCTCACGGCGCGCTCTGTTCATCAGTGTGAATCTGTGCCCATCTGTGGTGAGTGACACCCGCTCACGCGTAGTGCGCAAACGCCTTGTTGGCTTCGGCCATGCGGTGCGTCTGGTCGCGGGTCGTCATGGCCTTGCCCTCGCCGCGGGCAGCCATGTACAACTCCTCCGCCAGTTTCCGCCCCATGGGCCTGCCCTTCTCGCCCCGCGCCGCCTGGATGATCCACCGGAACGCCAGCGACTGCTGGCGCCGCCGGTTCACCTGCATCGGCACCTGGTAGTTCGCGCCGCCGATCCGCTTCGAGCGGACCTCGACGTAGGGCTTCACGTTGTCGATCGCGCGCCGGAAGACCTCGATCGACGTCTTCGGGGCGTCCGGATTCGCTTCCTTGTCGAGTCGGCCCTGGATCAGGTCCAGCGCGTCGTAGACCACGCGCTGGGCGACGCTCTTCTTGCCGTCCTCCATCACGCAGTTGATGAACTTCGACAGCACTACGTCCCCGTGCCTGGGGTCGGGGCGCAACTGTTCGTCGGACTTGGTGATTCGACCGGCCATCCTGGTTCCTTTCGGCTCATCCGCCGCCTCATGGCGGCCGTGTGTTCACCGGCGCACCCGGGCTGGGGTGGGCCGATTACTTGCCGGGACGCCCTCGCGGGCGCCCCATGTCGCGGCTACTTTTTGCCGCGCTTGGCTCCGTACTTCGAGCGGCCCTTCTTCCGGTCCGACACGCCGAGGCAGTCCAGCGCGCCGCGGACGATGTGGTACCGCACGCCCGGGAGGTCGCGGACGCGGCCGCCACGCACCAGCACGATCGAGTGTTCCTGGAGGTTGTGCCCCTCGCCGCCGATGTACGCCGTGACTTCCTTGCCGTTGCTCAGTTTCACACGGGCGATCTTGCGCAGCGCGGAGTTGGGCTTCTAGGGCGTCGTGGTCTTGACCGTCAGGCACACG
>DAOMNQ010000137.1:0-3401 GCA_035443945.1 Phycisphaerales bacterium | reverse complement strand
GATGATGCTCCGGAGGTGGGGCGCGGGCCTCGGGAGTCGTCTGGAGTGGTGACATTCGGCTCGTTCAACACGCTGCCGAAGATGGGCGAGTGGACGCTCGCGGCGTGGGCGGAGGTGCTGGGGCGCGTGGCGGGGTCGCGGCTGGTGCTGAAGAACATGGGGCTTGCGGACGCGCGGGCGCGGGATCGGATCGCGGCGTTCTTTGAGGGGCGCGGCGTGGAGCGATCGCGGCTGGACCTGCTCGGGCCGACGCCGGGCCAGCGCGAGCACCTGGAGGTGTACGGGCGTGTGGACGTGGGGCTGGACACGTTCCCGTACGCGGGGACGACGACGACGTGCGAGGCGATGTGGATGGGCGTGCCGGTGGTGACGGTTGGGGGCGGGGTGCACGCGTCGCGGGTGGGGCTGAGCCTCCTGCGGGCGGTGGGGCTGGAGGACTTGTGTGCGCCGACGGTTGAGGCGTTCGTTGAGGCGGCGGTTTCGCTGGCGCGGGATGGGGATCGGCTTGCGGTGCGTCGCGGGCTGCGCGAGCGGGTGGCGGGGTCGCCTTTGTGCGACGCGGAGGGCGCGTGCCGGCGGGTGGAGTCGGCGTACCGGAGTTTGTGGGAGGGTGCGTGCGGGGGTTGACGGGAGGGAACGGGCGCGGCTGCGGCCGTCTATCATCGGCGGCGCAGGCCCGGGGAGCGGGCCTGGCGGAGCATTCCTGGCGGAGATCGTGTTGTCATGCCGCACATCATCGGCGAGCCTTGCATCGGCACGAAGGACACGTCGTGCGTGGACGTGTGCCCTGTTGACTGCATCCACCCGACGAAGGACGAGCCGGACTACGAGACGGCGGAGCAGTTGTACATCGACCCGGACACGTGCATCGACTGCGGTCTGTGCGTGGACGAGTGCCCTGTGAAGGCGATCTATCCGCAGGAGGACCTGCCTTCGGAGTGGAGCCGGTACATCCAGGTGAACCTGGACTACTACCAGAAGAAGGGCTGAGCGGGCGGGCGACCGCACGCCGGCGTGATGCGTCTGACCATGACCCGAACCGCCCCCTGGACGCTCTGGCGGCACACGACGGCGGAGTTGTGGCGGCTGCTGCTGCTGACGACGGCGGTGCTGGTGACGGTGATCTCGTTCGCGGCGGCGGTGAAGCCGCTGGCGGACGGGAAACTGGGTCCCGCGGAGGCGATCCGGTTCGTGCTTCTGGCGATGCCGCCGATGCTGGCGTACGCGCTGCCGTTCGCGTCGGGGTTCGCGGCGACGCTGGCGTTTCACCGGATGGCGCAGGACAACGAGGTGCTGGCGGCGCACGCGGGTGGGGTGAGCCACGGTCGTGTGCTGGCGCCGGCGGCGGCGTCGGGGCTTGCGCTGGCGGGCGCGCTGCTGCTGCTGAACGAGTGGGTGATCCCGCACTTCCTGCGTTCGATGGAGCAGGTGGTGCGGCAGGACGTGACGAAACTGATGGTGCGCTCGTTCGAGCGGGGGCAGTCGGTCGAGATCGGGTCGCTGATGATCCACGCGGACTCGGTGGTGCAGGTGGACCCGAAGGCGGACCCGCGGCTCGCGGAGATGGGGGCGACGCAGTACCTGGTGCTCGGGGGCGTGGTTTTCCTGGACATCGACAAGTTCGGTGAGGTGCGGGACGAGGCGGTGGTGCGGCGCGCGCCGATCGTCGTGGTGCCGGACGAGGACGAGCACGGCCGTCGGCAGAGCCTGGCGTGGGTGCGTCCGGAGCAGGGTTCGGGGGTTCGGCGGGACGAGACGCTGATCCTGTTCGAGCAGTTGCGTCCGTTCAGTTTCGCGGTGCCCAGCGCGTTCGAGGACGACCCGAAGTTCCTGACGTTCTCGGAACTGCGTCGGCTGCGGCACGAGCCGGACCGGATGAGTTTCATCCGGATGAGGGCGCGCGACCTGGCGTACCACCTTGCGGAGCGTGCGACGACGGACGCGATCGGCGATGCGCTGGCGACGCAGGGGCGTGTGCGGCTGGAGCGGGCGAACGGGGAGCCGATCGTGGTGCGGGCGGCGGGCATCGTCTGGGACCACCCCGAGCGGGCATGGCGGCTGATCCCTGCGCGCGACGGTGCGCCGATCAGCGTGGAGGTGTGGCGGCTGGGGCCGGGGGGCGAGCCGGGCGGGGGGGGGGTACGGAGATCACGGCGGAGCAGGCCTGGCTTGCGACGCACATGGGCGGGCCTCGGCTTGAGGATCGCGATCTGACGCTGCGGCTGACGTTGCGCGGTTTCGCGGCGCGCGGGGCTGGGGCGGAGCCGGGAACGGTGGGCGAGGCGCCAGGGGGGCAGTTGGCGGAGCGAGTGCTGGACAACATCCGGCCCGGGCAGGACCCGCTGCCCCCGCTGCTGACGATGGACTCCCCGCAACTGCTGGCTTTGGCGACGCCGCGGGTGACGGGCGAGCGGGCCGACCCGTTCCTGCTCCCGCCGACGCGGGAGTTGGAGCGTCGTCTGGAGCATCTTGAGCGTGAGATCACGAGCAAGCAGCACGAGCGTTGGGCGATGGCGACGAGTTGCTTCGTGATGGTGATCACGGGTGCGGTGACGGCGGTGCGGCTGCGATCGAGCCTGCCGCTGACGGTGTACCTGTGGAGTTTCTTTCCCGCGCTGGGGGCGGTACTGACGATCAGCGGGGGGCAGTCGCTGGTGCACAGCACGGGCGCGCCGGGGCTGCTGATGCTGTGGGGTGGGGTCGGCGGACTGGCGGCGTACACGCTGGCGGCGTACCGCGGGCTGAGGAAGCACTAGTGGCGGATTCGGCGGCGACAGTCGGGGTGCGCGTCTTTGCGCTGTGGGCGTCTGGGTGGCGTGCGACGCTGCTGCTCGTGCTGGGCGTGACCGCGCTGCGGGTGGTGTATCTGCTGTGGCTGTGCCCGTACACGCTGATCGAGGACGAGGCCCACTACTGGGAGTGGAGCCGTCGGCTGGAGTTGTCGTACTACTCGAAGGGGCCTGGGGTGGCGTGGCTGATCGCGGCCTCGACGTGGCTCTTCGGCGAATCGGCGTGGGCGGTGCGGGTGCCGGCGGCGGTCGCGTCGGGCGTGGGCGCGCTGTGCGTGGCGGGTCTGGCGCGGGACGCGTGCGGGGACGGGCGTGCGGGGTTCTTCGGCGCGTGCGTCTTCCTGCTGATGCCGGTGTTCCAGGTGGTCGGGCTGCTGATGACGATCGACGGGCCGATGGTGGCGTGCTGGGCGGCGGCGTGCTGGGCGGGGTGGCGGGCGATGGAGCGTGGGTCGGGGCCGGCGTGGGTGGCGCTGGGGGCCGCGCTCGCGGTCGGGTTCCTGTTCAAGTACGTCGTGGTGCTGCTGGTGCCGGGGCTGGTGTGGTACGCATGGCTGCGGCGCGGGTCGGGGCGGGCGCGCGCGGGGTGGGGGTGGGTTGCGGCGTGTGTGG
>DAOMNQ010000136.1:0-3552 GCA_035443945.1 Phycisphaerales bacterium | reverse complement strand
AGATGCCCGAAGGAATCCCCTTCACCGTCCCAGCCGTGTCGGTCGCTGCCATCGCTTCTCCCGATGTACGAGGTATGTCCACCACCCGGCCCGCGCAGGGCAAGCCGGGAACCCGTGGCTCACGATGCCAATATGCACCGAGGATGCGGCCGCGTCAAGGCCCATCTCACATCTTCCGACGCTCAGACCCGCGGGATCGCTGCGCAAAGCCCGCGGTCGGCGGCCGCAAGCCAAGACGTGCCGCGAGGCGAGCGCACCGAGAGCCTCCTGCCTACCCGCGGCGAAGTCCGCGAGCAGCGAATCGTCGCTCGGTTGCCCGCCCGAACGGTCCATGCACAGTCTTAGACGGAGACGACCCGCCGGCGGATGCGTTCCCGTGTCACGGTTGTGTCTCTTGCCTCTTTCCCGCCGACGCGCGACCGTCCGAAGAATCGACGCTTTCGGCTGGACTCGCACCGCCCGATCCGGTACCAGTAGTCACACGATCGGCGAGCGGCCGGCGCCGCACGCCGCAGGAATCGAGGGAGAACCCGCATGTTCAGCCACCGCACCGTTCGCGTCGGTCTTCTTGCATCCATCCTCATCACCGCTGCGGCCGGGGCGCAATCGCTCTGGCCTGACCCCGTCGTGCCCTACCGCGGCCCGGTCGAGGCGCCCGGCGTCATGGGCGGCTGGCACGAGTCCGAGGTCATCCTCCGGCTCGCCCCCGGCGCGACCACGGACGATGCCCTTGCCCAACTTGCCGCGTTCACACCAGGCCTCGACGCCGAGAGCCTGCGGCCGCTCTTCGCGATACCGCCCGCGAACGCCGACCTCGCGGCCCGGTTCGAACTCGACCGGGGCTGGGTTCTGACGCTTCCCGCGGGCCACGATCCCGCCGATCTGGTTGCCCGGCTCAACGCCGACGCGGCCCGCGGCGGCGCGATCGAGCGAGCCGAACTCAACGGCCTCGGCGGCATCCTCTCCACCTTCCCCAACGACCCCTCTTTCAACCTCCAATACGGCCTACACAACACCGGCCAGACGATCAACGGCCAGGCCGGCATCGCCGACGCCGACATCGACGCCCCCGAGGCGTGGGACTACACCGTCGGCAGCGCGAGCGTCGTCGTCGCGGTGATCGACACCGGCGTCTCGTTCAGCCACCCCGACATCACGCCCAACCGCGTGCCCGGCTGGAACGTGCTCAACAACTCCACCAACGCGGACGACAGTTGGCTCATCTCGCACGGCACGCACTGCGCCGGCATCATCGGCGCACGCGGGAACAACGGCATCGGCGTCACCGGCGTCAACTGGGTCGTCAGCATCATGCCCGTCCGCGTCCTCAACGACTTCGGCGGCGGAACCGAGGCGCAGGTCGCCGCGGGCATCATCTGGGCAGCCGACAACGGCGCGCACGTCGCCTCCCTCAGCCTCGGCTTCCCCGGGCGCAGTTCCGTCGTCGACAACGCCGTCGCGTATGCGCACAACTCAGGTGTGCTCGTTGTCGCCGCGAGCGGCAACACGGCCGGCGGCACGATCGGCTCGCCCGCGGCCGCGCCCGACGCGATGGCCGTCGGCGCAACCGACAACCGCGACCTGATCGCTTCGTTCACGACGACCGGCCCGGAGATGTCCGTGACCGCGCCGGGCGTGGACGTCTACTCGACGTGGGACACGCTCTTCAGCCCCAACACCTACTCCTACCAGTCCGGCACGTCGATGGCCTGCCCGCACGTCTCGGGCCTGGCCGCGCTGGTGCTGAGCGTGAATCCGGCCCTGACGAACGCCGAGGTGCGTGAGATCATCGAGTCCACCGCCGACGACAAGGGCGCGCCGGGCTGGGACGAGACCTTCGGGCACGGGCGCATCAACGCCCACGCCGCCGTGCTCGCCGCCATGACGCAGCCGTGCCCGGCCGACTTCAACGGCGACACGGTGGTGAACACGCTGGATGTGCTGGCGTTCCTGAACGCCTACACGGGCGGCGACCCTGCCGCGGACTTCAACGGCGACACCGTCATCAACACCCTCGACGTCCTCGCCTTCCTCAACGCCTACACCGCCGGCTGCGACTGACCCCGCGCGCCGGGCGCGATACTCCCTCGAATCCGCGTGAGCCGAGCGGAGCGCTGTCGCTGCGCACGCGTCACACGCCACGCCGGGCCGAGCCTGCCGGGGCGTTCCCGAAGTCGGCCCGCGCATCGCCGGGCCGGAGTCTTCCTCCGCGCCCGGAGGGAGTCACGCCATGCATCGCCACGTCACGCACCGTCCCGGCCCGAGCGCCACGCTCGCGCTCGCCCTCGCCGCGGGCCTCGCCCTCGCGGGCACCCGCGCCTTCGCGGACAACACGGGCGGGTCCGCCGTCAAGATCCTCGTCGACAAGAAGGACAAGTTCGAGGCCAAGGGGGACTTCCGCACGACCGACACGGACGACCCGGCGGACGGGATCAACAAGAACGGGCCGGACGGCGCGGGGGGCGTCTCCCTCCCGGTCGCCGGCGTCAACTGGACGTTCAACATCTACCACGTCGTCGCCGGGTGGGACCTGGACAAGGACGGCGACGATACCGAGGGCGCGGACGACGGCGCCGAGGCCGCCCAGGTCGGCGTCAAGGGCAAGCACCTCGACGGCCCGCACGAGGACGACGACGATCCCAACGACCTGCCGGGCATCGTCTCGACCGTTTCACGCAACATCAAGTACGGCGCCGCCAAGAAACTCGGCGTCTGGGGCGCGACTGAGCACGAGGCGGGCAAGGCGACGCACTGGGACGGCTACGGCGCGGTCTCGCTCATCACCGCGACCGAAACGCCGCGTCGCGTCAGCGGCGAGACGCTCGTTCGCGCCAAGCACTCCGGCCGCGCCGCCGACGCCGAGCCTCCCAGTGGCTGGCTCACCGCGGGCGCATCCTCCGCCGTCGGCACCGTTGTCAACTTCGACCCGTTCCTCAACATGCTCACCATCTTCGCGACCAACTTCGACATCCTCGACCGCGACGGCGGCCGGTCGCTGGCCGTCGACCCCGCCTACTGGAACGACCCGATCCTCGCCGTGCCCATCGAGATCATCCAACTCCAACTCGTGGGGTACCAGCCCGAGGTCGGCTGGGTCTTCGTTCCCATCCGCCCCTTCTGTCTCCAGGCCGGGCACGAGGGGCCGGGCATGGAGGGCGTGCTCGGGCGGCTCGTCATCAGCGACCACCGGGCGGTCGGCGGGCCGGCGTACGCGCCGTTCGTACACCTCTCCGCCGCCAACGACGATTCGGGCGATCCCGGTTTCTCGCCGTTCATGTCCGACTTCATGGACGTGAACTTCGGCGGCGAGGGCCTCTCGGATGACCAGTGGATGGAGACCGTCGGCCCCGGCATCGCCGTCATGCCCGAGGGCGACCTCATCGCCGCGACCGGAGGATTCACCATCCCGGCCTCACTCCCCGCGACCTTCCTCCTCACCGTCGTTCCCGCCGAGCCGGACGACCACGCCTGCCCCGCGGACTTCAACGGCGACACCGTCATCAACACGCTCGACGTGCTCGCCTTCCTCAACGCCTACACCGCCGGCGATCC
>DAOMNQ010000135.1:0-3602 GCA_035443945.1 Phycisphaerales bacterium | reverse complement strand
TGTTTACCGCCGCACGGTGACCCGCGCCGAGTACGAGGCCATGATCCGCCCCCTGGTCGAGCGCACGCTAGACTGCTGCCGGCGCGCCCTCCGCGACGACCGCCTCGAACGCGCCGCCAGCGACGCCGTCATCCTCGTCGGCGGCGCGACCCGCACGCCCCTCGTCCGCGCCGCCGTCGCCGACTTCTTCGCCCGCGAGCCGTACACCGCCCTCGACCCCGACCGTGTCGTCGCCCTCGGCGCGGCCGTCCAGGCCGCCATCCTCCGCGGCGACCGCCAAGGCACGCTCCTGCTCGACGTCATCCCGCTCAGCCTCGGCGTCGAAACCGTCGGCGGCGCGGCCGCCAAACTCATCTTCCGCAACAGCGCCGTCCCCGCCCGCGCCGTCGAGCGCTTCTCCACCAGCGTCGACGGCCAGACCTCCATCCTCCTCCGCATCGTCCAGGGCGAGCGCGAGATGGCCGCCGACTGCCGCACCCTCGGCGAGTTCCACCTCCGCGGCATCCCGCCCATGCCCGCCGGCGTGCCCCAACTCGAAGTCGAGTTCCTCGTCGATGCCAACGGCGTCCTCACCGTGCGCGCCGTCGAGCGCCGCAGCGGCCGCCGCGCCTCGCTCCAGGTCGTCCCCAACCACGGCCTGTCCGCCGACGAAGTCGAGCGCATGGAGCGGGAGAGTTACGCGAACGCCCGCGATGACATGACCCGCCACCGCATCGTGGACCTCGTCGCCAACAGCCGCCTCGACCTCAAGTGGATCGGCGAGCGCTTGGAGCGCCACCGCGCCGAACTCGACCCCGCCTACGCCGCCAGCCTCGACCGACACGCCGCCTCACTGCGTGCGCTCGCCGATGCGGCCGACGCCGACTGGCGCAGCGTCGATCCCAACACGCTCCACGCCACCAAGGAAGCCCTCGACCGCGAGAGCGTCCGCCTCCAGGAGGTCGCCATCGCCGCCTCCCTCCGCAGCGACACCCCCTGACTGTGCCACGACCGTCGCCCTCCCTCTCCTCCTTCTGTCTCCGATCCCGGTCGTGCTCGGCGTTACCCGGACGTTCCCCCACACAACCGGCACGCTTCGGGCACGCGTCCGGCCCGTTCCGGGGCTTTGCCGCAGGCCGTTTCCGATGCTTGATCCGGGGCGTCACCGCCGCACGGCGTGCTCGCCCGTCACGCCGAAGGGGACCGCCATGGGGACGCAGAATCGACGCCCGATCGCACCGTGGTCGCTGGCCGCGTGCGTGCTGGCCGTGTCGGCCGGCGCGACGCTCGCCGACCCGCCGCGCCACACGCTCATCTACGCCGAGTCCTCGTCCGCCAGCCTCGCCCGCTGCGCCGAGTGGGACAACCCGTGGGAGAGCGTCACCGCCCCGCCCGCGTTCGCAGGCCCCATCGCCTGGATGACGCTCCACCACGCCCCCAACGGCCGCCGTGCCACCGTCGCCGTGGACGACAACCGATCGCTCATGGTCTCGATCGAAGGATCGTCCTCGTGGTCGGACCCGGAGGAAGTCTGCGCCGACGTCGGCACCATGCTCACACGCACCTGGCACGCCGGCTTCGAGGGCGAGTCCGGCGACCTGCTCATCGTCTACCGCAACATCAACCAGACCGCGATCCACTACCGCACCATCACCGCCGGCACGCTCTCCGACGAGCAGACCTACGCCGGCCTCAACCTCGACACTGCCCCGCGCTGGATCGAACTCGTGCAGCGCCCGCAATCCGACGAGATGATCCTGCTCGCGGGCACGAGTTCACGCCTCGCCGCCGCCGTGTGGAACGGGTCGTCCTTCGGATCGCCCTCCACACTCTCGACCTCGCTGCCCTCCGACGGCAAGCCCTTCGCCGGCGCGTACGTCGGCGAGAGCGCGAACGCCCGCGTCGTCTACGGCCAGACCGGCGGAGGGAAACGCCACCGCACCTGGAACGGCGCGTCCTGGAGCAGCGCGGGAACGATCTCCGGCGGCTCGGGAGTCGTCGCGTGGATGTGCGTCGCACGCGACCCGAGCGAGGGCAGCGACCGCCTCATCGCCGTCTGGTCAACCGCGACGAAACGCGCCGAGGCCTCCTCCTTCAACGGGTCGAACTGGGCGAACGTGACCGCCCTCGACACCTCCATGGAAAACCCGCTCGAGCCACGCGTCGCCGCCGCCTTCACCCCCAACGGCGAGGCCGTCGTCGCCTGGCACCGCAGCGGCGAGAACCGCCTCCGCTCGCGCACCTGGGACGGGAGTGCCTGGACCGCAGCCGTCCTTGGCCCAAACCTCGGCAGCGCGCCCGTCAGCGTCCAGATGATCTCAGGCCCCGGCGAGAACCAGACCGTCGCCGCCATCCGCCAGCGGTCCACCACGCCAACCTACGAGGACTACCTCGTCTACTCCTCCGGCGGCAATCTCTCCTACGGCTCGATGCAGGTCTACGGCCTGCAGGGCGCGCAGATCAACGGCATCTCGCTCCCCGCGCCCCCGGCCGGATCGAACGGCAGCACGAACCTCTCCTACGGCAACAACGCCACCGCCACCGTCGCGCCCGGCTCCTACCGCGACATCACCGCCGGCAACGGCTGCACCCTGAACGTCTCCGCCGGCGACTACTTCTTCCGCTCCATGCCCGGCGTCGGCAACAACTTCCGCTTCATCGCCAACACCACCAACGGCGACGTCAACCTCGTCTTCACCAACGGCAACGTCAACACCGGCAACAACTTCCAGATCGTCCGCAACGGCGAGGGCCGCGTCTATTTCCATCTCGTCAACGGCAACTTCCAGACCGGCAACAACGCCGACGTCACCGGTCACATCTACGTCCACAACGGCAACTTCCAGGCCGGCAACAACACCAACATCAGCGGCCGCGTCTACGCCTCCGGCAACTTCCAGGCCGGAAACAACAACGTCGTCTACGACGGCGGACAGGGCAGCGCACCAGGCCCCTTCTCCACCATCCTCTGGACCTCCGGCTCGCCCTCCTCACCCGTCATCGTCGCCGACGAACTCCACGGCGTGTCCCCACGCATGCCCTTCGCCCTCAGCGCACCCGTCGAAGGCACGGTCGCCGCCGCAGGCATCCCCGTACGCGTCGTCCGCTGGCGAGAGGTCAACCCCCGCGACGGCGAGGACTGACCATCGGTGGCACAGGCGTCCCGCCTGTGCCCACCCACGCCCACGCCCGTCACTCCCCCGGCACCCCGATGTCCTCCTCCCACAACTCCGCCCGCTCCAGGATGAACCGCTCCATCAGCGCCACGCACCGCGGATCGTCCACGACCACAACCTTCGCCCCCGACTCGCACAGCCAGTCCTCCCGCCCACGGAACGTCCGGTTCTCCCCGATCACCACCTGCGGGATGCGGTGCAGCACGGCCGTCCCAGAGCACATCGCGCACGGCGAGAGCGTCGACGCCAGCGTCAGCCGGTGCCAGTCCCGTCGCCGACCCGCGTTGCGGATGCACACCATCTCCGCGTGCGCCGTCGGGTCGCCCGACTGCACCCGCAGGTTGTGCCCGCGCGCCACCACCACTCCCGCCGCGTCCACCAGCGCGGCCCCGATCGGGATCCCCCCTCACCCAGCGACTTCACCGCCTGCTCGTAGGCCGCCTCCAG
>DAOMNQ010000134.1:0-3637 GCA_035443945.1 Phycisphaerales bacterium | reverse complement strand
GAGCCGTAGACAGCCAAGACGACGAGATCGACGCCGTTCACACCGGTGACGTCGGAGAACGCGACCTCCGTGCCGGCTCCGCCGGGAAGATGCCCGAGCCAATGCGGGACGAGGGCGTTTCCCGGATCGGTCTGCCACGTGCCCTTGTTTCGGAAGACGCGAACCCGGCTGCCGAGCACTTCTCCACCGCTCGCGAGGAGATCCCACCCTGTCGTGACGACCGCCAGTTCCGGGTAGCCGTCCTGACCTGCGGTCGCTTCCCCGTCCCCTGAGTTGGACAGGATGTCGGCGGTCGCCATGCCGTAGGGGTACCACCCCAGCGCATCGAAACTGACCGCCGGCTCGAACTGCGGCACCTTCTCCGACTGCCCCGACGCCGGATCGGACGCCGAGAGCACGCACACCATCGCGGCCAGAACCGCCACCACCCTAACCCCCCCCCTTACGGATGCCCGTAAGGAACCCCTTCGCAAAGCCAGTCGTTCCGGTCGCTGCCATCGCTGTTCTCCTGATGTCCGGTGCGCGTCCACCAACCCGGCCCGCCGCGAGGGCGAACCGGGCACGAGAGGCCCACGGGATCAGTATGCCCAATGAGCCGACGCGCGCCAAGTGCCTTTCGCTGGTTTTTGGCCTCAGAACGGCAGACCCTGCTACCTCACGGCATCACCCGGCACTCGTGGTGGGGGGCGGTCTCGGATGTCCGCGGCGGTTGGGGGTTCGGATTCGGGGCCGACGGTGAAGCGGAGGTCGGTGGCGATGCCGTAGGCGCGCACGCGGAAGGGGGGCTTGAAGAGGGCGAGTTCGTAGGCGTCGCCCGCGCCGCGCGGGCCGATGGGCGCGACGAGCACGCGCACGCGCGGGCCTTGCCACGCCGGATCGACCTCGGCCTCCAGGGGAACGCTGATGGAGCCGCCGGGGCCGACGAGAGGGGCGTCGAGTGTGGTGGTGTCGCTCGGGCCTTCGAAGACGCGGAGGGCGAGGTCGGCGGTGGAGTCGTTGAGGAAGGTGAACTGGGGGTGGGACGTGCCGCAGGCGCCGAGGAGGAGTGAGGCGGCGGCGAGGGCCGATGCGGCGGTGCGTGTCATGGGGCCTGCTCCTTGGGCGCGGGGGGGGGCGGCTCGATGCGCATCTCCTCGACGACGGTGCGGCGGAGGGTGACGCGGCCGGCGGGTGTGTCGCGGGTCTGCTCGTGCGTTTCGCGGCGGAGCGTTTCGGTCTTCGGCGCGGCGGGGTCGTGGCGGACGCCCTTCCAGACCTCGCCGAAGAACTGGCCGAGGGAGCGCATGATGGTCTTGCGTGGGGCGCCGGGCATCGGGAGAAGGATAGAGCGCGGCGGGCGCGTGCGCGGCTATCCCTTCTTGCCCTTCTTCTTCTCGGGTTCCTCGACGGTGACGCGCGTGCGCATCGACTTGCCCGTCTCGGTGTTGAAGCCGCATTGCACGCAGACGACGCCGCCCGGGGGGATTGGGCTGCTGCATTGAGGGCAGGGTGTGGACTTCACGGCGACGGAGCCTTCGACGAGGCGCGCCATGACGGGGTCGGTGCCGCCGGTCTGCGGCTGCGGAGGGGCCTTGGCGGCGGCCTTTGCCTGCTGTTTCTCGATGCACGCCCGGCAGGCGTATCGGCCCTGCTTGTCCTTGACGTGCGGACGGGCGGAGCAGTCCTGCTTGCAGATGACGCAGACTTTGGGCTGTCCCTCGGCCATCGCTGGTTCCGGTCGCGGTGTCAGTGCCCGTGGGCGTGCTTCGCCTCGGCGAGGAGGCGGGGGACGTCGGCGGGCTTGAGGTTCTCGTGCAGGGTGTGGTCGATGAGGGCCGCGGGCGCGGTGCCGCACGAGCCGAGGCACTCGAGTTCGATGAGTGTGAACTCGCCGTCGTCGGTGGTTTCGCCGACGTCGATGCCGAGGGCCTCGCGCACGGCGTCGGTGATCGCCTGCTGGCCGCAGAACTCGCAGGCGATGGATCGGCAGACGGCGACGACGTGCCTGCCCTTGGGCTTGAGCCAGTACTCCTCGTAGAAACTGGCGGTGTCCAGCACCTCGGCCGGCGTCATGCCGAGGTGGCGTGCGATCTCCATCATCGCCTGATGGGGGATCCAGCCGTACTGCTCCTGCACCATGTGGAGGGCGGGGAGGAGCGCGCCGGCGCGGCGCTCGTAGCGAGGGAGGATGCGCTCGTCGAGGTCGCGGCGCATGTCGGCGGTGAGGTACGGCTCGTCGCGTCGTTCGACCTGCGCGCCGGCGGAGTCCTTGGTGATCCACGCCATCGTCAGCGGTCCTCGTCGGCCTGTGCGCTCGCCTGGCGGCCGCCCGGCGGGGTGCCGGGGCTGAACCGTAGGCCGCCGATGCTGGGGTGCGCCGTAAAGGGCGAGGCGGCAACGGGCTGCGTGCGCTGGACGCTGCCGGAGGAGGTGTTCGGGGCGCGCTCGACGACGGAGTCCGGGAAGGGCGGCGGGGTGTCGGTCTTGCCCCAGGCGACGCACGAGACAGGTTCGCCCCTTGGGTCGAGCAGCACGACCCAGTCGCCGTCGTTGGCGAAGCCGGTGCTCTTGGAGGTGTTGCCCATGGTGAAAACCCATGCGCCGTCGAAGTCGTCGTGGGGCTTGTCGGGGGCCTTGGCGGAGTCGCCGACGGGGCCGGTCCAGGACTGGTTCACGCCGTTGAAGACGACGACGACGGCGCGGGGGGGGAGTTCGAACTTCGGGAAGACGAAGGAGACCTGGTTGCTGCCGGGGGGGTTGCGGTCGTTGATGGTGTAGCCGTCGAGGCGGACGGGCTTGTCGTGGGGGTTGTAGAGTTCGACGAACTCGTCGCCGAGGGCGTCGCGCAGGCCGTCGCGGTTGGCGTCGCCCTCGGGCCCGCGCGGGACGGCGTAGAGGATCTCGGTGATGATGGGGTGCGTGGGCGCGGCGGCCGCACGCGAGGGCTGCTGATGCTGTGGCTGCTGAACCTGCGCGGGCACGAGCAACGCGACGAGAGCGAGTTGGAGCATCGGGTTCTCCTTCGTCGATCAGTCGGGGATGACGGTGAAGCGCGGCGAGCCGTAGGTCGCGTCGCCGTCGGCGACGACCTCGATGCGCTGGTAGCCGCGCCGGACGTAGAACTTGCTCGGCGGCAGGCCGGCCTCGTCGGCCTGCACGACGTAGAGGCGCATGGGATCGGTCCAGACGGCTTCGACGGGGCCGAGGGCCGCGCTCTGGCCTGGGGCGAGGCGCGTGGAGGCGAGGCGGACAGGCTCGTCGACGAGGCGGTCCTGCGAGAGCCACGCGGTGATGGGCACGCTCATGCGGTTGGTGAGGTCCACGGTGTAGGTGGTGTTGCAGGCGCCGAGGGTGAGCGCGCCCGCGACGGCGACGCCCGAGCACGCGGCGAGGCGCGTGGCGGACCGTGGGAATGCACGTCGCGGCATGGGTGGCTCTCCTGCCCCGGTCGCGGCGGGGAGGCCGCGGGCGGGAGGGCAGGATACACGGGCGGGGCGGGCGCTGCCGGGACTGTGGTCGTGCGGGGCTGCGGCGCGGGATCAGGGCGTTCGGCGGCGTCCGGTGCAGTATGCGATGGCGATGGCAAGCGGGGCGAGCGAGGCTGGTGCGGGGATGGGGATGTGGGCGATCCAGCCTTCGTAGAAGCCGTTTGGGCTGT
>DAOMNQ010000133.1:0-3652 GCA_035443945.1 Phycisphaerales bacterium | reverse complement strand
CGAGTCGCTCGCTGACCTGCGCCGCGACGCCGTGCCGGCCGCGCCGCCCGCCGCGGGGCTGATCACCAGGCCCGGCACACGAGTGCTCTCGGTCGGCGGTGCCCCGGTTGCGGACTTCACGCAACTGCGCGAGGCCCTCCGTGCCGCAACGCGCGACGCCCAACTCCGCGGCGAACCTGCCACGGTCTCGCTCGAACTCGAACTCCCGGTCGAGCGAGACGGCGTGCCGGTCGTGCGCACCGCCGAGTGGACGCTCGCCGGGGCCGATCTGGCCGCGCTGCACGCTCTCTCGTGGCGACCGCCGTTCGACGTTGCTGTCTTCGAACTCGAGTCGTTCCTCCGCCGCGCGACGGGGCCGGTCAACGCCGTCACAGAGGGCGTCCGCGAGACGCACCGGATGATGATGATGACCTATCTGACCATCGCGCGGCTCTTCCAGGGCACGGTGAAGGTCGAGCACCTGCGCGGCCCGGTCGGGATCGCGGACCTGGGCACGCGGATCGCAGACCGCGGCATCATCTGGCTCATCTTCTTCCTCGGCCTCATCAGCGTGAACCTCGCCGTCATCAACTTCCTGCCGCTGCCGATCGTGGACGGCGGGCAGTTCCTCATGCTCGTCTACGAGCAGGTCCGCGGCCGACCCGTCCCCATCCCCGTGCAGAACGCCGTGACAATGGCCGGACTGCTGCTGATCGGAACGGTCTTCCTCGTCGTCACCTTCCACGATGTTGCGCGGCTGTTCGGGCGGTAGGAAAGTCCGTGAACGAGCTTGACGCCGCCGGAACCTCGGTGCATATTCCAATCGTGGGCCACGGGTTCCCGGCTTGCCCCGCGCGGGCCGGGTGGTGGACGCACTCCGAACAACAGGAGAACGGCGATGGCAGCGACCGACATGGCTGGGACGGTGAAGGGAACTCTTTCGGGTATCCGTAAGGGGGGGGGTTAGGGTGGTGGCCGCCCTCACCGTGGCGGGAGGCGTCGGCGCCGGGGAGAGGGCGTGGGGGCAAGGCGAATGGCTGCCGAGCTTCAAGCCACCGGTCGTCTTCCTGAGCGGCGGTTCGTACCCGTTTGGCGTCGCCGCCGGTGACGTAACGGGAGGTCTCGGGGGCGGGCCGGACGGCTACCCCGACCTCGCGGTCGCGTGCGGCCACTACGACGTGAATCACGCGTGGACGCAGTCGGCTACCCCGGAACCTAAGGCGCTCGTGCGCATCTTCAGGAACACGAAGAACTGGGCGAATCCCGCCGACGGGCTTTCCCCGTACCAGGACATTTTCTTCCCGGAGTTCAACAACTTCTCGGGCGGGTTGTACTACGCGAAGACCGTCCCCGCGGAAGTGCGCTTCGCCCACATGAACCCGCAGGAAGATGACTTCCTCGACCTGGTCGTCTCCGCCTCCGCTCTCGACCCGACAGACCCCGTCTTCGACCCCGTTCACAGCACCTGGGGTGTGTACGTCTTCCTCTGGGAACCCCAGCCGGTCAATCAGTTCGTGCTCAAGAGCCACTATGTGACGGATCTTCCCGTCCGTGGACTGGCTGTCGCCGATTTCGACAACGATGGTCTGAACGACGTGGCGGTCGCCACCGACCTCAATCTGCTCTCGCCCTTCCCGATGGACGTCGCGTACATGCTCCGGAATGACCCGCAGGATCCCGGCACGCTCGTCCTCGGTGCCAGTGTCCCGCTCGACCTGCCCAGCGCGGACGTCTCGACCGACGTGGTCGTGGGCGATTTCAACCGCGTCGCCTTCGGTCTGCCTCTCATCGATGCCACGACCGCCAACTGGGTCGACAACAACGTGTCCGTGCTGACCAACGGCGGCTCGTTCAACTTCGCCCCGGCCAAGCGGGCCGCGCCGTGCAGCAGCTGGCACTTCAACGACCTCGCCGCGGGGAGGTTCACCGCTGGCTCCGGGCGCGACGACGTGGCCGGCATCGTCAGCGGCAACGGCTGGGTGCAGATCCTCCACAGCGACGGGCGCGGCAAGTTCACCTTCGACTGCTCCCAGGACATGCTCGACACCTACGAACTCCTCCCGGGCGGCGAGCCGATCGCCAACGCGTTCCAGGGCATCACCGTCGGCCACATCAACCTGGGCACCAAGCCCGACGTCATCGTCACACGACCCGCCAACGGCACGGGCCAGATCTCGTTCCTGCTCGGCAAGGGAGACGGCAGATTCCAGTACGTCCCCGGCAACCCCGCCTACCACAAGTCGCTCGACCCCGGCACGGGACCACGCTCCGGCATGGCGATCCAGGTGATCTGCGTGGACTTGAACCAGGACGGTCTGGACGACATCGTGACGACCAACCACGCGAGTGACAGCGTATCGGTGCTGATCAACTCGACGGTCCTGCCCCCCGGGGGCGGATGATGCCCGTGTCCGGCGCAGGTCAGGAGGGCCACATGAGCCTCGATGTGTTCACACGCGCTGCCGCCGCGACCGTGATGGCGCTGGCTTCCTTCGCGCACGCCCAGCGCTCGGCCTCGTTCTTTGGACTCGGCGACTTGCCCGGAGGAGATATCAACAGTTCGGCTGCCGGGCTTTCCGCGGATGGCAGCACCGTCGTCGGTTGGAGCCTCTACGGCGGCGGCTTCCCTGGGCTCCGCCAGGCCTTCCGCTGGAACGAGGAGGGCATGGTCGGGATCGGCACCCTCCCCGGCGGCCACGAGAGCCACGCGAACCGTGTGTCCGGTGATGGCCGATGGATCGTCGGTAACGGCTCGTCCAGCGAAGGTGGACAGGCCTTCCGCTGGTCCGAGACGACCGGCATGATCGGCCTGGGCGATCTTCCCGGCTCAACCTTCTACAGCGAGGCGGCGGGTGTCTCTGATGACGGCACGTTCGTCGTGGGTTGGAGCAAGTCCGGCGCCGCGGGCGGTCCAAGCAATCTTGAGGCGTTCCGCTGGACGCCCGAGACCGGCATGGTCGGCCTCGGCTTCATGCCCGGGCACAACACGAGTATAGCGTTTGACATTTCCGCAGACGGGCGTGTCATCGCAGGCGCAAGCCAGGGAAGCGCCGACGGCGAAGCCTTCCTTTGGACACACGAGACCGGCATGGTCGGCCTCGGCAAGCCAGACGGCTGGTGGAGCGCGGCCGGGCTGTCGCTCTCGGACGACGGCACGACCGTCGTAGGCGAAGGAAGCAAGCCGCAGTCCGGCATTGAGGCCCTCCGCTGGCGCGCCGACACCGGCTGGATCCCACTCGGCCACCTCACAGACAGGCCCGACAGGGTCAGCGTAGCCAGCGGCGTCTCGCCCGACGGCTCGTTCGTCGTCGGCAGGTCCACCGCGGCGATCGGCGGCGAGGAGGCCTTCGTCTGGAGCGAGGAGTGGGGCATGCGCTCCGTGCGCGAAGTCCTCCTCGACTTCGGCATCGACACGCTGGACTCCGGATGGTGGCTCTCCATTGCCACCGGCGTCACAATCGCAGACGACACGCTCATCATCACTGGGAGAGGATGGGACCTCAATCATCCGAGCCACCAGGAAGCCTGGATCGCCTACATCCCCATCCCCGCCACCGCTTCCCTCGCGCCCCTCGCGCTCGCCGCCCT
The DNA here is from genome assembly GCA_035443945.1 of Phycisphaerales bacterium. Classification (GTDB taxonomy): domain Bacteria; phylum Planctomycetota; class Phycisphaerae; order Phycisphaerales; family UBA1924; genus CAADGN01. The sequence continues at coordinate 85 of DAOMNQ010000133.1, read as the reverse complement.
GACGATGCGCCGGCGGCGGTGAGCCGCTTGCAAATCATCGACTTCCCCAACTCTTCCCCTCGCCGTGTCGCGCTCGTGGACATGA
>DAOMNQ010000132.1:0-3857 GCA_035443945.1 Phycisphaerales bacterium | reverse complement strand
TCGAACGCGGCATCGAGCGACTGCGCTCTCAGGCTTTTCCGCGCACCACCACCGCAATTCAAGGCGCGGGCCAGAACATCCGCGCAGCCTATCAGCAGGGCGGCGTTCCGTCGGCCGTGGGTGCAACCGTTCGCAATACGTTGGTCCCAGCGATCGGGCTGGGGCATGATCTCATGGACAGCGCCCGACAGGCGCTTGATCCGGCGGCCCAGGCAATGCGCACGGCTGTGACGGGAAACGCCGAGCCGATCGGGTCACGGCCCGGGCGGACAATGCCCCAGGCGCCGGCCGGATCTGCCATGCGCAGTCCAGGTTCTGGCGCACCACAGATCGCGGTAAGCAACACGCAGCCCATGCCGCCCAACTACGACGTCGGCGCTGGCGCGACAATCCCATCCGGGAGCCATCAGGCCCGGCAGTCGGGTGCCGTTGCGGGCGCGCCAGGTGTCACACGCACGGTCGATCCGCAGGGCCGCGTGACCTACAGCGGACAGGGCGCCGCGGATGATCCGTCCAACATGCAGCAGGACGGTACTCACGATGTCGTCGCAAGGCTGAACCGGCTGCGGGAGATCTACGCCGGCAATACCGCATTACGTGACCAGATCAACTTCAACCAAGGCCGAGGCGGATCGTTCCGGAAGACGACCAACGAGGAAATCGCCCGGGACTTGCTGACGGGCAAGAGTCGATCCGGGCGTCAGGCGGGCTTGCAGATGATGCAGGCACAGCAGCAAGGCCAGCATCAGGCGCGCGAGATGACCCTGCGCGAGATGCTGGCAAACCCGCAGATCGCGGCCGCCCAGATCACGGCTCAGCAGGCGAATCGACTCAACACCCTGCAGCGGCAACTCACGCAGACACAAGACCCGGCCGAGCGCCAGCGGCTGGCCGAACTGATTCGTTCGCTCTCGGGGCAATCGACCGACCGAAACGCTCAGGTGATTTACGACGAGGAACTCCTCGACCCGAAACAGCCGATGGCAGGCACCCGCAAGGTGCCCATGATCCTGAACAGAGACGGGACGGGATCACGCGTCACGCAACGCCAGCAGGCCAAACCATTGCCCCCAGGGCTGACCCGCGACCAGGTGCTGATGTCGGCGCGCAACTTCATTGCCAACGGCGCCGACCCCGCGGCAGTCGCTGAACGACTTCAGCAATTCGGGTTCGTCTTGGAGGATTGACATGAACGCGGATGACATCTTCGCCGACCTCGCGCCGGGCAAGCGCAATTCCGCCGGCACGGGCCCATCGCCGGCCGACGCCCTGTTCGCCGATCTGAGCCCGGGTGCGAGTACACATCCCGGCAGCAACACGGCCGATGCGCTGTTCGAGGATCTGCGCCCCCCCAAGCCGACGCGGAACACATCCCTCCTGCAAGACCTCGGCACCGACGTAAAGCGGGGCGTGCAGCAGATCCCCGGCATGGCGGCGGGACTGTTGGACATTCCCGTGGCCGCAGCGACCGGAGAGCGCCACGTCAGCCAGGCCACCGATCGCATTGGGGAAGTCACTGGCTTCCAGCCCGGGAAGTGGGCCGAGGAAGCCGAGCGCGAGTACTCCCCGCAGCGTCGTCGTGCGGTCGAAGAAATCGACAAGGCGTGGGAAGACGGCGACGCCGCAGACATCGCGGGCGCCTATGCCCGAAACCCGGGGCGCGTGGCCGGGATGGTGGCCGAGTCGCTGCCGTCAATGGTGGCGGGGGGCTTGGGTGGGCGCGCTGCGCTCAGCGGTGCTCGGGCGGCTGGAATGCTTTCGAAGCCTGCTACCGCTTCGCAGGCCGCTCGCCAGGGCGCTGCAGCCGCAGCAGGTGGCGAAGGTGCGGTGATTGCCGGTCAGACGATGCAGGAGATCGACGAAAGCGTGGATGCGCGTCGCGCGGCTCTTGCGTCGGCGGGTGCCGGCGTGGTCGGTGCCGGTATCGGTTATGCGGGCGGTCGTCTCGCGCAGCGTGCAGGCCTGATCGACCCCGACGTACTGATTGCAGGCGGCACGGCCGGCACGGCGAGCCCTGCGCCGGGGCTCGTAAAACGCATGCTCGGCGGCGCCCTGACTGAAGGCGTGTTCGAGGAACTGCCGCAAACCGTGCAGGAGACGATGTGGCAGAACTGGGCGGAAGGTCGTCCGTTGATGGAGAACGTGCCGCGCGCAGCCGTCGAGGGTGCGCTGGCCGGTGGCGTGCTGGGCGCTGGCGTGAACATCCCCGGCATCACCGCGACGCCACGACGCAACGCGGCACCACCGGAGATGGCCGACATCGGCCCGACGCCGTCCGAAGCGCTCGGCATCGACCCGGCTGCCGGACCGATCTCGCGCGCCGCGGCCACCGCGGTCGACCAGATACCGATGCCAATCGACGACCCCGTCGCGGTAGGCGTGATTCCCGATGTCGAACCGACGCCTGACTTCGGCCCCTTCACCACCGCGGTCGAGGGCCAGTTTCCGGTACCACTCGAGGCCGCCCAACGCCTGGCGGCACTCATGACAGAGCATGGGCGCAATCCGGTCATCGTCCCGAACATCGACGAGACCGGTTTCGGTGTCGCACACGCGCAGTCCCTTGCCCCCGAGCAGCGCGCCGCGCTTGCCCGCTTCCAGCCGGCGCCCGAACCCGAGGCCAAACCGTGGGACGCGTCGCAGCAAGCGCCCCTCTACCCCTTCACGCAAACCGGCGCCGAGCGCATAGCACACGCCCGGAGCGAGCGCGACGGCATCGGGCACGTCGTGATCCCGCATCCGACCAAGGCCGACCGTTTCACGGTGGTTCGCCCGGATAGCCCGGAGGCCGCCGCAGCGCTCCCGGCACAGTCGTCAGTCCCCGATCAATCGACCGCCCCGCTTGATCACGGCATCCTCAACCTCAAGGGACGCACGGACACGATCGACGCCGAACTCGACGCCTTCCGCAAACAGCAGAAACGCACCACGAAGGCGCAGACCAAGGCCGAGAGCGCGCAACGCAAGGCCGATCGCGCCCAGGCGAAGGATCTGTTCGAGCGTCACGGCGAAAGAATCGTCGAGCGCCACGGCGCGCGCTTCGGACACAAGGAACTGCGCGCGGAACTCAAGCGCATGGCCACCTGGCAGCCACGGCGTTTCATCGATCTGGTGTCGCACTTCCGCAGCGAGACCGAGTCCGGACAAGTGAAGCATGTCCAAAAAACCGGCAAACCCTTCGCGGTGAGCCGGGCGGACGGTTCCACCTTCGGTGAATACTCCAATCGCCGCGACGCCGAAGGCGCGCTCGAGCGGGCAGGCACCGGTGCACGGATCATCGACACGACGGCGCAGCCGGCCGACACTCGGCCCCAGGAGACCCAACGCGATGAGCAAGCCGACCCTTACGACGGCATCGAAACCCGACCCGGCACCACCGAGGCGCAGCGCGAGACCGGTCGCAGTGCGCTCCAGGCCATTGTCCGACGGCTCAACCTACGTGCGGCACGCCGATGGGGCGATCACACTGATCGAGCCGCCATCACCCTACTCGGTGCACGGCTCACCGCCGGATTCCGAGCCAACGGAGGAAACCGACTCGTAGGCCAGAAGGTCGACGGCGCCGAGGCGCTTGCCACACTCGCCCAGGTCTATCGGGATCCGCGCTTCGAGACCTTCCGTGTGTTCTACACCAAGGGCGACACCGTCGTCGGTGAGGCCGGCTATTCGAACCGCTTGCCGGCCGCGGTCTATGTCCCCCCGAATCTCACGCAGGACATTGAACGCGACCTCAAGGGCTTCGAGGCCGACGGCTACTTCATCCTGCACAACCACCCCTCGGGGAGATCCCGCCCCTCGGGCGCCGACATCAAGCTCACCCGGGAGGTTGCGCAACTCGTCCCCGGCATGCGCGCTCA
>DAOMNQ010000131.1:0-3933 GCA_035443945.1 Phycisphaerales bacterium | reverse complement strand
GCTGCTGGATCGGCTGGAAGAGTTGGAGACGCTCGCCGGGCTGCGTGAGGGCCTGTCCGATGCGGGGGTGGGGCGGGTCGTTCCGGCGGATCGCGTGTTCGGTGCGTTGAGGGGCGGGGGGCGCGGTTCGTCGAGGCGCACGCGCAGGCCGCGCAAGTCGTGAAGCGCGCCGTGCTGCTCACCGCGCGGGCGGAGCGCGACCTGGGCGATGCGTACGCGTACATCTCTCGCGAGTCGCCGGCGAACGCGGTGCGTTGGCTGGACGAGATGGAGGCTGCATCGGATCGCTCGCCACGTTCGCGGAGCGGTGCGTGCTTGCGCCCGAGGGAGGAGCGCTCGGCGTCGAGGTCCGGCAGTTGGTGCGCGCCGGCTACCGGGCGCTCTTCATCGTTCGCGGGCGGAGCGTGATCGTGCTGCACGTGCGCCACGCGAGCCGGGGCGAGGCGGAGGCGTCCGACCTCGCGGGGTGAGACGGTCGGCGTGCCTGCCGGTGGCCTATGCTCTGGATGTACGCGGTTCGCCGGGAGGCGAGCGGCGTCGCACAGGCCGAGGCACGCCGCTGCGAGTCGCACGGCGAGGCACAGCCCGGGCCGAACACCCCATGTCCGCACAATCCGGTTCCGTTCCTCCGGCGCCCCCGAGCGGGGCGCCGAACGCCGGTGCGCCCGCGTCGCGCGCCGGTCGGGTCTCGAACACGCACGGTTGCCTGACGGTGCTGGTCGGCGTCGGCGCGTTGGGGCTGATCGCGTTCGCGGTCACGTGGGCGGCGATGCTGGTGTCGCGCGCGCTGGGCGTTTGACTCGCGCGCCGAGTCGCGTCCCCGGCGGGCATGTTGCGTGTGTCATCGCACCTTGATGGATGCGAGCGCGATCACCGTCAGCACGGCGGTGACGATCCAGAACCGGACGACGACCTGCTGCTCGGTCCAGCCGCCGAGGTGGAGGTGGTGGTGGTAGGGGGCGACGCGGAAGAAGCGCTTGCCGTTGGGATGGCCGCCCGTGAGTTTGAAGCAGCCGACCTGGATGACGACGGAGCCGATCTCGGCGAGGCAGACGCCGCACATGAGCAGGACGACGAACTCCTGCCGCGTGGCGATGGCGAGGAAGCCGATCATGCCGCCGAGCGAGAGGGCGCCGGTGTCGCCCATGAAGACCTGTGCGGGGGAGCAGTTGAACCAGAGGAACCCGAGGCACGCGCCGGCGAGCGCGCCCGCGACGACGGCGAGTTCGGCGGTGCCGGGCACGTAGGGGACGAGCAGGGTCTGTGCCCAACTCTGCGTGCCCGCGATGAGCGCGAGGGGGAGAGCGCCGAAGGCGACGACGCTGCTGATGCCCGCGGCCAGGCCGTCCATGCCGTCGGTGATGTTCACGGCGTTGCTCATGCCCGCGACCATGAGGGTGGCGATCAGGATGTAGGCGGGCATGGTGAGGACGATGAGTGACGAGGAGAGTTCGCGCGTGGGCGTAGCGGTGTCGTAGGTCTTCTGGAATGGGAGGTTGACGGCGTGCGCGGCCTCGACGGACGCGCCGGTGACGCCCGCGGCGTAGGCGAAGTAGCCGACCACGAGGCCGCAGCCGAGTTGGAAGACGAGTTTTTCCCAGGCGTAGAGGCCCTGGCGGCTCTTGAGTCCTCTTCGAGAGGCGGTGAGTTTGAGCCAGTCGTCGACGCCGCCGAGGGCGGCCATCCAGACCATGACGACGACGGCGAGTTGGACCCAGCGGGCGGAGACGTCGGCGAGGAGGAGTGTGACGACGAAGGCCGCGCCGACGATGAGCAGGCCGCCCATCGTGGGCGTGTTGGCTTTGCCCGCACTGACGGTTCGGAGTGCGTCGGCGTCGGTCATGCCGGGGTCGCCGATCTTGAGTCGGAGGAGGGCGGCGATGACGCGGCGTCCGAGGAGGAGGACGATGACAAAGGCGAGTCCTGCACCTGCGAGCGCTCGGAACTGGACCTGGTCGAGCAGGCCGAAGACGGCGTAGAGGCCGATGCTGTCGAGCCAGCCGCGGAGTGCGTCGAAGATGAGGTAGAGCATCCGGGCGGTATCCTGGCGGTCAGGGTGCGTTGGCGTGCGCGGCGGCGAGGGCCTCGGCGACCCGTTCGAGGCCGAGCCGGCGCGAGGCCTTGAGGAGGACGGCGTCGCCGGGTCGCAGGAGCGAGGCTACCGCGTCTGCGCCGCCGTTGTCGAGCGTGGGTACCTGGGCGGGCGTGCCCCCCCCTCCGGCGTCTCGCCAGGCGTCGGCCATGTCGGCGGCGCGCGAGCCGACGAAGACGGCGGCATCGGCGACGCGGACGGCGGCGCGGGCGACCTCGCGGTGGGCGTCGGCGGAGGCCGCGCCGAGCTCGAGCATTTCGCCGAGAACGACGACGCGCCGTGCCGCGCCGGCGGATGCGCCCGCAAAGGCGGACAGGCCTGCGAGGACGGAGTCTGGGTTGGCGTTGTAGGCGTCGTTGAGGAGGGTGATGCCCGCGATGCGGCGGCGTTCGAGGCGCATGCCGGGAGGGGCGAAGCGGGCGAGAGCCTCACGGACCGCGTCGTCCGGCATGCCGAAATCGCGGGCGACGGCGATGGCGCAGGCGGCGTTGGCGGCGTTGTGCCTGCCGAGGAGCGGGAGGCGGAAGCGGCACTTGCCGGCGAGCGTGAACCCGACGCCGTCGGGGGACTCGATGATGTCGGTGATACGTCGATCAGCGGACGCGCTCGCGCCGACGCCGACCGTGCGCACGCCGCGCAGCGTGGCGACGAGGCCCGGCAGGCATGGGGCGTCTGCGTTCCAGACCATCAGGCCGCCGGGGGGAACGGCGCGGGCGAGGTCGAACTTCTCGTTCGCGATGCGGTCGAGGGAGCCGAAGGCCTCGACGTGTGCGCGTCCGATGCTGGTGATGACGGCGGCGTCCGGGCGCAGCACGCCCGCGAGCGCGGCGATCTCGCCGGGCGAGTTCGTGCCGGCCTCGCAGACGACGAAGCGGTCGCCCTCGCGCACGCCGAGCAGTGTGAGCGGGACGCCGAGGGCGTTGTTGTAGGATTTGACGGAGGCGGAGCCGCGCAAGCCCCCCCCTTCGAGGACGGCGCGGACGAGTTGGGTGGTCGTGGTCTTGCCGTTCGAGCCGGTGACGGCGACGACGCGCACGCCGTCGAATGCGCGGCGCCGCTCCGCGCCGAGCCGGAGCAGCGCGGTCGCCGAGTCCGCGACGCGCAGGACGGCGAAGCCCGGCGGCAGGTCCGCACCCTCGACGCACGACGGATCCTCGACGACGGCGATGGCCGCGCCCGCGGCGGCGGCCGCGCCGACGAAGCGGTGCCCGTCGGTGCGCTCGCCGCGCAGCGCGAAGAACACCTCGCCCCGCCGGAGCGTGCGTGTGTCGATGGACGCACCGAGCGGTGCGGTAGCGGCTGTAGGGCGCACGAGCCACTCGCCGCCCGTCGCGGCCCGCACGCGCTCGGCCGTCCAGAACCGATCGCCGCTCACGCCGCCCGCTCCCCTCCGGCCTTCCGCCTTTCCAACGCTTCCCTCGCCACCCGCAGGTCGTCGAAGTCGATGCGTCGCACGCCGCCCGTGCCGTCGGGGAGGAGTTGGTACGTCTCGTGTCCCTTGCCGGCGATGACGATCCAATCGCCAGTGGCGGCCCGATCGACCGCAAGGGCGATGGCGCGGCGACGGTCCGGCTCGACGAGGACTCGGTCGGAGGCCCCCCCCTCGATGCCGGCCATGATCTCGGCGATGATGGCCTCGGGCCGCTCGCGGCGTGGGTTGTCGCTGGTGACGACGAGGGCGTCCGCGAGTTCGGCGGCGGCCGCGCCCATGCGCGGGCGCTTGGTGCGGTCGCGGTCTCCGCCGCAGCCGAAGACGACCCAGAGGCGTTCGCCGCGCTCGGCATCCACCAGCGGGCGCACCGCGCGGAGGGCGTTGCGCAAGGCATCGTCGGTGTGGGCGT
>DAOMNQ010000130.1:0-3951 GCA_035443945.1 Phycisphaerales bacterium | reverse complement strand
TGGCGTTTGGCGAGTCGGCGGCCGTCGGGGCCGACGACGAGGGGGAGGTGCCAGTGGCGAGGCTCGGGGGTGAAGCCCAGGGCGCGGTAGAGGAGGAGTTGGCGTGCGGCGGAGTCGAGCAGGTCGTCGCCGCGGATGACGTCGGTGACGGCCTGGCGGTGGTCGTCGACGACGACCGCGAGTTGGTAGGCGGGCTGGGCGCGCCTGGTCCAGACGGCGAAGTCGCCGATGGTGTCGGCGGGGGAGAGCGCCCGCGGGCCGGCGAAGGCGTCATCGAAGCGGACGACGCCTGCCTCGCCCGTGGGCACGGCGAATCGCCAGTTGGTCTCGCGCTCGTCGAACTCGCGGGGAGCGAGGGGGGGGCGGAGTTCGGGGGGGAAGCGGGCCTCTCGACCGCTTCCCGGCGCGGCGGGCGTCCCGCCCGCGACGCTCATCGGTTCGTGGTGCGGGGCGGAGGCCGCGGCCTCGATCTCGGCCCGGCTCAGGTCGCATGGGTAGACGTGCCCCCCCCTCGCGAGGCGGCGCATGGCCTCGACGTGCGGTTCGAGGTCGTGCGACTGCACGATCGGACCCTCGTCCCAGTCCATGCCGAGCCATTCGAGCAGGTCGATGCAGGACTCGATCGCGCCGGGCTTGACGCGCGGGCCGTCGAGGTCCTCGATGCGGAGGACGATCCGCCAGCCGGCGCGGCGGGCGATGGCCCAGGTGACGAGGAAGGTGCGGGCGTTGCCGAGGTGGAGCGCACCGGTGGGCGAGGGGGCGAGCCGCGTGACCGCGGCGGCGTGGCGGGAGGCGGGTTTTCCTCGGGTGTCGTCGCTCACGGGCCGGGCATGGTAGACTGGTGTTCCCGCCTATCGAACCGCGAGGGGAGCGCCGCGTGACGACGAAACTGAGCGAAGCGGAGATTCAGGCGGCCCTCGCCGCGACGCCCGAATGGTCGGAGGTGAGCGGGGCGATCCAGCGCACCTACGACTTCAAGGACTTCGTGCAGGCGATGCGGTTTGTCAACAAGGTGGCGGAGCATGCGGAGAAGGTGCAGCACCACCCGGACATCCTCGTGCGGTACAACAAGGTCACGATCTCGGTGAGCACGCACGACGCGGGGGGGATCACGGCGAAGGACTTCGCGCTGGCGAAGGCGGTGGACGCCATGACGCGTTGACCTAGCGCAGTTCGACGGACCAGTAGGCTTCGTCGAGGAAGGCCTTCCACGAGGCATACTTCTCGCTGCCGAGGCGGAGCGAGATCATGGGGTTGCGCTTGGGTCGCACGGCGGGCTTGATGAGGCGCATGTGCGCCTGCTCGGGCGTGCGGCCGCCCTTGCGGGCGTTGCAGGGGACGCAGGCGCAGACCAGGTTCTCCCAGGTGTCGCCGCCGCCCTGGGCGCGCGGGATGAGGTGGTCGATGGTCAGTTCGCTGGTCGGGAAGAACGCCCCGCAGTACTGGCATCGGTTGCGGTCGCGGGCGAAGAGGTTGCGCCGGTTGAGTTTCACCTGCTGCACGGGGAGGCGGTCGTAGCCCAGCAGGCGGATGATGCGGGGCACGGCGAGGTCGCAGCGGACGGTGCGCACCCAGTCGTGCTTGGCAGGCTCGAACTCGCGCTGGAGTTCGGCGATCTCGGCCCAGGTGGCGAAGTCGTAGTTGAGGTACTTGCCGTTCTCGACGTGGATGACCTCGGCGTGGTTGCGGAAGAGGAGCGCGAATGCGCGGCGCGCCGAGACGACGCGCACGGCGACATACAGCCGGTTCAGCACCAGCACCTTGGCCGACATGCCCTCGTTTCGCGGCAGGCAGAGTGATACCCCCGAAGGCAACCCGTCCTCCGAAAGCCCGTCCGCCTCGTTCAGCGGAACCCCTACAGAATGGTCGAGGTACCGGCTCATGCTCCCTCGGGCGGCCCTGACGCGCTCGGCCGCCCCGTCATAGTAGGTCGTGCCGGCCCGATCAACACTTTTCCGGCCTGTGGGCGGTGCGCGTGCGGCCGGGTGTCCCCGCCGGCCTCTTTTCTTCGCCCTTCTCCCTCCGGCCTCAATGACGGAATCGCCTCAGGCCGGTGGTCAAGCACGTCACGCCCCGCTCCTGACAGAGTGTGAGGGTCTCCGCGTCGCGTTTGGAGCCGCCCGGGTGGACGATCATGGTGACGCCGGCGTCGATGAGGGCGCTGGGGCCGTCCGGGAAGGGGAAGAAGGCGTCGCTGGCTGCGATCGCGCCGCGTGCGAGGACGCCGGCCTTCTCGGCGGCGATGCGGCAGGATGCGAGGCGGTCCATCTGTCCCGCGCCCGCGCCGAAGAGCCGCACGCCCCCCCCCTCGGGGGCCGCGCCGCCGATGGCGACGGCATTGCTGGAAAGGGCGCGGACGACGGCATCGAGTGCGCGCGCGTGGGCGAGTCGCTCGGGAGTCGGCGCGGGGCCTGCGGCGTGGACCCACGAGGCGGTGTCGCCGGGGCGGTCGTCGCGTTCCTGCACGAGCAGGCCGCCGGCGACGGTGCGGGCTTCGAGCGTGCCGAACGGTCGAGTGCCGCGGCCGGTCTGCAGGAGGCGGAGGTTCTTCCAGCGTTCGCGGAGTCGTTCGAGCGCGGCCCACTCGAAGGACGGCGCGACGACGACCTCGAAGAATGCGTCGTCGCCGCAGAGGCGCTCCGCGGCGGAGGCGTCGACTTCCGCGCTCAGGGCGACGATGCCGCCGTAGCCCGCGAGGGGGTCGCCCGCGATGGCGAGTTCGACGGCGAGGGTGGCGCTCTCCGCGAGAGCCGCGCCGCAGGGGTTGGTGTGCTTGACGACGCACGCGCCGACGCGGCCATCGTCGCAGGCGGAGAGCATGAGGGCGAGGTCCAGGGCGGCGGCGGCGTCGAGCAGGTTGTTGTAACTGAGCGGCTTGCCGTGCAGTTGGTCGGCGGTCACGACGCTCGGGCCGGTCCAGGCGGGCAGGGCGTAGGCGGCGGCGGCCTGGTGGGGGTTCTCGCCGTAGCGCAGTTCGGCGCGGCGCTCGAAGGCGAGGCGGAGATGGGCCGGGAATCGCTCCGCGCCCGCGCCGCGCAGGTAGGCGGCGATCGAGGCATCGTATGCGCTGGTGTGGGCGAACGCGGCGGCGGCCAGGTCGGCGCGGAGGGCGCGGGTGGTCGCGCCGCCGGAACGCTCGATCTCGTGAAGGACGCGCGAGTAGTCGGCGGGGTCGGTAACGACGGCGACCCACTCGTGGTTTTTGGCGGCGGAGCGGACCATGGCCGGACCGCCGATGTCGATCTGCTCGATGGCTTCGTCCCGGGTGACGCCCGGTCCGGCGATGGTGCGTTCGAAGGGGTAGAGGTTGACGCAGACGAGATCGATGGCGCCGATGGCGTGGCTGCGCATCGCCTCGGCGTGGTCGGGGTGGTCGCGCAGGGCGAGGATGCCGCCGTGGATGGCGGGGTGGAGGGTCTTGACCCGGCCGTCCATCATCTCGGGGAAGCCGGTGACGCGTTCGACGGGCGTGACCGTGAGGCCGGCTGCGGCGAGCGAGCGAGCGGTCCCGCCGGTGGAGATGAGTTCCGCGCCCAGCGCGGCGAGGGCGTGTGCGAACTCGACGATGCCTGTCTTGTCGCTGACGGAGAGGAGCGCGCGTCGGATCGGGACGAGGTCGGGCATCGCGCGGATGATACGGCGGGGCGGATCAGGAGCGCGGCACGAACTTGGCGACGACGCCCTGCGCGCTGACGGCGTAGAGGTTGCCGTCCACGAAGGCGTCTGGGCGGAGGATGGCGACGCCCGGGAGGGAGGCTCGCTCGACGATGTCGCCGGTGTCGGGGTCGAGGGTGAATGCCTCGGTGCCGCTGAAGACGAGGAGGCGACCGGCACGCACGCCGATGACGGTGCCGCTGACGCCGGCGGCGGCCCAGCGTTCCGCGCCGGTTGCGGCGTCGAGGGCGAGCAGGCCGCGGTCGTCGGTGCCGACGTAGACGACTCCCTGGTGGT
>DAOMNQ010000129.1:0-4081 GCA_035443945.1 Phycisphaerales bacterium | reverse complement strand
AGATGGATCGGCTGGCCATCGAGCAGGCGGTCCAGGTCCGCGGGCTTGCTGCTGTCCCCGCACATGAGCCGGTGGTTGCCGAGCACCCAGATGTCGCCGGGCAGCGTGATCGCGGCGTCGGGCGGGGCGGGCACATCGTCGGGATCGGTGAGCCCCTCGTGTCCCGCCGGAGCCATGATGGCGGCGAGGTCCTCGACGCTGAAGCCGAGCACGGCCAGGTCGAAGTCCACGCCCTTGAGGTCGGCGAGCTCGATCGGCAGGAGTTCCATGTCCCAGGAGGTAAGCGACGCGACCTTGTTGTCCGCGACTCGCAGCGCCTTGACCTGGTCCGGCGTCAAGTCGGCCGCGCGGATCGTCGGCACTTCCTTCAGCCCGAGCTTCCGCGCGGCGCGGAGACGCGTGTGCCCGGCGATGATGATGCCGTCGGCGTCGATCAGGATCGGGATCTTGAACCCGAACGCCTGGATGGACTTTGCGACGGCGTCGATGGCGGCGTCGTTGATGGTGCGGGGGTTGCGGTCGTACTCCTTGACCGCGTTGATGGGAAGCATCTCGATGTTCACAGCGATCTCCGTCGTGAGCGCGGCGGCGAGCGCCGGCGCGAGGCGTCGTGATGGCCCGCCGCACATGCGCCGGGTCCGGGGATCGCTGGATTGCTGGTTGGATCGCTCGGGCTACAGGCCCGTCCGGGGCGGCTCACCCGCCCGATCTGGCCCGCTACGGGCCGCGCCCGTTGGCCACGGGTTCGCCCACGTTGGCCCACGTCGCGTCCTTGGCGGGACGGCGTACCACTCCCGCCACCGGGCCTCCCCGCGCCCGGACGGGCGAAACAAACTCTGTCGCCAAGCGCGGCTGTTCCCGCGGGCGTGTGATCTCGATCCCGGCGGGGAAGTACCTAACGACCCCGGGGGCTCCCCTGGTAGGCTTCCGGCTGTTGGGCTCGCGGTAGGCGCGCCCTGGCGCGCGACCTGCATGGGCGCGGCGGGAAGGGGGCGGGGAGGAGGGGGAAGGGGTAGAGAAGAGAGGGATACCTTCTTTCACATTCTTCAATGCCTCCTTCTCTCCCCCTTCCCCCCTCACTCGCGTCCCGCGAGACATCACGCGTGATGAATGTGAAAGAAGGTTCCAGGCCCCTCCGACCCGCGTTCTGAGCCTGCTACGGCAGCAGTTCATACACCCTCCTCGACCGCCCGGCGGTCGGCTCGACGGCTTCTTTCAAGCGGCCGGTCTCCTTGAGGTTCTCGATCACCTCGTCCCGCTCCCGCTGGGTCAGGTGCTGGGTCACGCGGCACATCTGCGACCGGGTCATGCGGCCGCCGGCGGTGCGCATTGCCCGCAGCACGGCCTTCTGCTTGGCGTCGAACTCCCCCTGCGAGACGTACTCGTGGGCGAGGTAGAGCACGCGGCGGGTCAGGTGCTCGGACAGGCCGCACGCCCACTCCGCCGCGTCGGCATCGATGACCGGCTTCTCGCGGTTCTCGGAGCACGCGTAGATCAACGCCAGGCGGCAGGCCTTCTCCTCGACGCGGGCCCAGATCGACCGCAGGTCCTCACGCGGGCGCTCCATCTCGGTGTCCGCGAGCGCCGCGAGGCGGTTGAACACGGCGCGGGCGTCGTCGGTGGTCGGAACGACGATGGGCCTTGGGTGCTCGCGGCTGAGGTTGCCGCCGGGGTTGAACGCGCCCCACCAGGCGGCCGCATCGACGATCGCCTGCGGTGGGTCCTTCTCGGGCTGCCACACCCGCGGCGGCATCTCGCCGGTCTCGAACACGATCAGCCGGGCCATGAACCCGTCGCTCATGGCGTCGGGCGTGAGCGCGTGCTTGAAGTGCTCGGGCGCGGTCGTCGCCAGGAGCGAGACGCACGGCTGGTCGATCACCTTGTTGCGCTTGGCGTCGGCGTAGGCCTTGCCCTTGAAGACGCTCCGCGCCGACGAGTACATCTTCATGAGCGTGGAGATGACGTTGAACAGGTGCGGGGCCTTCTTCGGGTCGCCGATGGTGCGGAGCCACCGCCCGAACTCGTCGATCTGGAAGAGCACGGCGGGCTGCGCCTCAACCGCGGTGACCAGCCCCGCGTCGCTGGCGAGGTCCTCCTGGCCCTCCAGATCGTTGAGCCCGGCCTTGAAAAGGACGTCCTTGTTGATGATGCGGGCGTTGTCCTTGCCAGACCCCGACCCCGCCAGGCAGACCACGTACAGGTTCGTGCGGTTGCCGCGCTCGTCACGTACCTTCCGCCCGGCGAGCACGGCTTGAAGGCAGATCGCGCCGGCGAGGGCCAACATGGGCTGCCAGCGGTGAGCGGTCGCGCGGTTGTGCGCCATGACCTCGGAGACGAGACCCGGCACGCTCAGGAAGTGATCCGGGAGCGGCCCGGGGTCCACTGGGGCGTCGTCGACGTCGGACGAATCCGTGGACAACGCCGGCGCGGCCATGAATCCCGATAGGTCCACGTCGCTCGGCTCAACCGGCCCGGCGTCGCGCAACCACCCGTGCGGGCGCTCGTGCGGCTTGCTGGCCGCGTCGTTCACCTTGTGCCGCAGTTCCTTCTCCGACCACGGCGGGTCGCAGCGCGGGTTGTACCGGTCCCACAGCAGCCCGAACGCCGTCTCCGGGTCGAGCCCGAACCCATGCACCATCGCGGTCGCGGCCGCATAGGTCTGGCTGTGCCCGCCCGAGCCGGAGATCGCCGGCGGGATGTGGTCGAGGTACGCCTCAGCGCGCCGCAGGACGCCGTCGGAGGCGGGAAGGCATCTCGATGCCGCGGGCTTCGCGGCCTGTCGCGCCGGTGTATCGCCGTGCCGCTGCTTTCGTACCGCCTCGGCCAGCGCCGCGACAGCCGCGCCCAGCGTCTCGGCATCCACCACGGCGGGATCGCCCTCGAGCGGGTCGTACGGTTCGCCGCTCGGGTGGACGCTCGGGCCGACGACCGTCTGCGCCCCGGTGCTCCGCAGCTCGACGATCATCTTCTTCGACGCCGGGTCCTGGTGCTTGCGGGTCTTCGCGCCCTCAGAGACGTACCACCAGTGGGATGCGGGCTTCCCGGGCCGCCCAGTCGTCGCGCCCGTGGGCGGCAGGAACTGCGGCGCGAGCGCGACCGCTTCCTCGCAGTCCAGGTCCACGTCCACGAGCCAACCGCTGGGCTCCCCCAGCAACACGCCGATGTTCCCTGTGCCGTTGAAGTGCTGCGGCAGGTCGGCGTCGGCGAGGCGCAGGTCCGTCCACCCCTTGAGCACGGGCACCTTCGTCCCCGCGGGCACAGGGATGGGCGCGTAGCCGCGCGCGAGGTACCACCGCGCCGCACCGAGCAGGTTGGACGGGCCGTCGCTCATCGCTTACTCGTCGTCCCCCTTCGTCTTCACGCCGGCGCCCATGATCTTGAGCATCTGCGCGGCGTGCTCGCGGTCCTTCTTGCTCGCGCGATAGTCGAGCAGGCGGTCGAGGTCCACGACCGGTTTCACCGCGTACTCGAAGCTGTGCTCGCTCCCGGCCAGTCCCAGGGCGTGCGCGATCGCCTGGGTGCAGCGGCTGGAGCGGTGTGTCCCGGCCGCCGCGAGCAGCAGGGGCACCTCGGCTCTTGTTTGCCCGTGGTACATCAGCCCGCCCACGCTGCGGGCCAGCAGCGAGCCCACCCCCTTGGCATCGTTCTTGTCGATGGGGGCCGAGGCGACGTGCCGACCCAGCACGCGGCCGTCCTTATCCGTCTCTTCGATGGTGATCGTGATCATGGGTACTCCTGTGTTCAGAAGGGAATGTCGTCGTCGGGGATGCCGTACGTGGTGCCGACCGGCTGGGGCAGTCGCTCGGGGAGGCCTTCATCACCCTCGAGCCGCGGTGGCTTGTCCCCCAGCCGGTGCGCCACCACCCGCTCGAACTGCTCGCCCGCCTTCTTCTCGACTGTGATGTGCAGCGCCGGCGAGAGCGCTCCCGCCCGCGCGAGCTCGACCGCCTCCTCCGTGCCGCCGGGCACGGGCTCGACGGACCGCGCCCGCCACCACGCCTCGGCCTTGGTGCGGGCGTACCCCGTGTGGTCGAAGCAGACCCATTCGCGGAAGTAGTGGTTGAAGCCGACCCGGTACTCG
>DAOMNQ010000128.1:0-4283 GCA_035443945.1 Phycisphaerales bacterium | reverse complement strand
CTCAGGCCCGCGGCGGAGCGGGCCGCGCCGCCGGTGGGGAGGGTGTGGTTGGGGCCTGCGCCGTAGTCGCCGAGGACTTCGGCGGCGGCGGGGCCGATGAAGACCGCGCCGAAGTGCGTGCATCGGCGGGCGATGGCGTCGGCGTCGCGGGTCATGACTTCGAGGTGCTCGGGCGCGAAGCGGTCGGCGATGGCGACGGCGTCGCTCAGGTCGCGCGCGATGACGGCGAAACCGTTGGCGATGGCGGCGCGGGCGGTGGCGGCGGTCGGGAGCGCGGCGAGTTGCGATGCGAGTTCGCGCTCGACGGCGTCGATGAGGGGGGGGTGCGTGGTGACGAGGACGGCGCAGGCGTCGGTGTCGTGCTCGGCCTGGGCGAGGAGGTCTGCGGCGACGGTGCGCGGGTCGGCGGAGTCGTCGGCGATGATGAGGAGTTCGCTGGGGCCGGCGAGGGTGTCGATGGCGACCTGGCCGGCGACGAGTTGCTTGGCGGCGGTGACCCAGCGGTTGCCGGGGCCGACGACGGCGTCGCAGGGGGCGAGCGCTGCAAGGGGGGGGCACCCGAAGGCGAGGGCGGCGATGGCCTGCGCGCCGCCGACGGCGAGGAGGGCATCCGCGCCGGCGATGGCGGCGGCCGCGAGGGTGGCGGGCGCGGGGCGCGGGGAGGCGACGATGACCTCGCGCACGCCGGCGGCGCGGGCGGTGACGGCGGTCATGAGCACGCTGGAGGGGAGCGGGAAGCGGCCTCCGGGGGCGTAGCAGCCCGCGCGCTCGACGGGTGCGATCCAGTGGCCGGCCTGGCCGCCGGGGACGGCGAGGGCGAGTTCGTGCAGGCTGGTGCGCTGGGCGTGCGCGAAGGCGCGGATGCGCTCGGCGGCGCGCTCGAGGGCGGCGCGATCGTCGCGGTCGAGGACGTCGAGGGCGCGGCGCATGGCGGCAGGATCGATGACGAGCGGGTCGCCGGGCTTCAGGTCGCCGAGGCGCTCGGCGTGGGAGCGGAGGGCCGGTTCGGCGCGGGCGCGCACGTCGTTGACGATCTCGGACGCGGCGGCGAGGGTCGCGGGGTCGATGGCGCTGCGGCGGAGCGCGGGCACTTCGGTCGCGGCGACGGTGCGGAGGAGGCGATCGGGTTTCACCACAGAGGCACAGAGGGGGATGAGAGGGGATGATGAAGAAGCTGTTGAACTGGGCGTGGCCTGATGCTGATTGACCTGTTCTTTCCCTCGCTCTGTGCTCTCTGTGTCTCTGTGGTGAGCATCCGGCTTGGCCTCGCCGGGGCGGCGGGAGAGTCGCAGGGCGCGGCGGTCGAGTTCGCGCTCGACGGCTTCGAGCGTGACACCCGCGGCGGCGAGGCGGGCGAGGGTGAAGTAGAGGACGTCGGCGGCCTCGTGGGTGATCTCGTCGGGCGTGCGGGCGTCGGCGAGTTCGGCGGCCTCTTCGCGGAGTTTGCTCGCGAGGAGCGCGGGATCTCGGAGGAGGCGCGAGGTGTAGGAGGCGGGGTCGCGCGATTCGGGGGGGGCGGCGAGGCGTCGGGCGAGTGTGTGCAGGCCGCGGGCGTCCCCGAAGCAGGTGCGTGTGCCGGTGTGGCAGAAGCCTCGGCCGCGCTGGCGGACGGTGAAGCGGAGGGCATCGCGGTCGCAGTCCACGTCGATGCGGAGGAGTTCCTGGGTGTCACCGGAGGATTCGCCCTTTCGCCAGAGGGCGTTGCGGGAACGGGAGAAGTAGACGCCGCGTCGTTCGGCGACGGCGGCGCGGAGGCTTTCGGGGGAGGAGTAGACGAGGCCGAGTGCGTGGCCGGCCTCGTCGCAGACGATGGTGGGCCAGAGGGGAACGAACGCAGAGGTCGCGGAGGGCGAACGCAGAGAGCGCAGAGCAGGATCGGGATTGACTCCATACGGATCTCTCAGCGGACTCTGCGTTTCCTCTCTATGCACTCTGCGTTCTTCCGGTCTTCGGAGCACGGCGGCGAAGGCGTCGGCGGGGTCGAGGGCGCCGGTGTAGATGGCCATGCCGACCTGGGCGTCCGCGCCGAGGCGGTCGAGTGCGGCGATCTCGTCGGGGGTGGTGACGCCACCGGCGATGGTGACGCGCGCGTCGCCCGCGGCCTGGACGATGGCGGCGGCGCGGTCGAGGTCGGTGCCTTGCATGCGGCCTTCTCGCTCGACGAACGTGACGAGGAAGCCGCCGGCTTGCGCGCGCAGGGCGGCGATGCGGTCGAGGATGCGGGCGCCGGTGGCGCGCTGCCAGCCTTCGACGACGACCTCGTCGTGTCGGGCGTCGAGAGCGGCGATGACGCGGTCGCACGGGAGTTGCGAGAGGATGTCGGGTGTGGCGGCGGTGCCGAGGATGACGCGGTGCGCGCCGGCGTCGAGCCACTGGCGGGCGGCATCGACGGAGCGGATGCCGCCGCCGACGCGGACGGGGAATCGGCGGGCGATCTCGCGGATGACGGTTGCGTTGCTGCCGCGGGCGAGTGCGGCGTCGAGGTCGATGACGGCGACTTCGCCCAGGACGGCGAATCGTTCGGCGACGGCGAGGGGGTCGCCGGCGTCGATCTTGATGGAGGAGGGGTCGCCGCCGACGAGTTGGACGGCGCGGCCGCCGAGGATGTCGATGGAGGGGATGAGCATGGTTGGCGCTCGGTGGTCGTGGTGGCGGGCGTTCAGTCGTCGGTTATGCCGAGGTCGTGCTTGGTGAAGAGGGCTTCGAAGCGGAGTCCCTGGGCCTCGACGTTTTGGCGTGCGCCTTCCTGGCGGTCGATGACGCAGATGACGGCGAGGACTTGCGCGCCGGCGTCGCGGAGCGTGCGGACGGCTTCGAGGGACTGGCCGCCGGTGGTGGCGATGTCCTCGAGGAAGACGACGCGTTCGCCGGGCTCGAGTCGGCCTTCGAGTTGTCGGGCAGTGCCGTAGTCCTTTTTCGCGTTGCGGACGAAGACGGAGGGGATGCCGGTGGCGAGGCTGGCGGCGGTGACGAGGGGGATGCCGCCGAGTTCCGCGCCGGCGAGTCGGTCGGGGGGCGTGCGCGCGGTGACGAGGGCGATGCGCTCGGCGAACATCTCGGCGAGTTGTCGGAGGAGTTCGGGGCGGGTGCTGAAGCGGTACTTGTCGAGGTAGTAGGGGCTGGTTCGTCCGGAGCGGAGGGTGAAAGTGCCTCGGAGGAGGGCGGCGTCGGCGATGGCGCTGGCGAGTTCTGGGCGTGCGGTGGGCATGGATGGAGGGTAGAGGCGGCCGGGCTGGGGTGGATGAGGTGGAAATCGGCGTGGGAAAGCGAACCGTGGGCTTGATTCCGCCGAAAAGGATGGTAATATCCATTATCAATCTCATGCCCCCGGAAGGGCGGCGCAGGCGCACCCGTGCCTCGCCGCCTCTTTTTGTTGGGGAGGGCCTGAGGAGGGGGCGGAGAGATTTCAGAAGATTCAGAAATAAATGGTGGACATGCGGAACGGGGCTGGGCATACTGAGGGCATGAGCGGTGGTCTTCAGCCCGACACGCTGGCCGAGGCCCAGGACCGGTTCATCGCGGTCTGGGGGCAGATGGGCGGGGCGTGGGGGATCACGCGGACGATGGCGGAGGTGCACGCGCTGCTGTACGTGACGGGGGAGCCGCTGTGCACGGACGACGTGATGGAACGGCTGCAGATCTCGCGGGGGAACGCTTCGACATCGCTGCGGGCGCTGCTGGACTGGGGCGTGGTGTCGCGGACGCACAAGCGGGGCGACCGGAAGGAGTACTTCGTCGCGGAGCAGGACGTGTGGACGATGTTCCGGGCGATCGTGCGCGAGCGGATCAAGCGCGAGGTGGACCCGCTGCTGGCGTCGATGCACGAGATCCGCGAGTTGACGGAGCCGGCGCGGCGCGCGGCGGGGCTGGCGGCGGATGAGCGGGCGCTGGTCGCGGCGCACAACGAGCGGCTGGACCAGTTGCTGGAGTTCCTGACGACGGTGGAGCGGCTCGGGCACCGGTTCGTGAGTCCGGCCGGGCGGGGCTTGCAGGCGGCCGCGACGCTGCTGGCGTCGAAGGTCGCGGGGTGAGGGCGATGGGGCGTCGCGGGGACAAGGCTGAGGTGGTGGTGCTGGCGGGGCACAACGGGCACGCGGCCGGCGCGCCGGGCGCGCGGCGGAGGCTGATGCTGCGGTGGCGGATTGCGCTCGCGGGGGGGGGCGAGGCGACGCTCGAGTGCGCGGTCGAGGAGCCGACGGCGGAGGAGCCGCGGGGGTCGCTGGCGTTCACGCTGGCGGAGGGCGGCGGGCGGCGCGAGGTCGAGTGCGGCGGGGCGGGGCGGG
>DAOMNQ010000127.1:0-4384 GCA_035443945.1 Phycisphaerales bacterium | reverse complement strand
CACCACCAGGATCGCCCCGTCCATCTGCGCCGCACCCGTGATCATGTTCTTCACGAAGTCGGCGTGGCCCGGGCAGTCCACGTGGGCGTAGTGCCGGTTCGACGTCTCGTACTCCGTGTGCGACGAATGGATCGTCACCGTCTTGTTCGCGTCGCGGACCGTCCCGCCCTTGGTGATCTCAGCGTACGACTTCACCTGCCCGCCGAACTTCACGGCGGAGCGGGCCGACATCGCCGCCGTCAGCGTCGACTTCCCGTGGTCGATGTGACCGATCGTGCCGACGTTCACGTGCGGTTTGGTGCGCTCGAAGGTGCCCTTGGCCATGTCCGACTACCTCCACAGGTTCCGGTTATCTCCCGGCGACGATCCCGCCGGCCGGCTGGGCATTCGCCCAGGGGTTGTACGCTCGATCCTCCGCGGGATTACAGGCCCGCCCGTCCCGGCCGCCCCACCTCGCGGCCCCTACCACACTACGCCCGGTTCAGCAGAACAAGCCGCTGATGGGATTTGAACCCATGACCTCACCCTTACCAAGGGTGCGCTCTACCACTGAGCTACAGCGGCACGATCGCCGCCCAGCAGGCCACCGAGCGAGCACGGATGATACCCGGACCCCCCAGACGGTCAACCGACCCCGCCACGCCCCGAAACCGCCGACCTCACTCCCCGTCCGCCAGTTCAGGCCGAGGCAGCGACTCGTACCGATCGCTCGCCCCACGCCCAAAGACCACGAACCGGATCGAACCGTCGAACGCCGCCATGTTCCCCCCGGACGGCTCCGAGTGCCACGACGCGTCCAGCACGCCCTGCTTCGGTCCCCCTGCCCCCGACGCGATGTACCAGATCGGGTCCCCCACAAGCAGCAGCCGGCTCGGCTGGGCCGTCACTTCCGCCACCTTCAGCGGCCTCGCCAGATCGTCGATCCCCGCCCGAGTCGAGTCCAGCAGGAACGGGTTCGCCCGGTACGACGTCCCGAACGCCTCGAAGCACGTCCGGCCGTTCAGGACCGACTCCTTCGGCGCGTTGCGAGGCCCCTTCAGATAGATGCCTATGTCCGCCGGGCACGCGAACACCCTCGCCACACGCCCGCTCTCCGCCTGATCCTCCCCCGCCATGTACGGGTTGATCGGCCTCTCCGCGTCCAGCACCGCCAGTTCCCCACCGCCGAGGAACCGCACCCCGCCGTACTGCCAGTCCGGCTCGTCCGTGTGCCTCGGGAACTGCTCGTGCTCCTGGAAGTACGCGTGCCACCCCAGCCCGATCTGCCGCAGGTTGTTCGCGCACACCGCCTCGTGCGCGATGCTCCGCGCGTGCCCCAGCAGCGGCAGCAGCAGCCCCACCAGGATCGCCACGATGGCGAGGCTGATGATCAACTCGACCACGGAGAACCCGCGCCGCGAACGGTGACGACCCTGCATCACTCGGGAACCTCCAGTGCCCCTCATCGTAGCGATTCGACCCCCGCCGCAACAGAGGCCCGGGCCAAGGGAACATCCGCGATTTATGCCCCGCCGTCAGGTTCGGATCGTCGAGAGCGACGCCACCGCCACCAGACCGAGCACCACCGTCGGCACGAACACCCCCACCGCAGCCGGCAACCCCGGCACAGGAGCGGACGCCCCCAGTATTCCCCCGAGCAACGCCACCATCGCCACCGGCGCGCACCGCAGCGTCCGAGCCACCATGTTACCGGGCGTTCGCGCCAGAAAGAACGGCAGCGCGATCAGCAACGCCAGCACGTTCGACGCCATGATCGACACACGCCCCCACCGCTCACGCTGAATCTGCTCCCGCCTCGCCCGAACCTCCGGCGCGTCGCGGTCCAGCCGGTCCAGCACCCGAAGCATCTGCCCCAACTGCCGCCAACTCAGCGCGTGCCTGTACGCGTCGTGCCGGCGCACTCGCAACTCCGTCGGGTCCAGGTTCGTCTCGATCCGCTCTACGCGCACCGCCGGCTCCGCCCGGTTCGTCCTCGACTCCGCGATCCCCCCGTCCAGGTCCCAACCCCCGGAACGCCACCGCGCACGCTCCGCATGAATCCGCCGGATCGCCATCCCCTGCGCGTCGCGCTCCCAAACGTACACGTCCTCCAGCGTCCCCGTGTCCGCGTCGAACGCCCGCGCGTACCACACCCGACCCAGCGTGTCCGCAACCAGCGGCACCCGAGACGCACCCATCGCGTGCTGGCCCGCCTGCCCCGTGTCGCGTGCCAGCAACGGCGCGATCCGCGGCAGCGCGAACTCCTGGTTCAGCGCCTGCACCCCCGTCATCACGAACGCAACCGCCAGGATCGGAGCCGCAACCCGCCGCAGGCTCAGCCCGCTCGCCAGCATCGCCACCAGTTCCCGGTGCCGAACCAACTGCGTCAGCGTGAACCCCATCGCCGCCACCATCACCAGACCAAGCATGAAGTTGAACAACTGCAACAGCCGCGGCCACCACAGGTCCGCCACCAGAAACGCCGTCACCACCGCCACACGCGCCCCCGACGTCTCCGCGTCGCTCCCCGCCTGCGCCAGCCGCGTCGCGTTCGAAATGAACCGATGCACGTTCAGCGACACGTCGATCGCCACCACGAAACTGAACAAAAGCACGAACAGCACCACCACGTTCACCAGGAACTGCCGCGCAATGTACCGGTCCAGCAGCCTCATCCCGCCCGTTCCCACCGCGGCAGCGCGGCCCCGCCCCAGCCCCACCGCTCCGACAACCCGCGCCACCACCACCGCGCACACGCCCACCCAAGCACGCACCCGCCGTACACGTCCGACGCGAAGTGCGCCCCGGCCAGCACTCGCGTCAGCCCGCACCCGCACGCCAACGCCAGCGCGAGCCAACGCAGGGGGGGGTACGCCGCCGCCAGCGCGAACGCCCCCCCGAACGCCGTCGCCGCGTGCGAACTCGGGAACCCGAGGTTCGACGAGTCCGCGAACGCGCCCAGCGGCGCGCGGAAGACGTACCCCTGCCACGCCCCGTCCACCCCCGACACCTCGGGCCGCTCACGCCCCACCAGCAACTTCACCACCTCCGCCGCAAGCCCCGCCGTCAACGCGCCCAGCACGACCGTCGCAGCACGCCGCGACGCCGCACGCTCCTGCCCCCCCCCTCGTCCCAGCAGCACGATCGCCGCCCCCACACCCAGCCACGCCGGCAGATACCCCGCCGTCCGCAGCATCTGGTACCAGTCCTCCATCTCCCCCAGCGCCCGCCGCTCCGGCGGCCAGGTGAGCGCGTCGTACACCACCCGGTCCAGCAGCGACACCGCGAGCAACCCGAGCAGCACGAGCGCAGCGGCCGCCATGCCCCGCGAACGCCGCATCCGCCGCTCGCCAGCCGTGCGATGGATCACCGCTCGCCCTCCCGCGCGCCCGGCCGCGCCGCCGCGCCGAACCCACGGTACCCGATCCCCACGAACACCTGCCGCCCGGCCTTGCTCTCGCCCCGCAACTGCGGGCCTGCCTCCACCCGCTCGAACGCGGGCCGCCACTGCTCGATCGTCGCCCCCGTCAGCAGCGCAGGCCGACCAAGCAGCCGTTGCTCCACCTCGGGGTTGCGCAGGTCCGTCTCCGGCCAGTGGTCATACTGCGTCGCCCGCCCGTCGGTCAGGCTGCTCGCGCAGTACACCGTCGGCCGCCCCGGCATGTAGAACGCCATCTGGCTCGCGCGACCGTACTGCTGCGCGATCACGAACGGCTCCAGCCCCGTCCGCTCACGCAGCCCGGCCAGCCGCTCCGCCGCGTCCGCCGCTCGCTCGTCCGCCCCCGACATCCGACCCTCCGGAAACATCCACCCCACCAGCGGCGCGCGCGCCAGCAGGTCAATCCGCAACGCCCCGAACCCGATCACCAGCCCCAGCACCACCGAAACGTCCCACGCGATCTGACGGTGCGACTCGGGCTTGCGCCGAACGATCCCCGCCCACGGCCGCTCCCCGCGCGGCAGCGCGACCCACGCCGCTCGCCGGCGCAGCACGTCATCCATCGCGTCCACCACGCCCCACCCGCACAACCCCGCCATCGTCACGTACCCCGCCATCGGCCAGTTCCCCTCAGGCTCCGCCACGAACGACACCCCCACGTAGATCGCCAGCACCGGCACGGCGCACACGATCAGGAACGCCCGGCCCGGCCATCCCGCCTCACCCCGCCGCCGGATCGCCACGAACGCGCTGTAGATGCCGAGCACCAGCGGCGCGCCCGCCAGCGCGACCTGACCGCCCAGAAACTCCAGCGTCCATCTCGGGTCGTAACGCCAGCCCCCCCCCTCGGCCCGCGTCGGCGCGACATCCCCCCCCGGCAGCCCGAGGTGCCCAAGCAGATGATGCACCGTCGGCCAGCCGTGCATCGCTTTCCACACCACCACCGGCGCCACCCCCAGCAGCCCC
>DAOMNQ010000126.1:0-4555 GCA_035443945.1 Phycisphaerales bacterium | reverse complement strand
GCCGCGCAGGTCGCCGGCGTGGACGTGGGGGACTACTTCGTCACCCGCCGCATCGACATCGTGACCGACAAGGGCACCCGCGTCGTCTGGGGCGGGCCGCCCGGCGAGTTCATCCCCGGCGAGGCATCGACCAAGGCCAAACTCGACCGGCTCGCCTACTTCTCCTCGCTCGCCGAGCGAGGCAGGCGCATCGATCTTGCCCAGCAACGCCTCGAAATTTACAACGAGGACGCCGTCTACGCGGACCTGACGGCGAGCCGGCGATGATCCCCACGGACGACGAGCGGTCCGATCTCGGCGAACCCACGCTCGCCCCGCCCGAACCCGACCGCGACATCTTCGGCCACACGCCCCGCGACCGCCCGGACTGGTCGCACCGGCGTGGCGAGCCGCGCTTCCTCGCCCTCGCGTGGACGGTCTTCCTCCTGCTCGCAACACTCGCGGCCTTTGCGACAGTCGGCACGGGCGGAGCGGGCAACGTCGATGCGTACCGCCCCGCTGCCCGCGGCCTGCTGGTGACGGTCGCGATCGGGGTTTCGCTGCTTTGGCCCATGATGCGGCTGGCGCAGGCGGTTCCGTCGGGCGGGTTGCGAGGCTGCACCGCCGCGACCATGCGGGATCTGGTCGTGATCCTCGTTCCCATCCAGGCCGTGATCTGGCCGCAGGCGTTACTCGCCCGTTGGCCCCTCGACGCCGTCGCCGCGATTGCAGCCTGTTTCACCGTCTGGACTGTCCTCGTCGGCGGCGTGCTGGCGTTCTGCCTCGGGTGCGGCGGACGTGTCGAAGGCAACAAGTGGCGCTGGTGGGCGATGCTCGGCGTCGCCTTCATCGTGAATGTTGTGCCCGCGATCGGCGTGGTTTGGGCGTCCCTCGCTCCGTTGGCTCGCCCGCGCGGCCCCTGGATGATGGCCTCGCCCATGACCGCCATCGTTGAACTGACTCTGGATCGCTCCTGGCGGGGCCGATCGCTTGAGGTGGATGGAACCCACTGGCGGGCGATCATCATCGTCGGGGGAGTTGCCGGGGCGGTGTGGGTGCCGCTGGTCGCGGCCGCACTGGCACGACGCCCCGCAACCGGCTAAGAATGTCGGGCGTAGCGCGAACGGGCAGCCCCCGAGGCGGCCCGGTTTCTTTTTGACCCCCGCCGCGACGGGAGGACCGCCATGGACGTCATCACCCGCGACGAACGCGAACGCCTCGAGGCACGGCTGCGCGAACTGCTCCAGAACCGGCCGGTGATCACGCAGCGCATCGCCGAGGCCCGCGCCCTGGGCGACCTGCGGGAGAACGCCGAGTACCACGCCGCCCGCGAGCAGCAGGGGTACGAAGAGGCCGAGATCCGGCGCCTGGAGGATCGCCTCGCCAAGGCCCACGTGGTCGAGGATTCGAAGGCCCACGGCGACGTCGTGTTCATCGGCTCGACCGTCCGGCTGCGCGAGGTCGGAACGGACGACGAGGACCTGTACCGCCTTGTCGGCGAGGCCACCGGCGACCTGTCCGCCGACTACGTCGAGGTCACCACCACCAGCCCGATGGGCGAAGCGCTGATGAAGGCCCGGGTCGGCGAGACCATCAGCGTGCGAGCGCCGCGCGGCGTCAAGCAGTTCCTCATTGTCGAGATCGTCTGATACGCGCCGTGAAGGATCGTCGCCTGCAGGATTGCGCGTGTACTGTCGCGCGATGGCGGCTACGGTACCTGCGGGCGTTCTTCGGGAGAACCTCCGGTTACCCCCGCACCGTCCTCTGCTCGATTCTCTTCTCGCTCGTCGTTTTCACGATCCGGTCCACGAAACTGCCCGGCGTGTGGACGCGGTCCGGCTCGAGGGCACCGAGGGGGACGATCTCTTCGACCTCGGCGACCACGAAGGCCGCGGCGGTGGCCATCATGGGGTTGAAGTTGCGGGCGGTGAGCCTGTAGACGAGGTTGCCGAAGGGGTCGGCGGTGTGGGCCTTGATGAGGGCGAGGTCGGCGTAGAGGCCGGTCTCCATCACGAACTCGCGTTCGCCGGCGGAGGGGTCGTCGGCGTTGACGCGGGCCTTGTGCCGCGGGGGGCGCATGCGGCGCGTTTCCTTGCCGTCGGCGATGACGGTGCCCGAGCCGGTGGCGGTGAAGAAGGCCGGGATGCCCGCGCCGCCGGCGCGGATGCGCTCGGCGAGTGTGCCCTGGGGGTTGAACTCGACCTCGAGTTCGCCGGAGAGGAACTGCTTCTCGAACGTGTCGTTCTCGCCGACGTAACTGGAAACCATCCTGGCGATCTGGCGTGTCTGGAGGAGGAGGCCGAGTCCCCAGTCGTCGACGCCGGCGTTGTTGGAGATGCAGGTGATGCCCTTCACGCCGGTGTCGCGCAGAGCGATGATGAGGTGCTCGGGGATGCCGCAGAGGCCGAAGCCGCCGACCATGACGGTGCATCCGTCGTAGAGGATGCCGCGGTTCCTGAGGTCGGCGAGGGCTTCGCGGGCCGTGCTGACGATCTTCTCCGCCATCGCGTTCGCTCCGTGGTGGCTGCGTGCTGATGCAGGTCTTCTGTTGTTCGTTCGAGTTCGAAGAGATGGTAGGGAACGAGCCGCCACGGAGTGGCGGGGTACCCGTCACTTCGCGCGCACGCGTCCCTTGCCGCGGACGATGCGGCCGATTTCGTACACCGTCTCGCCGCTGCGTTCGAGTTTCTCGCGGACGGCGGCGGCAAAGGTGGGGCGGACGATGACGCAGTAACCGATGCCCATGTTGAAGACGCGGCGCATCTCGTCGTCGTCCACGCGGCCGTGCTGCTGGAGGAACCCGAAGATCGGAGGCACTGGCCATGCGCCGTGGTCGATGACGGCGTCGACACCCGGGCGCAGGGCGCGCTCCAGATTCCCTGCAAGCCCGCCGCCGGTGACGTGGGCCATGCCGGTGACGACCTTCTTCACGCGGTACGAACGTTCGAGGCGGACGATCGATTGAGCGTAGATGCGCGTGGGCGTCAGCAGCGTCTGGCCGAGCGGTGCGTCCAGGCCGGGGTAGGTGCGGGCGAGGTCGAGTTTGCGGTCGTCGACAATCTTGCGGACGAGGGTGTAGCCGTTGGAGTGGACGCCGCTGGAGGCGAGGCCGAGGACGACGTCGCCCGGCTCGGGGCTTCGGCGGCTGATGGCCCGCGAGAGTTCGACGACGCCGACGGCGAACCCGACGAGGTCGAAGTCGCCCGGCTTGTAGAGGTCACCCATTTCGGCCGTCTCGCCTCCGAGCAGGGCGCAGCCGGCGATTCGGCACCCTTCGGCGACGCCGTGCATGACGCGGCTCATGGCGTCCTTGTCCACGTGCGGCACGGAGAGGCAGTCGAGGAAGAAGAGCGGCTCGGCCCCCTCGACGATCAGGTCGTTGACGTTCATGGCCACGAGGTCGATGCCGATGGTGTCCAGCACGCCGAGGCGCTGGGCGAGTTTGATCTTGGTGCCCACGCCGTCGCAGCAGGCGACGAGGACCGGATCGCGGTAGTTTCGCTTGAAGAGCCGCTCGTTGTAGTCGAGCCGGAAGAGGCCCGCAAAGCCGCCGGGGTTCGAGATGACCCGCGGCCCGTGGGTGCGACGCATGAGCGCGTCCAGCCCGCCGACGAACTCGTCGTAGCGTTCGAGGTCGATCCCGGAGGAGGCGTAGGTCGCGCCCCCGCCGCGGGGCACGGCGGATCCTCGGCGTTCGTGGCGTCGTTTCGGCATCGGGCAAGAGGATACCGGCCCCGACGCACCCCCGCGGTTGCCGCCCGTGCGCCGATCGCCGTAGACTCGCCGCGACCGGAGCGTGGCCGACGAGCGGCCGGAGAACCGGTCGAACCACGCACCCTCAGGCGGCACCACGCATGGCAAACCCGTACCTCTTCACGTCAGAGTCCGTCTCGATGGGGCACCCCGACAAGGTCGCCGACCAGGTCTCGGACGCGGTTCTCGACGCGCTGCTCGAACAGGACCCGCACTCGCGCGTCGCCGTCGAGACGATGGTCTCCACCGGCATGGTCATCATCGCGGGCGAGATCACGACCAAGGCGTACGTCGAGATGCCGGACGTCGTCCGCGAGACGATCCGCGAGATCGGGTACACCGACGCCCGGCTCGCGTTTGACTTCGAGTCCTGCGCGGTGCTCGTCTCCATCAAAAAGCAGGCTTCCGAGATCGCCCAGGGCGTCGATCGCGGCGGCGCGGGCGACCAGGGGATGATGTTCGGCTTCGCCTGCCGCGAGACGCCGACGCTGATGCCCCTGCCGATTCACCTCGCGCATCGCATGGTGGAGCAGCAGGCGCACGTCCGGCGCGAGGGGATCATCCCCGGCCTGCGCCCGGACGCCAAGAGCCAGGTGACCATCGAGTACGAGGGCGCCACGCCCGTCCGCGTGGACACCATCGTGCTCTCGACGCAGCACGACCGGACCTGGACCGAGCGGCAGGACGCCCTGAAGCGCGAGATCGTCGAGCACGTCCTCAAGCCCGTCCTCGGCGAGTGGTGGAACCCCGGCATCACCGTCCACGTCAACCCCACCGGCAGTTTCGAGATCGGCGGCCCGCACGGCGACTGCGGCCTGACCGG
>DAOMNQ010000125.1:0-4591 GCA_035443945.1 Phycisphaerales bacterium | reverse complement strand
GCCGCAACCGCGCGCGGGTTCTTGAAGCCGAGCGTCAGAAGATGTTCGAGCAGGCGTGGATCGTCCGGCCCCGCGGAGAAATCGACCGCCGGCATCGTCATGGTGCCGGCCGGCTCGCCCTCGAACAGCCGCCGGTACTCGGCTTCGTTGATCGCCATCCGCTCGCCCGTCTGCCGGTCGCGCACCCACCACAACTCGATGTGCCGGCTGACAATCGCCTGCACGAGGAACTCGTCCCACCCGCGCAGGCGAGCGAGGTTAACAACCTCAGCGATCAGCGGCGCGAGCACCTTCTGCCGCTCCGCCTCGGGCAGCGCGTTCAGAAAGCCGAACGACGCCGCCACCGGCAGCGCATCGCCCATCGTCGCCGGGTCGGAGACGAGGATTTGTCGGCACGCCAGCGCGATGATCGCCCCGCCCGAGTACGCGTTCGGGTGAATCCACGCCACGATGTTGGGCACGTTCGAGCCGCGGATCGCGTCGCAGATTTCGAGCACGGCCCCGACCTCGCCGCCGGGCGTGTTCAACTCGACCACGATCGCGTCCGCGCCGCCCTGTTCGGCCAAGCGCAGGCGCCGCGTGAAACTGAACGCCGTCACCGAGTTGATGTCGCTGTCGATGGTGATGATGGCGACGTTGTCCGCCTGCCGCCCGGCGGGCACGGTCGCGGGCTGGTCCGGCTGGGTCCACCCCGCGAACGACGACGCCAGCAGCACGCCGACGCAGACGATGCCGACAAGGCGACGCAGGGCGTCCAGCGTCCTGCTGCGGGGCCAACCCAACCGATCGCCTGAACTCATCACGAACAAGTATACGAACGCCCGCCGCCCCCCCGGTTTCACCGCGCCCCCGGGATCACCTGCTCGACGCGCCACGTCATTTCAGGCCCCGTGCAGTCGATGTGGACGGAGAAGAACCCCGGCTCCCCGCCCGGACTCGCCGGCTCGATCCGCTCCACCAGCGGCCAGATGATCCGACGATCCGTCTCGGGCAGGGGCAGCCCATCCAGCAACGCCGGGTCGTGCCACTCCAGCATCCCCTCGTTCATCCGCCCCGTCCGCACCGGGATCGCCCCGAGCACGCGGAAGTAGAAGAGCAGCCAGTGCCCGTTCCCCTCGTACCCGGCCTCGCTGATGAGACCGACAAGGCGCAGCCTGTCCAGAGGCACCTCGACCCCCGCCTCCTCGGCGATCTCGCGCCGGGCGCACTCGGCCGGCGACTCGCCCGACGCCATGTCCAGTTTGCCCCCGATCGGCGAGCACAGGCCCTCGTTCGGCGGCTTGGCACGATGAAGGAGCAGTACCCGCCCCGCATCGTCGCGGATGTCGCAGAGGCAGGCGAGGCGGTAGGGGAGTTCCGGGCGGGGTCCGTTCATCGCACGCGAGCATAGTCCGATGCAGTCCTCACCCCGCGCCGACCGCCGCGCCGGCATGCCATTCCCGCGCGCCGTTCACGCCGCCGCGCGCCCGGGACCGATACCCTCTGCCATGCGGCAGACCACACCCGCGCAGGCTGCTCCGACCGCGCCGTTCGCGCTCGCGGGCAGGCACGTCTACATGGTCGGCATCGGCGGGTGCGGCATGTCGGGGCTTGCCCGGATGCTCTGCTCGCGCGGTGCGATCGTCGCCGGTTCCGACTCCTCGCCTAGCGACTCGACCGCTGCGCTCGTCGCCGAGGGCGTGCCGGTCGCATTCGAGCAGGCCGTGGGCCGAGTCCCTGATCCGTGCGATCTGGTCATCGCTTCGGCCGCCATCCGGCCCGAGCACGCCGAACTGCTGGAAGCCCAGCGTCGCGGCGTCGAGGTCATCACCTACGCCGAGGCCCTGGGCCGGTGCATGGCCGGCCGGACAGGCGTCGCCCTGGCCGGCACCCACGGCAAGAGCACCACGACCGCCATGCTCGGCGCGGCCCTCACGGACGCGGGCCTTGACCCCACGGTCATCGTCGGGGCAACCTGCTCCCAACTCGCCCGCGGCTCCCTCGCCCCGCCCGGCCGACCGGTCGGCTTCAGGCTCGGGGCGGAGACCATCCCGCTCGGGCTGCTCGCAGGCAGCCCAGGACTGCTGCTCGCCGAGGCGTGCGAGTTCAACCGCTCCTTCCACCACCTACGCCCGAGCGTCGGCTCGATCAGTTCCGTCGAGGCGGACCATCTTGACGTTTACGGGTCGCTGGACGCCGTCGTACAGGCGTTCGCGGAGTTTGCCCGGCTGCTCCCGCCCGCCGATCAGGGTGGCCTGCTTCTGGTCGCCGATGAGGGTGCGCACCGCCGGCAGGTCGCCGCGGGCCTGAAGTGCCGCGTCGAGACGATCGGCTTCAGCCCGGCCGCGGACTGGGTCGTCTGGCTGGACACGCCGACGCGGCAGGTGACGCTGACGCGGCGCGGGGCGGAGGTCGCCTCGTGGCGCGCATCGTTGCCGGGCGCGCACAACGCCATGAACGCCGCGACGGCGTGCGCCCTCGCCGTCTCGCTCGGGGCGAACGCGGGGCGGGTCGCCGAGTCGCTCGCCGCCTTCCGCGGCGTGGACCGGCGCACGCAGTTGCTCGGGGAGCGGGCGGTGCCCGGCGGCACGGTCCGCGTGTACGACGACTACGGGCACCACCCGACCGAGATCGACGCGACGCTGCGCGCGTTGCGTGACTTCGAGCGTCCGCAGGATCGGGGCGGCCGCCTCGTCTGCGTCTTTCAGCCCCACCAGCACTCGCGGACGCGGTTCCTGCTCGATGAGTTCGCGGCGGCCTTCGAGCAGGCCGATGCTGTCATCGTGCCGCACATCTACTTCGTCCGCGACAGCGAGATCGAGAAGCAGAAGGTGTCGTCGGCGGACCTGGTGGATCGCCTCCGCAAGCGCGGCGTGCGGGCAATGCACCTGTACCCCTTCGAGGCGATCGTCGAGCAACTCGAGAATCTCTGCCGTGCCGGCGACACGCTCGTGGTCATGGGAGCAGGCCCGGTCTGGCAGGTGGCGCACGGGTACCTGGGGTTGGAAACGGTTGGTACGAGTGTTTCACCACAGAGGCACAGAGAGCATAGAGAGAGAGAAACTGAAACGTGAAGTGGGCAAGTGCGCTGACGATTGGGACAACGGCCCTCGGCTCTCACGTGGTCGGCGATTTCACCACATTCTCCCCTCCGTGTCCTCTGTGCCTCTGTGGTGAATCTTGAGGAGTCGGTCGTGGCTGTCTTGGCGAGCATCCCGATCGAACGCGACGCGCCGATCCCGACGTGGTTCGGCGTCGGCGGCCGCGCCGATCGACTCGCCCGACCGCGCACGACCGACGACCTCCGCGCCTGCCTCGCCCTGGACCCGGCCTTGCGCGTCCTCGGCGATGGCGCGAACCTGCTCGTGGACGACGACGGCGTGGCCGAACTCGTCGTCGTGCTCGACGCCCCGGCGTTCCGCGCCGTCGAGCGGATCGGCGATCGCTCAGGGGAGGCCGTCATCGTCCGGGCGGGGGCGGGATCAAACCTGCCGAAACTCATCAACGAGACCGTCCGTCTCGGCCTCGCGGGGCTTGAGGGCCTCGACGGCAGTCCCGCGACGGTCGGCGGAGCGCTCGTGATGAACGCCGGCGGCGCGTTCGGCCAGATCGCGGACGCCGTTGTCCGCGTGCACGCCATCGACCGCGAAGGACGGGATGTCACGCTCGAACGGTCCGACATCGGCTTTGGTTACCGCCGCTCCGGCCTGGATGGCCTGCTGCTCACAGCCTGCGACTTTGCGCTCCACCCTGCCGAGACGAAGGCGCTGCGTGCTCGCCATCTCGAGGTCATGGAGTACAAGAAACGCACGCAGCCGCTTGCCGCCCAATCCGCCGGTTGCTGCTTCAAGAACCCGACGCTCGACCGCGCTCTCGAAGGCATCGGCTCGCCCGGCGAGCGCGTCTCGGCCGGCCTGCTCATCGAGCGCACCGGTTGCAAGGGGGAGGCCGTCGGCTCCGCCCGCGTCAGCGACCTGCACGCCAACTTCCTCGTGCCCGAGCGCGACGGCCGTGCTCGCGATGTGATCGCACTGATGGACGTGGTTGCACGCCGCGTGTTCGAGACCTTCGGCGTCCGGCTCGAACGCGAGGTCGTCGTCTGGCGGAGGGGCGAGGCATGAGCCTGCCCAACGTCCTTGTTCTGGGCGGCGGTCCGGACGCCGAGCGCGCCGTCAGCCTCGACAGCGCACGCAGCGTCGCGCAGGCTCTCCGTGACGCGGGCTGCACGGTTCACCACGAGACGATCGACCGTCCGACTCTCGCCGACCTGCGTGCCCTGCCGGGGGATGTGACTTTCCCCGTTCTCCACGGGGCGTGGGGCGAGGGCGGCCCGCTCCAGGACCTCCTGGACGCCGACGGTCGTCCGTACATCGGCTGCGGCCCACGTGCTTCGCGGCTGGCGATGGACAAACTGGCGACCAAACTCATCGCCGGTCGCCTCGGCATTCCGACGCCCGAAGCCGTTGCGCTCAACGTCCGAGACGCGGTCTGCCCGCTCGGCCTGCCCGTCGTCGTCAAGCCCGTGCACGAGGGGTCGAGCGTCGGCCTGCATCTATGCCGTGACGACGCGGCCTGGGAGGCCGCGCTCGACGACGCCCGCCGCGCCGCCCGG
>DAOMNQ010000124.1:0-4894 GCA_035443945.1 Phycisphaerales bacterium | reverse complement strand
ACGGGCACGGCGCGTTGTAGGCGTTCAGGAACGCCAGAACGTCCAGCGTGTTCCACGTGCCGTCGCCGTTGAAGTCGCCCTTTGGGTCGTTCGCGTTCCAAGCGTTCAGGAAGTCCAGCACGTCCAGGGTGTTGATCGCCTCGTCGGCGTTGAAGTCGCCCGGGCAGGGGTGGTAGATCTTGTGCGTGTACATGTGCGGCTGGTTGCCCTGACCCGAGAGGTAGAGCGGCCAGAAGTACGACCCCGCCGCGCCGTGGGCCTGCCCCATCCCGAGATAGTCGCCGATGAACCCGCCGCCGATGCCGTCGAACTGGCTGCTCCAACTGGCGGGCGTCAGCCTGACTTCCTTCCACGTCGCGCCCTTGTCCTCGGAGTAGGAGTAGTACGCGTCGATCCAGGCGTAGGTGGTGTTGTCGTTCTGGTCCACGTGCCGGGTGTCGTAGAAGTGCAGGCCGATGCGCCCGGTGCGATCGACTTCGAGCCAGGGGAAGAACGAGTCGGCCTTGGCGTTGCCCGCCGCGCCGTTGATGACCTTGGGCGTGCTCCAGTTCGCGCCCTTGTTCGTGCTCCTGGTGAAGTAGAGGTCCACGTCGCGGTTGCCGCCCGAGACCTGCGTGGTGTCGAAGTAGACGACGTACAGCGTCTCATCGATCGGATCGACCGCGATGTACGCCAGCGGCGGCACGCGGAACTGCCCCGGGAAACGGGAGCCGTCGATGCCCCACACGTCCAGCCGCGTGGCGACGCGCACCGCCGGGGTCAGGCTCACCCCGCCGTTCGTGCTCGTGCGGATCCAGATGCCGTTGCTGAAGTCCCAGTACAGGATGTAGAGCGTCCCGCTCGGGCCGACGCGCGGCAGGAAGCCGATCGACCCGCCGGCGATGGCGAGCGGCGTGGTCCACGTCTGGCCCTTGTCCGACGAGCGGATGAGGCCCTGGTTGTACGCGACGTAGAGAATGGACTTGTTGGGGTTGTTCAGGTCGGCGGGGTCCGGGCCGACGCACATCCACCCCTTGTCCACGCTCCCCGAGATCCGGGCCATGACCGAGGCGTTGAAGGTGTTGGAGCCGGGATCCTTGCGCGCGACGTAGATGCCGCCGTTGCTCGCGAACGACATCGCGCCCGCG
This sequence comes from Phycisphaerales bacterium, assembly GCA_035443945.1. Taxonomy (GTDB): domain Bacteria; phylum Planctomycetota; class Phycisphaerae; order Phycisphaerales; family UBA1924; genus CAADGN01. The sequence goes on along the minus strand of DAOMNQ010000124.1, from coordinate 3,767 downwards.
TACAGCGTGCCGTCGCGGTGGTCGAGCGCGGTCATCGGGTCGCCCTCGACCGTGGACTGGTGCGCCGCGGGCGGGCGGATCGCGAAGTCGTTCCACGTCGCTCCGCCGTTGAGCGACAGCGTGAAGAACGACTTGATGTTGCTCCGGTAGTCGTTCCACCCGCCGACGATGTGGTTCGGGTTCGAGTCCGTCACCGCCAAGGTCGTCTCGTTGACGGCCGCGTTCGTCGTGTTGTTCGGGTCCACTCGCTTCTGCGGCCCGACCACCGGCTGGGCCGCCGCCGCCCCCGCCAGAACCGCCCCCGCCAGAACCGCCGCCGCCGCGCCGAACTTCGTGCTGGTGCGCATCATCGCCATCTCCTGCGTGCAACGCCGCGCGTGTGCGCGGCGACGGGTGTCACTCGCCGATCATCGCCTTGAGTTGAGGGGGAACCGCGCCGCCGAACCGCTCGGCCAGCGCGGCGTGCGCCCGCGCGCCGTCGTGGTCGCCGAGGTAGTACCGCGCGACGGCCAGCCGCGCGTGCGCCTCGCCGTGCTCCGGCGCGAACGCGACGATCCGTTCCAGTTCCGCCGCCCAGCCGCTCAGGTCGCCCGACCGGTTGATCGTCTCCGCGTACTTCAGCCGCAGGTCGGCGTCGGCCGGGTCGAGCATCGCGGCCGTGCGGTACGCCGCCAGCGCATCGCCGTCCTTGCGCTTCCCGAGCAGCGCATCGCCAAGCCCCTCGTACGCCCGGGCGTTGTCGCGGTCGGCGAGGATCGCCAGCCGGTACTCCCCCGCCGCGCCCGTGAAGTCGTTCTCGCCCATGAGCGCGTGCCCACGCGCGACCGCGGCGGGCGAATCCGCGACGGCCAGACCCCGCATGATGTCCGCCGCGGCCTGCTCGTCCACCCGGACCAGCCCGTCCTGGATGCGCAGCCCGCGCATCGCCTCGGCGAACCGGATGCGCCGGTAGTCCCACTGATCCTGCGACTCCGGCCCCGCCGTCGCGGCAACGCCGTGCGCGCCCTGTGCGCTGCGCGTCGCCGCGCCGCCGGAACACCCGAGAAGGGCCAGCCCGCAGCACGCGCCGGCGGCCAGACACACGATCCCAAGCCTTGTGCTCATGCGTCACGCTCCTTGTGCAAAGGCTAGCCCCCAGCCTACCGGAGACGCGGCCGCCGAAGCAATGACGGCGCGCCAAAATGCCCCACGATGGCCTCGTGGGGCATGGGGATTCATCGTCGAGATTCCTCTGAGTCCGATCAGTCCGCCAGTCGAGGCCCGCCCTGCTGCTGCCCGGGCCGTTGGAGGGGGATTTCCCCGTGCCGCTCCTCGTACTGCCGGATGACCTGCCCGAGGCTAATGGCGAGCCGCTTGGCCCCGGCCCAGTTCATGATGACGCGGCTTCCGACGGCGAAGAGCAGGGCGGTCTGGCCGTCCGGACCTTGCACGGGCAGGTTCACGCCGAAGTCGAGGATGACCTCGTCCTGGGTGGTGGAGGTGCGGATGGTGTTGGCGTAGGTGCTGTGCATCTTGGACTCGTCGATGCGCAGTTGAATCTGGCGCTGCTGGCCGCTCTCGGGAGTATCAGACATCGTGTGCATTCCTTTCCGGGCGTGGGTGCGCGGTGTCGGTGGTGGGCCGCCCGCGAGCGTCCTCCGCGTCGGGCAGCCTGCGAGCCGTGCGGCCCGCGGGTATCAACCCTAGGCGCGGCCTCGGGACTCGAATGCCGGAGGGTCGAACCCCCGGAAAAATGGCGATACCGCACCAGCAGCGGGGGTGCTTGTAGCAGGGCTTGTACCTGCCTTCGTCGCCCCGTGCACTTCGCCCGTTGTTTGCCGTGCCTTGGCGTGGTTGTCCGGGGGTGGAGCATGAGCGGCGGCCGCACCACCGACGATCACGGGCGTGGCTCGCTGCAAGAAGTGGCGGCATCCCTGTCGGCAGGCCTCGGGGCAGGGGTGTCCGATGCTCCTATGCCTCCGCCAGTCCCGGGCGTCGATCCCCGCCCCGCGTGTACAATTCCTGCCGGCAGGGATGCCGACACGCCCCCCGCCCGCCCAGACGATCCGACTGCAACGGCGGCGGCCGCTGCTCATGCGGACGGGGGTCTCGCTGCTGCGTCGAACGCGTTCGCGTTGCACGATCTGCTCGGTCGTCTGGTTGCCGACCCGCGTCCGATCGCTGGGTGCCTGACGGGCGAGGGCGTGACGGTGGCGTCGTACCTGGCGTTGCGCATCTGCGAGCGGTTGGAGTTGGAGCTCGGGTGCTGCCCGTGCGTGCGCGACCCTTCGCCGCGCTCGTGGCGGTGTTCTCGGTGCGGGCGTGCGTCCCCGCCGCGGGAGGGGGGGGGCACATGAAAGGTCGTGAACGGTGCTGCACCAGCGCGCACGGGCACGCGACCGGGACGCGGGCGCAGGGCGTGAGCCGCGCCCGCGGCCCGGGCGTTCCCAGTCTCGATCAGGACGGCAACAAGTCGATGGAGCGTGTGTCGTATCTCGTGGTGGGGTGCGGGTGCCGCTCGTGGTGGTGCGACCGGTGCGGGCCGAAGCTGGGGCGTGCGTTGCGTGACCGTCTGCTGTCGGAGGTCGAGACGTGGACGACGTGCATCCCGATGACGCTGACGCTGGGCCGGTGGGTGGGCGACGGCGACGCGGCGGCGGCGTGGGAGTTCGTGACGAAGCGTGAGAAGATACGCAAACTGATGGAGGCGATCGGAGCCGAGCGGTGGGTGTGGTTCCTCGAGCCGCAGAGCGACGGGTACCCGCACTGGCACGTGCTGGTGGACGTGCCGAGCGCCGCGACGCGGGAAGGACTGGCGGAGCTGCGACGCCGGGTGTGGTCGCTATGGGGGCCGTCGCACAACCGCGAGACGGGCGAGCCGACGAAGCGGCCGGGCCGCTGGGACCTGGGCATCGTCGAGATCGACCGGAACAAGCTGGCGGGGCAGGGGCCGCGTGCGGTGGTGGCGTACTGCACGTCGTACGTGACGAAAGCGGGCGACGTGGCGGCGTGGATGCTGGACGCGGAGCGGGAGGTCCGGGTACGGAAGTTCGGCGCGTCGCGTTCGGTGGGGGCGCTGCGGGCGGTTGGTGCCTGCATGCACAGCGGGGAGGACGAGGGCCGGTGCGTCGAGGGCGAAGGGCCGGAGCGTCGGTATCGCTCCCTGCGAGACCGCTTGGCGCAGTGCGGCCTGCGCTCGCAGGTGATCCGCGAGACGGTGGACACCCACGGCGCGGTGCGCCGGGTGTCGTGTGGTTCGGAGACGAACCGGAAGACCCCCGCTACCCGGACGCGCCGCCTTGCGATCTCGTGTTCTCGCTCGATTTCACAGGCCGGAGCGCGATTCGCAAGACGCTCGACTACATCCGACCGGAGGACCGGCCATGGTGAAGCAGTCGGCAGAGCCGAGAACGGTGTTGGGTTCAGAGGGAGCATTGTGGACGGTGAAGGAAGCGGCCGCGTACCTCGGCGTGGCGTGTCGAACGTACTACCGTCTGGCGGCCGCGGGTGACGCTCCAAAGCCGGTGCGACTGGGTGGCAGTTCGCGTGTGCTTGCCGAAGAAGTGAAGGCGTACGTCGAGCGCTTGAAGCGGAGGCGATCGCTGTGATTCAGTTCGTATACAAACCAAGCTGGACACGGAAGGGTCACACGAAGAAGGTCCGTTCGTGGTGGGGCTGCTATCGGCTCGATGGGGACACCGGACCGCGCGTGCGGCTTTGCCTCGAGACGACCGACAAGCGTGTGGCCGAGAAGAAGCTCGCGGAGTTGGTCCGGCGTGCGGAGCATG
>DAOMNQ010000123.1:2440-4941 GCA_035443945.1 Phycisphaerales bacterium | reverse complement strand
GTCGTCCACCAGCGGGTACAGATGCACCCGAAGCGGTAGGCGCCCCTCTCGGTCGAGTTCGGCGAGCATCGGCCCCAGCCACGGCTGCGACTTCAGGTCGTGAACCTCGACAAACCCGAGCGCGGCGAGGTCGGCGAGGGCACGCTCAAGACACGCCCGGCTCTCGGCCGGCGCCGGCTCGGGCACAGCCGACCACGCCAGCAGCGCGGCAGTCTCAAGCAGTTCGCCCGTCGGACGCCCGGCCGCATCGCGGACGATCAGGCCGCCGGACGGGTCGGGCGTCGCCCCGTCGATCCCCACCGCCCGGAGCGCGGGCGAGTTCACCATGACGGCGTGGTAGTCGAAGCACCACGCGAGGACGGGTCGATCCGGGACGGCCGCGTCGAGTTCAGAGAGTGTCGGCCAGCCGCGCTCAGGCCACGATTCGGGGCGTGCGCCCGTCCCGAGCACCCACGCCCCCGGCGGGAGCGAGTCGCCCGCGGCACGGAGGCGTTCGAGCACATCCGAGGCCGACCGCGCCCCGGCGAGTTGCGCCATCGAGGCCGCGCGGCCGTGCGCGACGAGGTGGGCGTGGGCTTCGCGGAGATTCGTCATTGTGCCCCCCTGCGTGCGAGTTCATCGAGCAAGGCGAGGGCGTCCTCCGCGTTGCCCGCGCGCCGAAGGAACGCCACGCGGCTGACGCCGAAGCGGGCGCGGGCGTCGAGGCCGTCGGGGTCGATGCCCAGCGCGACCGGGTGTTCCGGCCGTGTGTGCGTTGAGGCGGCGCAGATGTCGGCCAGTCGGGCGGGATCGGCGTTGAGGGTTCGGCAGAGTCGGGGCTGGTCGGCCGCGAGCGGATTGGACACGCTGAAGACGGGCGAGTCGTACACCATGCCCGCCATCCGAGCGCTCTCGACCGCCGCCAGCCGCCAGCACGCGTGTGAAGGCTCGCCGTGGTACGCCCGCCAGCGTTCGATCAGCCCGGCGTCGCGCTCGCCCGCCTCCGACAGAGAGAGCAGCGCTTCGAGCGACGGGGCACGCTCGTCGGGCAGGTGCAGCACGTGGTCGTGGGCTTCGAGCGCGTCGGCGGGCAGCGGTAAGAGCAGCCGGCCGGAGCGCGGGTCGATCACGAAGCGGACACCCAGCGCGCGGTCGCCGTAGACGAGCACACCCGCGGTGAACGACCGGAGGGAGGCGAGGGCGTCGGTCGGCGTGGGGCCAAGGTCGTGCATGGAGCAGGATTGTCCGCCAGGTGCGCGGCCAGTGCCAGCGGGCCTGTCGGGGGCAAAAAAGCACGCGGGACCGGGCGAACCCGGCCCCGCGGCGATTGGTGGCGCTCCGTACGGGCCGGGCGAACGCTCACCCGGCTGAGAGAGTTCGATCCTCGGGGGGCCCGAACGACGCGAGCCCCGGGGGATCACATCGCGGCAGCGGCGGCCTTCTTGCGGCGGGCCTTCTTGCGGCGTCCGCCCTTCTTGGCGGCCTTCTTCTTCGAGGCCTTCTTGCGGCCGCCCTTCTTGGCGGCCTTCTTCTTCCCGGCCTTGCGGCGGGTCGCCTTCTTCCGGGTCGCTTTCTTCCGTGCAGCTTTCTTCTTGGCCATGTGGGCCTCCTCGGTACGGGTCGAATCCTGGAGTTGCTTCTGTCTCGTTCGAAGCGCCACACACTCCTGATCGACGTTCGTCCTTGTATCGGGCCGCTCACCCGGCGTGCTTGAGTCGCGGCCCAGCCATTCCACCACGGAGCGCGCACCACACACGCATCCACGCCGGGTCGCGGTAGTGTGACGGCCTGTCAAGCGCTTTGCAAGTCCTCCGACGCAACTTTCCACAGATTGATGCGACCAACAGCCTCCGCACCGCACCCCGATGCGCCCGACCGATCGCGCTGAGGCGCATGGCGCGACATGCGATTTTCTGCATGTTTTCTCGACGATTCCCGCACATTGATCGCGCGCGCGACATGCACGCGCAACGACCATCGCACGGGTCGAACGGTCGATCCGATGGGCCGCGAAAATTTTCGCGCGCACCCGTGGACAACTCGCGCCGAGGCTCGCTTTGTGCCACTCGTCGGTGTTTCGTCGAGCGATCCGCCAACTGTCGTCGAAGCGTCGTCCGCGAACCATGAGCACACGATCGAACGCTCGCCGCGACGCTCGATCGCGCGCCGCGCGCGTGCGCTCACGCGGCCTGCCGTTCACCATCGCTCCGTCGCCAAGACACGACGGATCGCGGCAGGATCGCCGCAGTACGGCGCAGGTTCGCGGCAAGATCGCGTCAGAACGGCGTTCACGGGCGGCCTATCGGACCCGTGCGATGCCCGTTCCGCTAGACTGCCCCCGCCGCGCCGTCCTATCCGTGCCGGCCTGTGCGAGTAGAAAGAGGTACCGACGATGACGGCAACCATCACCACACGGACGCTCGCCTGCGGCATGCCGCTGATCGTCGAGACCATCCCCGGCGTGCGGTCGGCCGCGCTGGCGTGGCTCGTGGGACCCAGCATCGGCCTCGCCTTCATCTTCG
>DAOMNQ010000123.1:0-2430 GCA_035443945.1 Phycisphaerales bacterium | reverse complement strand
ATCCGGCCCGGATCGAAGGGCGCTCGACGCTGGTCTCGGAGTTGCTCCTGCGGGGCGCGGGGGGCCTCGGATCACGCGAGCAGGCCGACGCATTCGACCGACTCGGCGTCAACCGATCGACCTCAGTCGGCACCTACTACCAGACCATTTCGGCCACGCTGCTGGGCGATCGCCTCGCCGATGCCCTGCCGCTGATCGTGGACATGGTCCGGCGCCCGCGCTTCGAAGCCGCCGCGCTCGACCCCGTCCGCGACCTCGCCCTCCAGTCGCTCGACAGCCTTCGCGACGACCCGGGCGAGCGTGCGTCGATCCTGGCCAAGGCGCGGCACCTCCCGGTGCCCATCAACCGATCGGGCCTCGGCACGGAGGAAGGGCTGACGGCGTGCACCATCCAGGACATCACCGAGTCGTGGAGCGCGCTGGCTCGCCCCGGACGCTCCATCCTCGCGCTTGCGGGCGCTGTGGACGCCGACGGCGCGGCACGCACACTGGACGCACTTCTGGCCGGCTGGACCGGCACAACGCCTGAGCCGGTCCTCGGCACGCCACCCCCGCGCGGCTATGCCCACGAGCCGGACGAGAGCGCGCAGGTGCAGGTGATCGTCGTCCACGACGCCCCGCCGGAACGCGATGCGAACTCGATGGCGGAGCGGGTCGTGAACGCCATCCTCTCCGCAGGGATGTCCTCGCGCCTCTTCACCGAGGTCCGCGAGAAGCGGGGACTGTGCTACTCCGTCAGCGCGGGCTACACCCCCGCCCGCGACCACGGCATCGTCTCCGCCTACGTCGGCACCATGCCCGACCGTGCCCAGCAGTCGCTCGAAGTCCTGCTCGCCGAGTTGCGCCGCATCAACACGCCGGAGGGGCGCATCACCCGTGAAGAGTTCGACCGCGCCATCGTCGGCATGAAGTCCCGGCTCATCTTCTCCGGAGAGTCCACCGCTGCCCGGGCCGGCGCGCTGGCGACCGACTACCACAAACTCGGGCGCGCGCGGAGCCTGGCCGAGATGGCCGCCGAGATCGACCGCCTCACCCTCGACGGCGTCAACGGCTACCTGTCGCGCCGATCGCTCGGCCGGCTCACGATCCAGACGCTCGGACCGGAGTCCCTCGTGCCCCCCAAGTCCATCGCATAACCCACCCCCGGGGGAGCCGTCGCCCGGGCGCCTCTCACCCTTTCGGCGCGGCGTAGACGTGCAGCCTGTGCCCGCGCGGCTCCAGCCCGTGCTGGCGGCAGACCCGGTCCCGGATCGCGATCAGTTCCGGCACGTCAATTTGGAGCACCTCTCCCGTGTCCACACGCACCAGCAGGTCGTTCGGCCGCGAGCCGTACACCATCTGGTAGTGCGCCTGGTCGTCCCCGGAGAGCACACGCTGGATGATCCCGGCCTCCTGGAGCAGTTTCAGCGTCCGGTACACCGTCGCCTTCGACACCCGGAACCCGCTCCGCCGGACCTCGTCCAGCAGCCGCTCCGCCTCGAACAGCCCGTCGAACCGGATGATCGTGTCCAGCACCTGCGCCCGCTCGGGAGTGTACTTCAGACCCTCAGACTTCAACTTGCGCCGGAACACCGCGCAGAGCGGCTCAACGATGCTCAGTTCGTCGCCGTGCAGGCTCGACGCCGGACGCAGTTCCATGCCGTCATCGTAGGGCGTCGCCCCTCGCCGGCGGGCCGCGGGACGATCAGCCCGCCCCACCGTACACTCGCGGCGCATGGACGCCACCGGCACCACGCGCTCGCCCACCGGCGCACGGGCATGGACCCTCGCGCTCGGCGCGGCCGGCGGCGTCATGCTCCTCGCCGCCGTCGCATCGATCGGATCCCCCGGCGGGTCTGCCGGCGCGCTCGGCTCCGTCATCTTCAAGGCAGGCTCCGCCTGGCCCGCCGTGCTGTACCTCCTCGGCGCGCACGGACTGGGACGCCTCGCCTCGCGAGCGTGGCGAGCCGCCACCTTTGCCGCTCCCCTGCAGTTCGGCGCGGGCCTCGCCATCATGCTGTCCGTCAGCCACCTGCTCGGCGTCGCGGGGCTGCTCCACGGCGCGACGGGCATCGCCCTCGGCCTGGGCGTGTGCATCGCTGGGGCCGCCGTCGCCTGCGAGCAATGGGCGCGCGCCGCACGGGCAGGCAGGCGTGACTCGGCGCAGACGCGCGGCGGGGCCTGGCTCGCCGCCCCTGCCGCCGCCGTGCTCGCCGTCGCCGCCTGCTCACCGCCCGGCTGGCTGTGGGACTCCGAGTTCGGCGGCTACGACGTGCTGAGTTACCACCTCCAGTTGCCGCAGGAGTGGCTCGCGCTCGGCTCGATCCGCCCGCTCCAGCACAACGTCTACTCCTACCTGCCCGGCTACGTCGAGGCCGCCTACCTGCACCTCGCCGCGATGACCGGCGCGCCGCGCCCCCTCGCCGACGGCACGCCCGCCGGCCTCCTCGC
>DAOMNQ010000122.1:0-4973 GCA_035443945.1 Phycisphaerales bacterium | reverse complement strand
AGCATCCGGGGTTCGGGCTGGTGTGGGTTGCGGCGTCGTGCGCGGCGGGCGCGGAGGGGCGCGTGCTTGAGCGGATCGAGCAGGAGTTGGTGTCGTTCGCGCGGTCGGGGCCGACGGGGCCGGAGTTGGAGGAGGGGCGGGGGCGGCTGCTCGGCGTGATCGAGCGGCAGTTGGCGGACCCGTGGGCGTGGTCGGCGCGGCTGGCACAGATGACGTACCGGGGGCACACGGCGGAGCAGGTGGCGGGCGTGGCGGAGGGGTACGCGTCGATGACGGCGGAGCGCGTGCGGGAGGCGTTCGCGCGGCATCACGTGCCGGAGGGGGGGGTGCGCGTGGTTGTTCGCGCGGGGGAGTGAGCAGCGCGGGTCGGCCGGTCACTCGAGCGCGGCTGCGCCCGAGATGATCTCGGTGAGTTCCGTCGTGATCTGGGCCTGCCTGGCGCGGTTGAAGCGGCGTGTGAGGGCCTTGCCCATCTTGCCGGCGTTGTCGGTCGCGGCCTTCATGGCGACCATGCGCGCGACGTGCTCGCTGACGATCGCGTCGTTGAACGCCTGGAAGAGCAGGGCGTTGACGGCGGCGGGGAGCAGGGCGTCGAGCAGTTCGGGGCCTTCCGGGCTGAACTCGTAGTTGATGCGCGGGCCGGTGGACTCGGCCGCGCTCTCGGGCGGGCGCAGGGGGAGGAGTTGCATGATCTCCGGGGCCTGCCGCCCGGCGGAGACGTAGCGCATGTACACGCGGACTCGCCGCACGTCGCCGGCGAGGAAGCGCGAGACGTAGTCGGAGGCGAGGCGGGCGACCTGCTCGAACTCGGGCTTGTCGCCGAACTCGGTGTGGTGCCTGGCGACGGGGATGCCGTTGAACTTGAAGAAGGCGACACCCTTCCTGCCCACAAGTTCGATAAGCCCGCCCATGGAGGCGGGATCGGCGCGGAGGTGGGCGAGGGCGGTGCGAAGGACGGAGCCGTTGTACGGGCCGCAGAGTCCGCGGTCGCTGGTCAGAACCAGCGTGAGTTCCTGCCCGGAGCGCTCGGCGTCGAAGAGGGGGTGAGCGCGGGCGTCCTCGGACTGGGCGAGTTCGCCGATGATGTCGAAGACGGCCTTCGTGTAGGGCTTGCCGGCCAGGGCGCGGCTCTGGGACGCGCTGAACCTGGCGGTGGCGATCATCTGCATCGTGCGGGTGATCCGCTTGATGTTGCCGACCGCCTTGATGCGCTTCTTGATCTCGCGGGTCTTGGCCATAGGGCGGGATGGTAGACCGCGGGCGGGACGGGGTGAAGGCTTCGGCGGCGGGGCCGGTCCGGCGAGCCGCTAGTGTTGGGTGAAGGATCGGGAAAGCGGAGTCCGCCGATCCCCAACGAACTGCGGGGGGCAGGCACAACGAGGAGCGTGGCATGATCTGGGGAGGCGTTGCGGTCGGACGGGGATCGGTGTTGGCGGCGTGCGTGACGGCTTGTGCGGCCGGGCCGGCGGCCGTCGGGCAGCCCCAGCAGCCGACGCCGCAGCAGCGGCTGGAGTGGATCGCCGACCGTCTGGAGGAGCAGCGCGTCGAGCACCACGTTCCCGGGATGGCCGTCGCCGTGATCGCGGGCGGGCGTGTGGTGCTGCTGCGCGGGTTCGGCGTGGCGGACGTTGAGACCGGGCGCGAGGCCACGGAGGAAACGAGGTTCGCCGTCGGCTCGACGACGAAGGCGATGACGGCAACGCTGGCGGCGATGCTCGCGGACGAGGGAAAACTGGGCTTCGACGATCTCGCGGTCGATCGTGTGCCTGGATTTCGCTTCGCGGACGAGGACCTGAACGCGAGAGCAACGATCCGCGACCTGCTGAGCCACCGTTCGGGGCTGGCAGCGATGGAGCCGCTGTGGTACGGGCTGGACACGACGAGCGCGGAGATTCTGGCCGCGGCGTCGCGGGCCGAGCCGCTGAACCCGCTGCGCGAGCAGTTCGTCTACTGCAACGTGGGGTATCTGGTGGCGGGGCAGGCGGCGGCGCACGCCGCGGGCACGGACTGGGACACGCTCATCGCCGATCGGCTCTTCGGCCCGCTGGGGATGGTGACGGCGAACTCGACCTACGCCGCGGCGCAGGCCGACCCGGAGATGGCGGTCGGCTACACGTGGGACGCTGAGAAGGGCGAACTCGTGCACCAGCCGATGCGCAGCGTGGACGGGGTCGGCCCGGCAGGCTCGGTGAACGCGAGCGCGCTGGACATGAGCCGATGGGTGCTCTTCCAACTGGGACGCGGCCAGATCGACGGCGTGCGGCTGCTGAGCGAGGAGCGGCACGCGGAGACGTGGCACAAGCACAGCGAGATGTCGCCGGGACTCGGCTACGGCCTCGGGTGGATGCTGCGCGACTGGGAGGGCGTGCCCGTGGTGGAGCACGCGGGCGGGATCGACGGGTTCACGGCCCAGGTCTCGATGATCCCCACGCGCAACACCGGGTACGTGCTGCTGATGAACCTCTTCGGCAGTCCGCTGCAGGAGTCGTCGCGGCAGGTCGTCTACCGCGGGTTGTTCGGCGACATCTCCGAATCGGCGGAGGCCGAGGAGGGCGCGGAGCGGTTCGTGGGCCGGTACATCGCGAACTTCGGGCCGTTCAAGGACGCGCGGTTCACGGTCTCGCTCAAGGGCGGCAAACTGTTCGTGGACGTGCCCGGGCAGATGAACTTCGAACTCGCGCCGCCGGACGCCGAGGGGAAGCGGAGTTTCACCATCACCGACCAGATCGCCGTGCGGTTTGAAGAACTCGACGGCAAGGTCGTCGGCATGACGCTCTTCCAGAGCGGCATGATCTTCGAGACCCCGCGCGAGGGCGTCGAGATTCCGCCGGAGATGACGCAGGCGGAGGCCGAGGAGTTCGCGGGGGAGTACCGCTTCGAGCAGGCGAACGTAACGATCCGCGTGCTGCTGCACAACGGGCGGCTGGCGCTGGAAGAGCCGCGGCAGGGGGTCTTCGAACTGCATCCGCCGGATGAGGAAGGCGTGCGTGCCACGCGCATGACCGACTCGATCAAGGTCAGGTTCAACCGCGACGAGTCGGGCCGGGTCGTGTCGATGACGCACTTCCAGAGCGGTCGGCAGTCGGAACTGCCCCGCCTGAGCGGGCCGGGCGAGGGCGAGCGGCTGCCGACGGTGGACGAGGTGATCGCGCTGGTGGAGCGTGGCGGGTCGATCGACACTGAGGGGCGGATCCGCACGCTGCGCGTCGAGGGGACGATACGGTTCGTCAACATCGGGATCGAGGGGCGCGAGAGCACGACCGCCGCGGCCGACGGGCGTTTCCGGATGGCACTGGACTTCGGCCGATTCGGGCGGAGCGAGTCGATCATCGGCCGCGAGCGCGGTTTGGCGGATTCGACCGCGGTCCCCGACCGCGAACTGACCGGCGAGCAGCTGGCACAGGCCCGGATGCAAAGCCCGCTCTCGCTCGCGGGCGACTGGCGGAAGGCGTTCGATCGAGTCGTCGTCGATTCTCGCGGCGAGGTGGACGGGCGCGCCGTGATCGCGGTGCGCCTTGAGCGCGACGGCGCGAAGCCGGCAACGGTCCGGGTGGACGCCGAGACAGGGCTGCCCGTCTCGATGGAGACGCACCAGTTCGGCGCGATGGGGCAGACGTTCCCGCTCACATACCGCTTCGACGACTGGCGCGACGTGGGCGGCGTGCTGCTGCCGCACCGCGTGTGGATGGACATCCCGTTGGTCGGCCGGATCGAGAGCGTGTGCGGGCGCATGGAGGCGAACGTGGCGGTGGAAGATTCGGACTTCGAGCCTCCGGCTCGCGATTGAACCACTCCCTTACGGTCGTGGCTCGTCAGAGCGTCAGTCCGTCGTGGGCGAGGGCCATGCCCTCCGGCAGGTCCGCGTTCGTGTCCGCGTGACCGAGGTCGTGGCTCATGTGGACGAAATACGTCCGCTCGGCGGCCAGTTCGTGCGCCACGGAGACGGCCTGGCCCAGCGTGAAGTGCGTCGGGTGGTGGCGGTGGCGCAGCGCATCGAGCACCAGCGTCCGCAGGCCGCGCAGCGGGGGCCAGGTCTCGGGCGGGATCGCCGAGACGTCGGTGCACCAGGCGAGCGGCAGGAACGGGGCGCCGAGGGGCGCGAGCGCGTCGATCCTGTAGCCGAGCACGGGCAGCCGACCGTGCAGCAGGCGCAGGGGCGTGATGCGCAGGCCGTGCAGGTCGAACGGCTCGGCGGGGCCGACGGCGTGCGGGATGAGCGAGGCCACGAACGACCGCTGCACGTTGCGCTCCGGCTCGAAGATGTGCCGGTAGACGCGGCGCAGGTCGTCGAGCACGCGCGGCTCGGCGTGGACGTCGATCGGTGCGTTCATCACGGCGTTGAACCGGCGCACCTCGTCAAGGCCGAAGACGTGGTCCACGTGGTTGTGCGTGATGAGGATCGAGTCCAGACGGTCGAGGCGCTCGCGCAGGGCCTGCTGGCGAAGGTCCGGGCCGGCGTCGAGCAGGAGCGTGCGCGGGCGGCCGCCCGGGTCGGTCCAGCGCAGGCACGCGCTGGTGCGCAGGCGCCGGTCGCGCGGGTCGGCGGAGGTGCAGACGGCGCACGAGCAGCCGATGGCGGGGACGCCGGCGGAGGTCCCGGTGCCGAGGAACGTGAAGCGCACGCCCGGAGCGTAGCGTTGGGCGTGGCGTGCGGGCCGGCGCGGCCGCCGCCGTGGACGATAACCCGACAAGGAGGCCCGGATGCCCTACGTCAACGTGCGGATCACCAGGGACGGCGTGACCCGCGAGCAGAAGGCGCAGATCGTGTCCGAGATCACATCGACGCTCGGGCGCGTGCTGGGCAAGAAGCCCGAGCACACGCACGTCGTCATCGACGAGGTGGAGATGGAGAACTGGGGGTTCGCGGGGATGCTGACGTCGGAGTGGCGGGCGAAGGGCGCGGGCTGAGGCTCGCCGGTGTGCAGGGCTGAGCGTCGGGTGCGCCGCGAGTTCGGGAAGAGGCGACGGGGCCT
>DAOMNQ010000121.1:0-5005 GCA_035443945.1 Phycisphaerales bacterium | reverse complement strand
CCCCCTGTTTCCAAAGCCCCGAAGGGGCGCAGATACCCTCCCCCCCCCTGCTGCCCCCTCACATCCACGTCCCCGACCTCATCCACAACTATCTCGCCAGCGGCTATACCCTCATCGACCTGGCCACCATGTACGACCTCGCCCCGGAGCGGCTCATCGCCTGGCTCCGCCACCCGCACACCCAACAACTCTTCGACGCCCTCACCGAGGAGGCCGAACTCCGCGAGCAGCGCATCCTCGCACACGCACGCCCGGCCGCCGCACGCCTGCTCCACTTCCTCGCCGTCGAAGACCCGGAGCCACGCCCGCTCCACCCATCCATCGTCCAGCGCCGACGCGAGACCTCACGACGCGCCGCCGCACAAATCCTGCGTCTCAACAACCGCGGCCTGCCGCCGTCCGACATCGAACCCAGGCCATCAATCCAGCGGAACCAGCCTGATCCGCCTGAACTGGATCGGCGTCCCCTCCGATTGCAGCGCGATCGCCCCGCCGACAACCTCCGCGCCCGTCCCGTGGTTCAGCGTCTCACCGTTCACGATCAGCGTGATCTCGCCCCCGTTCACGATGATCTCGTACTCGTTCCACTCCCCCGCAGGCCGCTCCGCCCCGTGGGACTTCACGATCCGACGACCGCTCGTCCGCGACGCTTCGCCGACGATCTCGGTCCCACCGATGCAGATGAAGTCCCCCGCGTTCCCAGCGTGCAACTGGGCCTCAACACTGCGCGGCCAGACCTTGTCCTCCCCAACGACCCGAACCAGCACTCCGCTGTTCCCGGTCTGCCGAGTCTCCGGGTCCCACCGCCACTCGACCCGCAGCACGAAGTTCGTGTAGGACTCCGTCGTCCGGATGTACCCGGCCGGCTCGCCGGTGCAGATCAGCACGCCGTCGCGCACCGTCCACGTCCCGCTGTCCGCGCCGGAGCCAATGACGGTCCAACCCTCGAGATTCCGACCGTTGAACAGAGCGACCTCCCCCGGCATCGGCGCGCCCAGGTCGCGGACGCGAACGTTGCGGAACGAGACCTCATCCCCGTGATCCTGCAGCGCGATGTGCCCGCGCGGCTGCACCCCGAACCCCCGCATCGGCGCGAACTTGCTCCGCTCGATCGCGCCGGCCCACTCGGCAGTGGGTGACCCGTCCTCCTCGAACGCACGAACCTCCACCACCTTCACCCCGTTCAGCCAGTGCTGGATCACCCCGTTGCGGATCACCACCCGCGCGTCGTTCCACTCCCCCGCCGGCTTCGACAGTTTCCCCTCCGCAGGTGTGAACAGGTCGTACAACGCCCCCGCCGAGTGCGGGTGGTTCCCCGCCAGATTGTGCCCGTGGTCGTCCAGCACCTGGAACTCGGGCCCCGTCTGCCACGTGTAGTCGCCCCGCTCCGCCACCCGGTAGATGAGCCCGCTGTTCGCCCGCGGCGCAACCCGATACTGCAACTTCAGGTCGAAGTCCCCGAACTGCTCGCGAGTCATGATGTCGCCGCCGCCCCCCCCCGCCGCGTGCGTGAGAACGCCCTCGCTCAGCGTCCATCCCGACCCCGGGAACCCCTCCTGCCGGTACCCCCGCCAGTGCTTCATCCCCTCAGCGCCCGTCAGCAACACCCACCCCCGCGCCCGCTCAATCTCGCTCAGCCCATCCGCAGCAGGCTGAGCCATCACGGGCGTACAGGCAGCGGCAACAAGAACGGCCAGCGTCACGGGCTTCATGGCGAACTCCTCTCGGCGGCGCGAAACGCGACCGCCCGATCCAGCATACCAGCCCGCCCGCGCGCGCGAAAGGGGCGCGGGGGAAGGATCGCCCGCGCCCCGGGGGCAGCCCCGCTCGTGCCCGGGGCCGCCCGGGGGCCGCCGTCGCGCGACGGGTTCCCCGCGCGCGGCAGCCCGGAGAGAGACGGACCTACTCGACACGCTGCCAGTGGTCGATGAACTCACCCTCGCGCGACGCGGTGATCGTGCGGTTCTTGAACGTCAGCCGCATCTCCCCGTGCAGCGGCAGGTCGAACGCCACCGCCTCGCCCTGGCGCTCGACGCGCGCGGTGGCCGTGTTCCGCTCGGCGTCCCGCTCGGGCTTGTCCTCGGAGTTGACCACCAGGAAGTGGATGTTCTCCTCGGAGTAGTTCTCGTCGTTGATGGCGTACCGCGCGATCGACGAGATCGAATGCACCTCCCCGTCGCTCGTCGTCCAGTAGGCGTTCATGTTGCGGTACTGCCGCGTGAACGTCAGCAGCCCGTCGATCTCGGGAGCGCGGAGGACCGTGCCATCGGGGAGTTCACGCATGACGAGCCGGTACGTGCCCTCGATCGAGGGAGGGGCGCCGGAGCCTCCGGACTCCGGGTATCCCGCCAGCACGGCCGCGCCGATCATCGCCCCACCGAGAACGCCCGTGAGCACTTTCGTTCGCTTCATTGCGAGTCTCCAGTCGCCGGACCGTGCCCGGCCGAG
Organism: Phycisphaerales bacterium; assembly: GCA_035443945.1. Lineage (GTDB taxonomy): Bacteria > Planctomycetota > Phycisphaerae > Phycisphaerales > UBA1924 > CAADGN01. The sequence goes on along the minus strand of DAOMNQ010000121.1, from coordinate 2,557 downwards.
GTGCGTCACGCGCGCACCGACCGCGCCGATCACGCATCCGACGGAGTTCCCTGGTTGTCTCGATCCCACTCACATTCGGGCGAGCACGCCGCTCGCCATCTCGTTGAGATCAATACGCAGCGCCCCGGCAGGGTGTTTACCCGGTTCGGCGCGGATCGCGGCTGGCGCACGCGCCACGGGGGAAGTCCGACGTCGTGGATGGGGCATGTTCGCACGCGTGTTCGCGCGTTGGTCGGCAGGCATCACACCGGGTCGCGCCTGCGCACCGTGCCGCCGATCACCATTGCGGCCGCGAAGAGCATGAGGTCCTTGATGAGGTACTGCCCCTCGGGTGTCGGACCGAAGGGAACGTGGTCGAAGCAGACGTCCGCTCGCAGCATGAGCGCGAGGAGCGTGCCCGGCAGGCGGATGGCGAGCAGGAGGAGCGCGATGCGGTTCAGGCGGCGCACGATGAGTGTGAGGCCGATCGCGGCCTCCCACCAGCCGAGCGCGGGGACCATCACGTCGGGGGATCCGAGGTAGATCGTGTGCGCCAGCAGCGAGGAGCCGGTCTTGAGGCCGAAGACCTTGAGCAGGCCCATCCATGCGAAGTACACGCCGAGGGTGATGCGGTGCGCGCCGTGCCCGTGCCGGTCCATCCACCCGGCGATGGCGGCGTCGAGTCGGTCCAGTCGGCTCGGGATCGCGGGCATGGTCGTCCTCCTCGGCGGTGCGTGTGCGCGCACGATAGCCTGTGCCCGGACAATCGAACGCACGCCCGCCGACGCGGCGTGGCGGCCGGGGAGACGAACGATGGCGTGGGCGATGCTCGTTGTAGCGGGGCTGTTCGAGGCGGGGTGGGCGTTCACGATGAAGCAATCGGAGGGCTGGACTCGGCTGCGCCCGAGCCTGCTCACGATCGGGCTGATGATCGTGAGTTTCTACCTGCTCTCGCGTGCGATGAAGGACCTGCCGGCGGGCACGGCGTACGCGGTGTGGACGGGGATCGGCACGGTCGGCGTGGTCGCGCTGGGTGTCGCGTTCCTGAAGGAGCCGGTCACGCCTGCGCGGCTGCTCTTCATCGGGCTGATCGTGGCGGGGATCGTGGGGCTGAAGGTTACGAATGGCAAATGAGCAAATAGCAAATGAGCAAATGGCAAATAGCAAATGACGGATGGGCGGGAGGGAGTCAGGGGGGTGGACGGTTGTGGCGGCGGCGCTTGGGGGGGCGTTTGGGGAGCCATCCCATGCGCGCGAACCAGACGATCATCGCCACGGCGATGGCGGTCATGGCGAGCATGACGACGGGGTAGCCGAATGCCCAGCGGAGTTCCGGCATGTTCCAGGGGGAGGCGTCGGGGTCGAAGTTCATGCCGTAGATGCCGACGATGAACGTGAGCGGGATGAAGATGGTGGCGATGATGGTGAGCAGGCGCATGGCCTCGCTCATGCGGACGTTGACGGTGGAGAGGTAGAGGTCGACGAGGCTGGCGGCGATCTCGCGCTGGGTCTCGACGAGGTCCATGATCTGGAAGGCGTGGTCGGCGGCGTCGCGGATGAAGGGGCGGGTTTCGGGGCGGATGAGTTCGTGCTCGCCGCGGTAGAGTTGGGTGAGGGCGTCGCGCAGGGGCCAGACGGCGCGCCGGATGGTGAGCAGGTCGTGCTTCACCTGCTGGAGGCGCACGATGGTCTGCTCCGAGGGCCTGGTCGCGGCTTCCTCGGCGAGCCTTTCGAGGTGGTCGTCGAAGGCTTCGAGGAGGGGGAAGTAGGCGTCGAGGACGGCGTCGATGACGGCATAGGCGAGGAAGTCCGGGCCGGAACGGCGGACTCGGTTCTGGCCGCGCCGGATGCGCTCGCGGACGGGTTCGAGGCAGTCGCCTTCTCGCTCCTGGAAGGTGAGGACGAAGGCGCGGCCGAGGAAGATGGAGAGTTGTTCGGTGTCGAGCGCGCCGCCTTGGCTGCTCTCGCGCGGCATGCGCACGACGAGGTAGAGCATGTCGGTGTACTCTTCGACTTTGGGGCGCTGGTGGACGTTGACGGTGTCTTCGAGGGCGAGGGGGTGGAGGGCGTAGGCCTCCCCGATGCGCTGGATGACGGCGGAATCGCCGAGGCCGTCGATGTTGAGCCACGTGACCCGTCCGTCGCCGGACGGCGTGGGGATGTCCGCCGAGGCGGGCCTGCTCTCTTCGAGGTTCTGCTCGCTGAAGCGGATGACGCGCAGGCTCGGGCGCGGCGCGTCGGGCTGGGCCTGGATGAGGCCTGGCGGGGAGCCGCGCGGCGGGCGTTTGAGGCGGCGGGCGCGGGCGCGGAGCCTGAGCGGGAGGCGGGTCATGGGGCGTCTCCGTGAAGCGCACCGGATGGTAACCGATTCGGGATTGACGGCGCGCCATGTGTCGATGACGCGTGTGGCCGTTCTGCGAGCATGGTGAGGCGGGGTTGATGAGGAGTCCAGAGCGAGACGGCGCAGATGCGACGATCTTCGCGCGCTGGCGGTTGGTGCGCGGTCGATGGCGCACGACGCGAGTTGATGGTTGAAGGGTTGCGTCCTGCGCCCCTTTGGGGCTTTGGATACAAGGGA
>DAOMNQ010000120.1:0-5033 GCA_035443945.1 Phycisphaerales bacterium | reverse complement strand
GCCAGGCCCCAGGCGCGGCACGAGGTGCAGCACGCCCGCCCCGACCAGCATCGCGCCGAGCGTCACGAGCAGGATGATGAGCGATGGCGACATGGGCGCAGTCTACCCGCCGCGCCGCGGGCGCACGAAAAAGGGGCCGGCCTGGGCCGACCCCTTGTGAAGGACCGAGTTGACGAGGACGTTCAGCGGCGACGGCGGCCGAGCGCCAGCACGCCGAGGCCCGCCAGCGCGAGCGAGGCGGGTGCGGGGACGAGGTTGGCCTGCAGGCCGTCGTTCACGACGAAGTCGCCGGTGTAGACGACGGTCTTGACCGCGCCGATGCTGTTGAAGTTCCAGCCGAACCAGTGGAGCGTGCCGCTGAAGTCGGTGTAGTGCTCGGTGGTGGAGCCGACGAGGCCGCCGCTCGCGTCGTAGAAGTCGAACTGGATCGGGGCGGACGGATTCCCGAAGATCTCGGCCGCGCCCCAGTAGCCCCCGAAATCGGTGACCGGCGTGGCGAAGTCAATCTTCACGGGCTGCCCAGGGAAGCCGGTGTTGACGCCGGAGCCGTTCTGGCCGTCGCTCACGCCGGCCGACCCGTAGTTCCCCAGACCGAACCCGTCGATGAACGGGCTGTACACCACGATGATCCCGCCCGAGCCGGAGAACGGCGACGAGACCATCGCGTTCCCGCCGAAGGTCGAGATCGGGCCGTTCGCGTCCTCGTAGAAGTTGGGGTTCTGGGAGTAGGTCTGGAACCCTTCCCACGTCTCGGAGATGCCGCCCGCGAACGGGCCGATGGGAGTCTGCGCGGAAGCGACGCTCGCCGCGCACACCATGACCAACGCAACTGTCTTCTTCATGACTGTCCCTCTCCAGGCCCGCTGGGTTCGACTTGCGCCCGGGCCGCTCAGCGCGCCCACAGGATACCCAATGCGGCGTGCATGGAGAAGGGCCACGCGAACAATCGGGGGCTTTCCCGGCGATCCGGCCGTCAGTGCAGCCCCAGCATCTCGCTCACAATCGGCCCATAAGCCACGATCAGCCCCGCGAACACCACCGACACGATCGAGATCAACTTGATCAGGATGTTCAGCGACGGGCCGGAAGTGTCCTTGAACGGGTCGCCGACGGTGTCGCCCACGACGGCGGCCTTGTGGTCATCCGAACCCTTGCCGTACACGTACGCCGACCCCTTGCCGTTGCGCCGGTAGTCCTCGGCCCGGGCTTGGATCGCCGCCCGGACCTCGGCGGGCACCTTGTCGCGCGTCGCCGGGTCGTCCAGGAACTTGTCCGCCGTGATCCGCCCGTAGGACTCGATCAGTTTCTTGGCGTTGTCCCACGCGCCGCCCGCGTTCGCCATGAACACGGCAACCGCGAAGCCCGACACCAGCCCCCCCGCGAGCAGGCCCATCACGCCCGGCACGCCCAGCACCAGCCCGACGAGGATCGGCACGAAGATCGCCAGAATCGACGGGAAGATCATCTCGCGCTGCGCCCCCGCCGTCGAGATCGACACGCACTTGGCGTACTCCGGGTACTCCACGCCCTCGAACTCGACCCGCTTGGGCCACTTCTCCGGGTTCGCCACGTCGGCCTCGCTCATGCCCTGGGCGCGGAACGCCTCGCGCATCTTGGCGAACTGCCGGCGGCACTCGCCCATCATCGCGTAGGCGGCACGCCCCACCGCGTTCATCGTCAGCGCGCAGAACAGGAACGCCAGCAGCACGCCCATGAACAGCCCGCCGAGCGCCCGTGGGTTCGTCAGCGTCACGCCGTAGAACTCGATCACGTCCTCCAGCGTGCCGTTGCGTGTGCCGATCACCTCGAACGCCAACTCGTGCTCGTGGTCCCCGTGGGCCAGGGTCTTCGACACCACGAACCGACGCGAGTCCGCGATCCTCGGCTCGCCCTCGTCCTCGTGCCCGTAGCGGGACAACGCGCGAACCTCGAACACCGTGCCCTTGCTCACGGTCTCCTCGAAGTGCATGCCCGCCAACTGGCCGCGGTCCACCAGCAGCCCGCAGTCAATGTACGCCTTGTCCGCACCCGGCACCACGATCGCGAACCGTCCGTGGCCGCTGTAGACCGCGTAGTCGCCCGACGCCGGCGCGGTGTACGACGAACGCGCCACGTACGCCTCCGCCTGGCGCGTCAACTGCACCTGCACGATCTGCACGTACGCCGCGAACAACGCCAGCGCGGTCAGCGCGGCCGACCCGATCGCGAACCCCTTCCCCGTCGCCGCCGTCGTGTTGCCCAGCGAGTCCAGCATGTCCGTCCGCTCGCGCACGTGCGGCGGCTGGCCGGTCATCTCCGCGTTGCCGCCCGCGTTGTCCGCGATCGGCCCGTACGCGTCCGTCGCCAGCGTGATGCCCAGCGTCGCCAGCATCCCCACCGCCGCGATCGACACGCCGTACAGCCCCATCAGGAAACTCTCGCCGCCCCCCGCGAACGTGAACGCCGCGATGATCGCGATCACCACCGTCAGCAGCGACGCCCACGTGGACTTCATCCCCTCGGCGATGCCCGCGATGATGACCGTCGCCGGACCCGTCAACGCCTGCGTCGAGATCCGCTTCGTCGGCGGGTGCTCGTATGAGGTGTAGTACTCCGTCGCATACGCGATCACGTTCCCCGCGACCAGGCCCGCCGTGATCGACAGCCCGAGCCGCCACCACGCCGTCCCCGCCTCGGCCAACTGCCCGCTCGACCCGCCCAGCAGCATGTAGAGCAGCCCGAACGCCGCCACGATGATGAGCGCGGACGCCACGTACACGCCCTTGTGCAGCCCCTTGAGCAACTGCGCGAACGTCGCGTTCTCCGCCGTACGCACCGTGAAGATGCCGATCACCGAGCACAAGATGCCCAGCCCCGCCAGCGCGAGCGGCGCGGCCGCCAACTTGAACGCCAGCCCCTCCGCCCCGCCCCCGAGGTTCGGGATCGAGAACGCCGCCGCCGCGCCCAGCGCCATCGTCGCCAGGATCGAGCCGTAGTACGACTCGTACAGGTCCGCGCCCATGCCGGCCACGTCGCCCACGTTGTCGCCCACGTTGTCCGCGATCGTCGCCGGGTTCCGCGCATCGTCCTCGGGGATGCCGGCCTCCACCTTGCCGACGAGGTCGGCGCCGACGTCCGCGGCCTTGGTGTAGATGCCGCCGCCCACGCGGGCGAAGAGCGCCTGCGTGCTCGCCCCCATCGCGAAACTCAGCATGATCGTCGTCAGGTCCGCGATGCCGAAGTCCGTGAACATGTTGAGCACGAAGAACCAGAACGAAGCGTCCAGCAGCGCGAAGCCCACCACGTTCAGCCCCATCACCGCCCCCGAGCGGAACGCCACCGTCAGCCCGTCGTTGAGCGACTCCTTGGCCGCGTTCGCCGTGCGGGCGCTCGCGTTCGTCGCCATCCTCATGCCGAACCACCCGCACACGCCCGAGAGCAGCCCCGCCACCGGCACGCCCAGCATCGACAACGCGGGCTGAAGGTGCAGCGCGGAGAGCAGCCCCAGGAACGCGATCAGCGCGACGAACACCACGCCGACCACCTTGTACTGACGCACCAGGTACGCCATCGCGCCCTCGCGCACAGCCGCGGCGATCCGCACCATCTCCGCGTCGCCCTCCGATCGCTTCATCACGCTCGCGGTGAAGACGCGGGCCATCACGAGGGCGGCCAGCGCGGCGGCCGGCGCGAGATAGAAAACCGGCGGAACGTTCTCGATCGCGGCCAGCGTGGGGAGCATCGACAGGCTCATCGGCGTGGTCTCCGGGTCTGCACTCTGACGGGTACCCCATGCCGCGACCGACCCGATCGCGGCCCCGCACGACCGGCGGGGAACACAGGGGGCAAAGCATAGCCCACACTAACGCGGCGGTGAACCCCACCGCGAGCCTGTCGGAAGACCCTCCCAACTCCGAGCCGCCGGGCTTCAGCCCGCGCTGCGGAACACCACCGGGTTCCCTGTCCCACAACCCCGGAAGAACCAAAAACAAACACCCCCCGGCTCGGCGGGGGGTTCGGTCATCGATCGGTACAGGCAAGGCCGGATCGGCCCACCGGCCCGGGTGAGGGCCTCAGCGGGGCAGGCCGAGCCTCAGCGGGGCGGACGGGCCGGGCGGGCCGGCATGGTCTCGATCCGGATGCGCCGGTTCACGGACTTGCGCATGGCCCGGCGGCGACGCTCGGAGGGCTTCTCGTAGAACTCCTTGCGCTTGATGTCCTTCGTCAAGCCCTCCTTTTCGCAGAGCTTCTTGAAGCGCTTCATCATCTGCTCGACCGACTCGCCGCCGCGTGACTTGATCCTGATCGCCATACCTGCTCCGTCCTCTCGCCGAGCGGGGGCCACCCGCCGGGGCCAAGAGTAAAGGGACCCAGAACCCCGGGATCAAGCACCCCCCCCAAACCGCAAAACAGAGCACGAAGCGCAAGCGAGTGCCCACCCCCGACCCGCCCCGGTGTGTGCCCTCCGTCGGCGCCCGACACACACCCCACGCGAGCCGCAACCAGCACTCACTCGCGGAGCATCGGCAGAGAACTCAGCCCGACATGCTTGAAGGCCCCCCCCTCCGCAGCAAACGACAAACCCCTGCGATCGCCGGGGTTCATGAAGCGAGGCGGACGGGACTCGAACCCGCAACCACCGGATCGACAGAGGGACCTTGCCCGGGCCCGAAACTCGTAAACCACGATACGGGCGGGATTTCCGGATTGCAAGCGATGCGGCGCTTGGGTCGTTTTGCGGCCGTTTTCGGAGCGGAGCGCGGTGCGCACCGCGCAGCCGGGCAGCCGTCACTTGTAGGCGGCGAGGTCCTTCTCGCGCTGCTCGAGCCGCCAGGTGCTGAACGAGTCCCGGCCAATACGCCGCGCAGCCCCTTTCTTGCCGTTCGTCCGGAACTTCCCCTCGTTCGCCGCCTTCGACACCCGTGCCTTGGCCTTGTCGAGGTCGATCCCCGAGATGTCGTCGAGCAACAGCCTCGCCGCCACCGTCACCGTGATCCAGGCGTCTCCCTTGACCTCCGCCAAGGCCGGGGTCGGGAAGGCGCGGGCCAGGTCCA
>DAOMNQ010000119.1:0-5168 GCA_035443945.1 Phycisphaerales bacterium | reverse complement strand
TGTCGATGACCTCCTGCCGCTCGCGGACGCTCAGCCAGCGCGTCTTCCAGAGCAGTTGGGTGTGGCAGATGCCCTGCGTGCCGCCGTGCTCGTCGATGATCCGGAGCACGCGCTTCTGTCTGGCGTCGAACTGGCCGTCGGCGATGCGGACGTGCGCCTCGAAGAGAAGGCGACGCGTGACGTAGCTCGACAGGTCGCACGCCCACGAAGCAGCCTGCTCATCGATCACAGGTTTCTCGGGGCAAGCCGAGCAGGCGTAGATCAGGGCCAGACGGCAGGCCTTTTCCTCGGCACGCGACCACACGGCCGCGATCCCCTCGCCCTTGGCTTCCATCTCGGTATCGGCGTGGTCGGCGAGCGCGTCGAACCGTCCGGCCGCTTCGGGCGTGGCCATCACGACTACGGGCTTGGGGTGCTCCTTGCGCAGGTTGCCGCCAGGAGCGAACTCGTTCCACCAGCGCACGCGGTCGACGATCGGCTTCGGCGGGGGAACGCGAGCGCGGCGCTGTCGCCTGGGCCGCTCGGGGCACTCGAACACCAGCAAACGCCCGATGAATCCGTCGCTGAGGCTTTCGGAGGTCAGCGACTCCCAGAAGCTGTCCGGCACGGTGGTCCCGTAGAGCACGACGCACGGCTGGTCCACGGACTTGTTGCCCTTGGCGTCGGCGTAGGCCTTGCCCCGCACGAACGTGTCGGCGGAGCTGTAGAACTTCATGAACGCCGTCAGCACGTTGAAGAGGTGCGGGGCCTTCTTCGGGTCGCCGATGGTCCGCAGGAAGCGGCCGAACTCGTCCAGCTGGAACAGGATCGCCGGCTGGGTCTCGACCGCGGTGAACAGCCCGGCGTCGCTGGCGAGATCCTCGTTGCCTTCAAGATCATCCGCGCCGGCGGCGAAGAGGATGTCGCGGGTGAGCTTGCGGGCGTGGTCTTTGCCCGCGCCGCTCTTGGCCAGGCCGACGCAGTAGACGTTGGTGCGGTTGCCGCGCTCGTCGCAGACCTTCCGGCCCGCGAGGACGGCTTGCAGGGCGATCGCGCCCGCGAGCGCCAACTGCGGCTGGGGGCGCGGCGCGTACGCGATGTTGTGGGCTACGACATCGCCGATCAGGCCGGGCACCGCCAGCAGGTGGGGCGGGAAGGGGCCGGGGTCGTCCGGCCGCTCGACATGTTCGACGGCGTCGCCCTCGTGGTGCTCAGCGCTGAACGCGGAGAGGTCGACGTCGCCAGACTCGGACGGCTCGGTCCCGAAACCCTCGGCCCGGAGCGATGAAGCCGCGGCCGCGAAGTCCCCGCCGTGCTCGAGCATCGCGTACACCGCGAAGGGGGCGTAGGCCTGGTTGGGCTCGAACGGCGGGGCGTTGCTCGAGAAGACGTAGAAGACGCCGCCCTTGAGCGTCGCGCTCGTGCCACTCTGCTTGCCCGGCCGCCGCCAGTGCTCGTTCTCGCCGCCCTTGACGAGTTCCCAGCCGTGGCGGCGGAGGATCTCCCGCGCATCACCTCGGCCGTTGTAGTCGTCCCCGGGCCGGACGTGCGTGCCGGAAGCCTGCTGCAGCGCGCCCGCCACGGCGGGCTCCGCGTCGTTCATCCGCCAGGCGCAGCCGAGGAGCACCTCGCGCTCCTCGGCCGAGACGAGCGGCGTGTTCGCCAGGCTCCCCGCAACGGCCTCGTAGCCCGGCGAGGGGGCGCACAGGAACATCCCGCCCTCGCCGCGCGTCTCGATCAGCGTGACGACGACGGACCATTTCCCATCCGCGCCGCGCCGGGGCATGAGCGTCTTGCCCCCGATCACCACCGGCGTCTCGCCGTCGGCATCCACCCGCCGCTGGGCGAGTTTCGTGTTGCCGCACACCGGCGCCTCGCACCGATACACCACATGGCGACCGCCCGAAGGCGTGGTCTCGACGAGAAGACGCTCAACCAGGCCGGGCTGAATCTCTTCGACCATCGTGCGCCACGCGTCGAAGGCCTCGCCGGCGCAGTCGAAGTCGATCATCTCAAGGTTGCCGGAAATCGCCCCGCACACCACGCAGATGGCGTCGGGCTCGAGGTTCATCCAGGTCGACAACTCCGCGTCGGTTGGGAGGCGCCGCTGAAACGCTGACCACTTTGGGAGCGCGACTCGCTTCTCGTCCCCGCGGCGCAGTGCGGGAAGGACGGACAGCCCAGCGCTGAGGTACGCCGAGGCCGCGGGCCCGAGATGGAGTTCGGTGACGGGGCTCAGAACGGGATCTCCTCGTCGGGGATGCCGTACGTTGTTCCCACGGGCTGCGCCGGCACATCGGGCAGGCCCTCATCGCTCTCCAGGCGCGGCGGCTTGTCGCCCAGGCGGTGCGCGACGACGCGCTCGAACTGATCACCGGCCTTCTTCTCCACGGTGATGTGGAGGGTGGGCGCCAGCGCCCCCGCCTTGGCCATCTCGACCGCTTCCTCCGTGCTGCCGGGCAGCGGTTCGACGGACCTTGTCCGCCACCAAGCCTCGGCCTTCGTACGCGCGTACCCGGTGTGGTCGAAGCAGACCCACTCGCGGAAGTAGTGGTTGAAGCCCACCCGGTACTCGACCCGCATCGTCAACGGTGCGGACGGGTCGCTCCGCTTCATGTGCATGTGGTACGTCGTCTCGCTGACGTGGTGCTCCTCGCGCGTGGTCTGGCCCGAGAGGATGCCCTCGGTGCTGGCCAGCGCCTCGTGCTTCTGCTTGTTGGGCTCGGGGAACTGGTGCCCGCACTGCGGGCACGTCTGGTACCCGGCCGCGATGAGCGCCTGGCACTGCGGGCATTCCTTCGCCGGCGCCTCGCCTTCGCCGCGGTCGAACGTGTCGAGGCGGACGGCGTCCACGGGGCCGTGACGCAGGACATTGCCGCCGAAGTCCAACACCAGGCAGTCGGCCTTGCCCGGGTGGAGGCGGAACCCGCGCCCGACCATCTGGTAGTACAGGCCGGGCGACATGGTGGGCCGCACGAGCGCCACGCAGTCGATGTGCGGGGCGTCGAAGCCGGTGGTCAATACGTTCATGTTGCAGAGGTACCTGAGTTCACCCGAGCGGAAGCGCCCGAGGATCGCGCTACGGGCGGCGGCGGGCGTGTCCCCCGACACGAACCCGCACTCGATGCCGTGCTTGGACTTCAGGACCTCCACGATGTGGTGACCGTGACGGATGCCGGACGCGAAGATGAGCGTCGCCTTGCGGTCTCTGGAGTGCTCGACGATCTCGGCGCACGCCCCTTCGACCAAGCCGTCCTTGTCCATGAGATCCTCGACCTCGCTGGCGACGAACTCGCCGGCACGGACGTGCAGGTCGTCGGTACTCACCTTCTGGAGCCCCTCCTTGGTCCGCAGCGGGGAGAGGAAGCCCTGCACGATCAGTTCGCGGACGCCGACCTCGAAGCACACATGGTTGAGGATGTTCTCGGCGGCGCAGATCGGCCCGGACTTGAGGCGGTAGGGCGTCGCGGTCAAGCCGATGATGCGGACGTGTGGGTTCACCACCTTGGCGTCGGCGATGAACTGCCGGTACATCCCGTCGTCCTCGGCGGGCACCATGTGCGCCTCGTCCACGATGACCAGGTCCACCGGGCCCAAATCGCACGCCTTCTTCCAAATGCTCTGGATGCCCGCGATCGTGACGGCGTACCCCAGGTCTTTGCGCCTGAGGCCCGCCGAATAGATGCCCATGGGCACGTCGGGGGCGATGAGCCGCAGCTTGTCGGCGGCCTGCTCGAGGAGTTCCTTGACGTGCGCCACGATGACCACGCGGCCATTCCAGTGCGTCACGGCGTCGCGGCAGATCGTGGCGATCACCGGCGTCTTGCCGCCGCCGGTGGGTATCACCACGCACGGGTTGTCGTCGCGGGCCCGCAGGTGCTCGTACACCGCAGCGATGGCATCGGATTGGTAGGGGCGAAGCTCCATCAGGGGATGCCCCCTTCGGGAACGTCGCTCGCTACTATCACCTGATGCGAGTCACCGTACTCATCCTGACGCTCGTGGCAGCATTCCTTTCGGCGTGCCACTCGTCGCCCGACGCACCGGAGACAGGAGCGGCAATGATTCAGGTTGAGGTTCTGGGTTTCGGTGACTGTCCGAACACCCCAGAGTTTCTCCGGCGCGTGCAGGTAGCGGCCACTCGTGTAGACGGCACGCGAGTTGTGTACGTCGATCAGGAAGCACTGCCCGAGCATGACCTCCGCCGGGGATATCCAACGCCGACGGCGCTGGCGAACGGTCGAGACCTGTTTGGGCTTCCTGCTCCAACGACTCCGAGCATGGGCTGCCGAATGTATGAGGGTGGGCTGCCCAACGAAGACGCGATCACTGCGCGGCTGCGGAGAACGACACCTCGCTGATCCCAACTGGTCTGTGGCAATCTGCATCACGCGTTGATCTCCGTGATCTCCACCAGCACTTTGCCGCCCAGCGCCACCGGGCCACGCTCGACAATCAGCCGATCGATCTGCGAGTCGTCGCGGTACGCCCCGCCCTTTGCCAGCGCATCGAGCAACGCCTTCTGCACGTTGTCGATGTCGCGTCGGCGGGCGTCGGGTGGGCAGACGGTGACCCGCACTGCCAATCGCCCGTCCATCCGCGCGACTCGCATCGCCGCGAGGGCGGCGCACACGTCCCTGCGGTAGCGCCGGCCCTCGCGGCTGATGACGGTCCTCGCGCCCACACGCCGCCAGATGTGGTTGACACTGGGCGGGTACGGCAGCTCAAGGACGCGGCTGGTTGGGGTCAGCGTTTCCAGGGCGGCGTGCTCCCCGGGCCGACGCCGACGGGAGCGCGGGCGCTCACCGGCGACCCGCCACCGCCCTTCTTGGCGTACCCCTTGATGACGTTGGTGAACTCGCCGTTGTCGTCGCGCTTCTTCAACCCGACGTTGATCTCCAGCGGCACGTTGTGGAGTTCGACCGAGTCACGCGGCTGCATCACGCCGACGGCGCGGCATATCGCGGAAAGTTCTCCGCGGGCGATCTTCACCGTCATCTCGCTCTTGTTCTCGAGGTTCAGCCGGGCCCACGCCAGGCGGCCCTTGTGCTCGCCATCGATGATCTGGAACGTGAGCTGCAGGTACTTGCCCCCGCCGGCCTTCGTCGGCTTGAGCTCGGACTCCGAGACGACGGCGATGTACTTGCCCGCGGGGAGCGGGTCGAGCGCGACGGACGGATCGACCTGGT
>DAOMNQ010000118.1:0-5475 GCA_035443945.1 Phycisphaerales bacterium | reverse complement strand
CCGCCGTCGAAGGGGGTGCGGAGGAAGACCTCGACGATCTTCTCGATGAGTCGGACGCCGAGGAGGTCGCCGGAGAGGCAGAGGACGTTGGCGTCGTTGTGGGATCGGCAGAGTTGGGCGGTGAGTTCGTCGTGGACGACGGCGGCGCGCACGCCCGGGACCTTGTTGGCGGCGATGCTCATGCCGATGCCCGTGCCGCAGATGAGCACGCCGCGCTCGGCCTGTCCCGAGGCGACGGCGCGGGCGACGTGCCAGGCGGGTTCGGGGTAGTCGCAGACCTCGCCGGCGCAGTCGCCGAGGAGTTGGACGTCGTGCCCCTCGCCGGTGAGTTTGGCGAGGAGGGTGCGCACGGCGGCGTGCCCGCGGTGGTCCGCGCCCAGGGCGACCTTCATGCGTCCAGTTCCTCCAGTCGTCGGCGGACGAGTTTGAGCATCCGCGCGGCGGTGGTGTTGTAGACGGCCTGGGGCAGGCCGATCGGGTCCGGCACGTCGCTGCCGGTCGGGTCGAGCAGAAGGGTACGCCCGTCCGCACCCGGGTCGAGCGAAAGGACGGCGTCGCGGTGCATGGCGCCCATGGCGAAGATGGCCTCGGCGTCGCGGATGAGTTCCCGCGTCAGTTCGCGCGAGCGGTGCTGGAGCGGCTCGATGCCCAGTTCCCGCAGCGCAACGCCCACCTCGGCCGAGGCGGGACGCCCCGGCGCGGGGGAGACGCCCGCCGAGAACACCCGCGTCGGCACCGAGCCTGGGCCGGCGTTCTCGGTGAGCGAGCGGGCAATGGCCTCGGCCATGGGGCTGCGGCAGGTGTTGCCGGTGCAGACAAAGAGGATCGTGCGCGTGACGACGCGCTGCACATAGCGGGCTTCGAGCGCGCCCACGCGCTCGACGGCGTAGGAACCGTCGCGGCGGAGGCGCACGAGCGTCGAGGGTCGGCCGAGGCCGGGCGCGTCGTCGATGACGACGGCGACGCCGGCCTTGAGGGCGCGGTCGTCGCGGATGGCCGCGCCTGCGTCGCGGTCGGGGGACCAGCCGGCGGTGGCGGCTCGCTTCATCACGACCGGCACGCCGGCATCGCTGAGTACTCGCTGGGCCGTCGGGTGGCTGGGGACGCGGACGGAGAGTTCGTGCCCGCTGTCGATGATGCCGGCGCGCACGCCGATGGCTTCGAGCGACCGCGCGAGGCGGTCCTCGGTCATCTCGACGAAGAACTGCACGGGTCCGGGGGCGAGCCGGCGCAGCAGCCGCCGGTGCAGCGCGGACTCCAGCGGGACGGCGCGCTCGACGGCCTTGACGCTCGGGGCGTGCCAGGTGAGCGGCTCGCCCTCGCTGGTGCCGGGGCCGGTGAGCGAGAACAGCGCGGCGAGAGCGTCCTCCGAGGCGGCGTTCGCGGCGATGCCGTAGACGGTCTCGGTGGGGACGACGACGAGCCGACCTTCGCGCAGCGCGGCCGCGGCGGAGGCGATGGTCGCATCGCGCCCGCCCGTTGACCGTCCTTCGATCGACCGCGCACCCGAACTCACCTTCTGAGTATGCACCCGCCGCCCACCCCGATCAATCGCCTTCCGCACATTACATCGGGGCGGAGCACGATCCGTCACGCCGGCGTCGCGAGGCAACGCGGGCATAGACCCGCCCGCCGACCCACGAAACACCCGGAAGATGGAGCATCGCACCTGGAACCAGGCCGAGCGGCGTCCGCGTCAAAGCGCGCCGAACCGCATGAAACCCGACCAGAACCCTCCCATCGGAAGTGCGCATGGGCATCCCGTCAAAGGCGGCGTCGGGCGGGACGGGGAGGTCGGCCGGGTCGATGAGGGTCATATCCACGAAGTCGAGTCGGCCGAGCCAGTCGAGGAGGCGGAGCCGGCGCGAGGTCCGGCGGCAGAGGCCGCACCGGCCGTCGTAGTAGCAGGTGTCGCGTGGCACGGGGGATTCTTGCTCCTCGGAGGGGGTCCGGCCCGTAGAATCCATCGTGTGTCCGGCGGCGGGGGGCAACAGCATCCCGCCGGCGGACGAACAGGTAGGCAGAGGCCCGCCCCCCGGCGGGCGTCGCTGCGCGTCCCCGGGCCGGGGTCGCCCGCGGAGGGAGTCGATCATGCCGAACCGCCGAGCCTTCACCCTGATCGAACTGCTCGTGGTCATCGCGATCATCGCGATCCTGCTGGCGATCATCATCCCCGCGCTTGGCGGGGCGCGGACGATCGCGCGGCGGACGGCGACGCATGCGCTGATGACGGACCTTGCGAACGCCATCACGCAGTTCGGGCAGGACAACAGCGGGCGGATGCCGGGGTACTTCTCGCAGCAGACGCTGGGGATGAACGTGCAGGACCAGGGCCTGACCGTGCTCGAGAACGCGATGCTGGAACTCGCGGGCACGCGGCAGATCACGGCGACGCACTCGCTCGGTGGCGATCCGAACAGCGTCCCGCTCCACGGTCGAAAGCCCGAGGGCCTGATGGTCAACCCCGACCTGGCCGGCGTCGGCGACGACGTCTACTTCGTTCCGCCGGCGCGGAACTACGTGGCCCAGGTGCAGGGGAAACAGGTGGGCAAGTTCGGCGCGGCCGCCCCGGAGGGACAGAAGCAACTTCCCGACCTGGTCGACTTCTTCGGCAACCCGATCCTGCTGTGGATCGAGGACGATTCCGCGCCGCGCGCGACGACGACCGAGCCCGAGTTCGCCGTGGCCGAGTACCGCCTCAGTGCGCAGCACCCGTCGCGGTTCTACTGGCGGGCGAACCAGGGTTTCCTGTCGTCCACGAGCCTCGGCAGGCTGGGCAAGGATCAGACCGTCGAGAGCCTGATCGGCGCGGCCAACCCGAACCCTGAAGTCGTCGGGTCGCTGCTCGGACTGCTGGGCGACCCGAAGGGGCCTACGCCCACCAACTACGACCGAAACTCCGTGCTGCCCGGCTCGCCGCGGGGGCGCTTCGTCATCCACTCGGCTGGCTCGGACGGCGTCTTCCTTGGGCGCAAGGAGCGCGGCGGGCGGCGTCTGCCGTCGGCCGATCCGGTGCTGCGCTACGCCTGGAACTTCTATGTCCCCGGGTCGGACACGAAGTACACGGACAGCAGCGGCGCGATCACGGTCGAGGACGTGCTGGACGGCTTCGACGACATCGTCGTCCCCGGCGGCAACTGAGCGGACCCGGACACAAGCCGATCCTTCGCGAGTCTTGACGGATCGCGGCACACCCGCGAGGCTGTGCCATGCTCGCGGGGGTTGATCCGCTCGCACCACAGACCGGGCCTGCACCGCCGGCGCGCACGCGCGCGGTCATTGCCTTCGCGTCCATCGCTCTCGGCATGATCGCGGCGCGGGCGGCCGCGCCGATGGGCGTGCCCGCGCCGGCGTGGTTCGGGGCGGCGTGCGCGGCGGCGGCGGCGGCGCTGCTGCTTCGCGGGCGGGCGTGCGCGGGTGCGCTGATCGTGTGCGCGGTCGCGTTCGGCGGCGGGTGGTTCACGGTTCGCATCCTCGATACGCCGACGGACAGCCTGCGCGCGCTCGTGCCCGCGGACGACGGGTCCGGGCCGATGATCGGCGTCGAACTCGAGGGCGTCGTGCTCGACGAGCCGAGGCAGGCCCGCGCCTCGCCGGGCGCGTTGGCGGAGTTCGCGTTCACGGGCGAGCCGGCGTGGACGTTCCGGCTTCGCGCGGACACGGCGCACACCGACGCCGGCGCGGTGCGGACGAACGGCGTCGTGCGCGTCGGCGTCGTCGGGGGCGTGGGCGAGGGTGTTCGAGCCGGCACGCGCGTGCGCGTCACCGGGCGGCTGTCGCCGGTTGCTCGCCCGCTGAACCCGGGCGAGCCGGACTCTCACCTGTGGGCGGCCCAGCGCGACGAGGCGGGTCGCCTGCGCGTGCCGCACGCGTCGCTGGTGCGCGTCGAGCCGACGCAGCCGGGCGCATTGCCCGCGGTCGAGGCATGGTGGCTGCGCACGCGTGCGGCGATGCACGGGCGCGCGCTCCGCGTGCTGAAGGGCGATGAGGCCGGCGAAGCGACGCCCGGGCGGGCGCTCATGCTTGCGCTGCTGCTCGGCGAGGACGAGGGCGGCCTGCGCCCGCTGCGGGACGCCTTCGCACGCCAGGGCCTCTCGCACCTGCTCGCCATCAGCGGGTTCCACCTTGCGATCATGGCGGGCGTCGCGCTATTCGCGGTGCGCCTGACGGGCGAGCGCGGGCGGCTCGAACCGCTGATCGTCGGCGCGCTGGTCGCGCTCTACATGACGGTCGTGCCCGCGAACGCCCCGGTGCTGCGCGCGGGGTGGATGGTCCTGCTGTTGCTCGCGGCCGAGGGGGCGGGGCGGCGCTACGACCGGCTGACCGTCCTCGCGTGGATCGCGTGCGCGATGATCGTCGTTCGCCCGATGGACCTCTGGTCGCTCGGGTTCCAGTTGAGTTTCGGGCTGACGGGCGTGCTGATGTGGCTCGGGCCGACGGCGCACGCGCGGCTGTTCGGGACGATCCGCACCGGCCCGCGCGAGCCGCCCGACGCGCTCGGGGCGCGCTGGTGGGCGGAGAAGGCGAAGGGGCTGGTCTCGGTAAGCCTGCTCTGCTGGGCCGTCGCGCTGCCGACCATCGCGCACACGATCGGCGTCGTCAGTCCGCTGGCGGTGGTCTGCACGGTCGTGCTGGTGCCGGTGGTGCTCACGCTGCTCTTCGCGGGCTATGTCGTGCTGACGCTCGGGGCGGTCGTGCCTTCGGCGGGAGCGTGGGCGTCGGGGGCGGTGCGGCGCATCAGCGACGCGGCCGCGTGGCTGGTCGAGCGGTTCGACGACGTGCCGGGGACCGTGCTCTACGTCCCGCGCCTGTCGCTCGCGCTCACGGTGGCGGCGACCGCGCTCGTGCTCTACTGGTTCGCGCGCGGACACCTGCGCGACCGCATCGCGTGGGCGGCGGCCGGCGCGCTCGCCCTGTGGGCCGGGGGCGAGGCGTTCGTGCGGTCGTCGCTCCCCGCCGGCACGCTCGTGCGCATCGACGCGATCGCCGTGGGCGACGGGTCGTGCCTGCTCGTGCGCTCGGGGCGCGACGCGCTTCTGTGGGACTGCGGCTCGACGGACCCGGGCATGGGGGTGATCGACATCCCGCGCGCGCTGCGCCGGCTCGGCGCGCACCGGGTGCGGACGGTCGTCATCACGCACCCGGACTACGACCATTACTCCGCGCTGCCCGACGCCGCACGCCCGCTCGGCGTCCGCGACATCGTCGGCGGCGCACGGACGGACGAGCGGGCGCGTGCCCAACGTGTCGGCCCGCTGCGGGCCACCTTCGACTTGCTCGCGGCGCGCGGCAAACGGGTGCTGCTGCGCGCCGACCTGAACGTGCCGATGCAGGACGGAAAGGTCAGCGATCCCACGCGTCTGGAGCGGCTTTCTCCCACGATACGCGAACTCGCCGGGAAGGGCGCGAAGGTGGTTGTGCTGAGCCACTTCGATCGGCCCAAGGGCAAGCGCGTGGCCTCGATGTCGCTCAAGC
>DAOMNQ010000117.1:0-5618 GCA_035443945.1 Phycisphaerales bacterium | reverse complement strand
GGCTCCTCGGCAGCGGCCTCCGCCGCCTTGTCGGCGTTCGCCGCCTCGATCTCGGCCTTCGTGCGCCGCTTGCGCTTCGGGGCCTCGGGCGCTTCGGGCGGGGCGGTCTCCTCGACGGCCTCGGCGTCGGCGGCGTCGATCTGCTCCTGGATGAACTGATCCTCGGCGGCCTCGCGCAAGCGGCGCAAGGTCGCCGCCTTGGCGAAGAACTCGGCGAGCAGGTCGTATTCGTCGGCTCCGTAGAAGCCGTCTATATCGATTCTCACTGGTGGGATCTCCTTGCGGTTAGGCGGTGAGGGCCTTCTCGAGCGCGCGCTTGGCACGCCAGAGTTCGGCCGTGGGGATGGCGTTGAGGTTCGGATACCCGACCACCGCGGGCAGCCCCGCGGCGCCGTGCTTCGCGACGTAGGCGCGGGCGGCCTCGGCCACTTCCTCGCGCGTGCAGGGCGGGGCCTCGGCGTTGATGGCCGCGGCGATCTGCTCGGGGGTGGGCTTGGCTCCGCGGCCTTCCTTCGGCGCTCGCTTCACGGCCGGGGGCAGCGGTCCGTCGAGGTTGAGCAGCCCCTGCGTGGCGGCGTCGCCCGGGAGGCTGTCGAGGAACCTGCGGATTTCGGAGAGGAGGTGGGCGAACGTGTCGCCCTCGAAGGTCAGTTGCACAGCGGGCAAATCCGTTTCAGTCAGTGTCGGGTCCGTATGTCGGCTATGTGGCATACATCAGACACGGAGGTCAAGAAAAAATCGAGGGTGCCTCCAGCCGGCGTCCGTACTCGGCGAGGAGCGCGGCTTCCGCCCGCCCGTCGTCCTTCTTGCGGCGGAAGTCTGCCGCATTGGCAGGGAACATGTTGGTCGCCAGCGCCCGCGCTTCGTCCTTGTCGCCGCGGACGTGCATCGCCCGCTTCCACACGGCCGGCGGCACGAAAACGAATCGGGCGCCGCTGGCCTTGACGATGGCCTCGGCGGCGCCGGCGATTCGTCCGAAGTTGAAGGCGGCCGGGGCGGACTGGCCGGGGATGCCGCCGACCTGCTCGAAGTAGCACACGTCGGGTCGCCAGGCCGCGAGGATGTCGTCGAGGGCGAGCACGTCGAGCTCGGGCTTCGACGACTTGCCGCGCTTCACGAGGAAGACAGGCATGTCCCTGATTCGCAGTTCCTCGGGTGCGAGCAGCGCCAGCGCGCCCGTCCCGCCCGGATCGACGCCGAGAACCCTCACACGCCGGCCCTCGACTTCCGCCGCAGCGCGCCGATGCGGCCTACCGGCACTCGCGATCCGCAGCGGGCGCGGATGCTCGCGCGCTGCGTGAACCCGGCCAGGTCGAGCAGCTCGACCATCGCCTCGGCCTCGGCGTGGGCGTCGCCGTCGTGCTTGGCCTCCTGCAGTTCGTGGCTGGTGCGCCAGTAGACTTGTGCGAGGGCTTCGAGGGGGATTTGCATTCGGCGGTGCTCCTGTCGCGTCTGTCTGACGACTCACTCTGCCTGTCCTACACATCCGATGGTTGATATGTCAAGACGAAATACGAATACACGCTAAGGATGAATCCCACGGAAGTCCATCGCTAAGTATGGTGGGGCGCGTAAATCGTATGTCGGGCCTTGACATATCCGCCCCGGACGTGACATACAGCTCCGTACACATGCTTGAAATCAACGGGGCACCCCGAACCTGAGCCCGAAGTCGCCGAGGTATTGAGATGTTCGACGAGCAAGATAAAGCGGCTCCGGCTCTCCGGCCGGCTGCCCTTCCTGCCCGGCCGTCCCGTGCTGGTCGCGGAGGAGGCGCTGCGCGCGTTCGTGGTCGCCGCTTCCACGCCGGCGTCTGGTACGAGCTCCGGCCCGCGGAGAACGGGGTCTTCTACATCCACTGGTCCGAGGGCCGCCGAAGCCGCCGCGAGAGCACGCGCGAGAAAGCGATCGCTCCTGCGACGGCCTACTTCGACGAGTGGCTGACCCTGCTCGACGCCCCGGGCCGCGGTCAGGTGCTTACCTGCGCCGACCTGTGGCAGCGGAAGTATGGCACCTCCGAGCGGCACGGCTACCTCTGGCGGCACCTCGAGCCGACGTTCGGCCCGCTCCGCCCGGCCGACGTGACGCAGGACACGATCGACCGCTACGTCGCCGGCCGCGATGCGGCGCCGGCCACGATCCGGCTCGAGGTCGTTTGCCTCGTCGCGGCGTGGAACGCGGCGGTGAAGGAGCGGCACCTGACCAGCGACGACGTGCCGGCGATCACCCCGCCCGAGGACAGCCCCCCGCGCGACCGCTGGCTGAACGACGCCGAGATAGACCGGCTGCTCGCCGCCGCGGAAGGCCCCGGGCGCATGGGCCGCGCCGAGCGGTTCGTCTACCTCGCCCTCGACACCGGCGCGCGCCGCACCGCGATCCAGGAGTTGCGCTGGGACACCGGCCAGGTTGACTTCGCGACGGGCGCGATCGACTTCCTGCCGCCCGGGCGAAAGCAGATGTCGAACAAGCGCCGCGCCGCCGTCCCGATGAGCGATCGGCTCCGCGCCGTCCTGCTGCGGGCCTACGAGGAGCGGGTCGGCCCCTACGTCCTCGACTCGCCGGCGAACGTCAACACGGCGCTAACGACGCTGGCGCGGAACGCCGGCCTCGCGCGGGTCACGCCGCACGTCCTCCGCCACACGGCCGCTACTCACATGGCGCGGCGGGGCGTGCCGCTCTGGATCGTCGCGAAGCTACTCGGCGACTCGCTTGCCACGGTCGAGGCCGTCTACGCCAAATGGCAGCCGGACTTCGGACGAGAGGCCGTCGAGACCATCGGGGGCGCCTGGGGGCGCGAGATGGGCGCAAGTGCGCAAGATGGGCACCAGACACGACCGACAATGGTCGACACCAGCCTGGAGTGAGCCCAACGGCTACGGCGAAAACGGGGAAAAACGGGGGACAGACAACAGACAGGAACGCTACCGTGGGTACAGAATACAGATCGGACAACTTACCCCGCAAGCCGTTGATCCCCCTTCCTTTCACCCTCTCGTCTGTCCGGCAGACGGACAGGTTTTGGGCACTCTTTTGCGCACTATGCGAGACCCGGAAGCGCCTCGAACAGCGCGAGGCGCCGCTGCTTCTCCGCGTCGGCGTTCTCTCGGGCCTCCGCCCTCGGCCGCTGCGGGGCCGCTGCGGCGAACAGCGAATCAAGGCCGAGGGTCGGCGCAGGCATCGGCACGTTCGGGTTGAAGTTCGGCGTCTGCGGGGCGGCGCCGCCGAACATCGCCAGCGCCTTCTCGCGATGCCCGGCCATCTGGCCCATCACCTTGTCGCGCACGGTGCCTGGCGCTCCGCCCGCCGCCGCGTCGCTGGCGTCGTAGCGGCCCACGCCGCCGGCGTTGATGGCCGAGTAGATGTCGAGCAGCCCCATGCCGGGGCGAACACCAGTGTCCTGCAAGTACCGTGCCACGGCGCCCTGCGGCCCGAGCTGCGAGCCTAGGGGGTCAGACCAGTCGACGCCGTACTGCCGCGCCTGGGGCTCGCCGAACTGGATAAGCCCGCGGTGCTGACCCCACTTCGTCGTCGGCCCGGCCTGCAGCGGATCGAAGGTGCCGCCGGTCTCGTAGCTGATGGCCGTCGCGAGGTCGACGGGGTCGATCCCGAGCGCCTGCGCCGTCGAGAGGATGCCGCCGTAGAGGTCAGTCACCATCGACGGCTCTCCGCAGTTCGTCGTCCTCGTCGTCGTCGCTGTAGAGGCCGCGCGAAAGTTCGCCCTCGGCGAGCGCCGACTGCAGCTTGCTGTTCCACAGCGCCCCCACGCCCTCGTCGATCGGCCGCTCGAGGATCACGCGCGCGAGCTCCGGGTCGAACATCATGCGCTCGATCAGCCGCGCCGTCTTGTACGGCATGGAGACCTCACGGAAGCCGGGGATCAGGTTCGCGGCGACGCGGAGCCGCTTCATAATCATGCCGGTGGTGATGGCGTTGCCGGTGCCCGCGAGGACGGCGGCCTCGACCATGCCGGCGAGGCGGGCGTTGTCCACCGTGGCGGAGCCCGGAACGGTCTGCTGCGAGAGGTTGCCGAGCGGCGCCAGCATCTCGTGCGTGCGCTCGAGCGTCTGCATGTCTTCGGGGCTGAACACCTGCGCCAGCGTGTCGCGGTGGTCGTCCCACACGCGGCGCACCTGCGCCATCGAGAGTTCGCCATCCTTGGCGCGCGAGGAGACCTGATCGGAAAGCACCTCGGCGACGGCCGCGCGCCACGCCCGCGCCGCCTCGGGGTCGCTGCTCATCACGCCCTGGACCTCGCGCATGGCCTGGTCACGGCCGTACTCGCCGCCGGTCAGGAGCCGCTTCGCGGTGTTGCGCAGATCGGTGTCCGAATCGACGAGGCGCGACACCGACTTGCTCTCGTCGAACACGTCGAGGGCGCGGCTGCCCTGCCGGTAGGTGTCGAGATACTGGCCGAACTCCGGCACCTGCTGCGTGATCGCGGCGTCGAGCGCGTCGCGGACCTCGATCAGTTCCTTCTTCGCGTACCGGCCCGTCGCGTTGTCCGAGCGGCCTTCGATCAGGTCGTTGATGGCCTTCCGCGTCTCGTAGAGGCCGGAGACCGTCGTGTCGAGATCCTCGGTCCCGGGGGCGTTGAGCATCTTCCGCGCGTCGCGCAGCGCGTTGACGACCGCCGGCCGCTTCGAGGTGGCGAGCATGGCGTCGATCGTGTCGGCCACGGGCTGCGCGTCGATCGTCGCGCCGGACGCCTCGGCCTGGCGGAGAATCGGCAGGGCAGCCGCGTCGCGCTCGGCGGCGATCTGATCTGGCCGGGCTTTGGCCGTGGCGAGGCCGGCCTGCAGGTCCGCGTCCGGGTCGACGAGGCGGCCAACGGCATCCGCGGCGCCCTCCTTGAGCGCCTGGTCGCGCTCGAGGAACTGCCGGCGCAGCGCCGGGTTGTCGGCGCTCGGCTGCTGCCGCAGCCCGCGCTCGAGCCCGATGAGGCCGATGTCGTCGGAAGCGAGCCCCGCGGTCGGGACGGGCTCGCCGTGCAGCCGCGCCGCCGCGGCCCGCTCGCCGATGCGGGCGGACGCCGCCGCGGGGTCGGTGGTCTGCGACTGCACGACCCGCGCCGCCGTGTCGGCCACGCGCTTGCTGGTCGGGAGCATCTGCCCCTCGGCGTAGGGAATGTCGGGGTCGGGGGCGAAGCGCGAGAGCGAGCGCGCCACGTCGCCAGGCTTGTGCGCCGCCGCGCCCGCGAAGCCGCCGCCCACGCCGCCGGCGAGCGTCGCGAAGAACTGCGCCCACTCGTTGTCGGGGAAATACTCCTCCCCGAGCGTCAGGCCCGCGCCGGAGCCCGCCCCGGCCGCCACGTCGCCGGAGATGGTGCGCGCCACGTTCGGCCCCGAGTAGGGCTGCAGGAACGCATCGCCGAAGGCCGGCGCCGCGCGCTGCCCGGCCTGCGAGGCGGCCACGCGCGCCACGGCGGCACGGGACAGGCCGAGCGCACCGACCCCTGCGGACGTGCCGAATCGGTTCACGTTGTAGGCGAGCTTCTCGCGGCCGGAGAAGTCCTCCGGGTCGAGCACGTCGTAGCCGGCGGCCTCCGCGCCGCGGCCGAAAATGTCGGCGATCCAGTCCCCGCCGCCCACCTGGTTCGTGATTCGCGGGAAATCGACCGG
>DAOMNQ010000116.1:0-5625 GCA_035443945.1 Phycisphaerales bacterium | reverse complement strand
CTGGAACTACGACGGCGTCATCAACACCATCGACTTCCTCGCCTTCCTCAACGACTACGCCCGGGGCTGTTCGTAGAAGCCCTTGAGCCGCAATCGCCCACGCTCCGTGCCGGTGCGATGTGCGAGCGTCCCCGCGACGGGTGGTGATTCGGGTGGGGTGTCGTTGCGCGGCCACCCAAGGATTTCCATTGCGTTCGTCGCTCCGGCCGGTATGATGGCTCGGCTCGAAGGCCCCGGGGCGCGGGATGCTGACACGCACGACGACACGACTGATCGAGGGGCTGCGCGATCCGGCCAACGCCGATGCGTGGTCGGGGTTTGATGCGCGGTATCGGCCGGTGCTGATCGCGTTCGCGTCGCGGCTCGGGTTCTCGCACGACGACGCCGCCGAGGTCGCGCAGCAGGCGCTGGTCGAGTTCGCCCGGGCGTACCGCGAGGGTCGGTACGAGCGGGAGCGCGGGCGTCTCAGTTCGTGGCTGATCGGGATCGCGCGGAACGTGGCGTCCGGGATGCGTCGGGGGCGCGGGGCGCACCGCGTCGGCGGCGACACCATGCTCGGCGAGATGCCCGACGAGCCGGAACTGACGCGCATCTGGTCGGAGGAGCGCGAGCGGGCGATCTTCGCGGAGGCGATGACGATCCTGCACACGACGAGCCAGGCGAACGAGTCCACGCTGCGCGCGTTCGAGTTGTTCGCGCTGCGGGGCGTGCCCGCGGAGGAGGTCGCGACGGAGTGCGGGATCTCGGTGGACGCGGTGTACCTGGCCAAGAGCCGGCTGACCAAGCGGCTGCGCGAGATCGTGCGCGAGTTGACGACCGCCTACGACGAGGGCGAGTGAGTGCGCGAGCCGTGCCCACCCCCCGCGACGCTCGAACTGTTCGCGCTCCGCGGCGAAGGGGCGGGCGTCTCCGACCACGTCGCGCGGTGCCCCGCCTGCCGAGAGTACGTCGATGATGCGCGCGAGAACGAGGCCTTCCTCGGGCGTGCTGCGCCAGCGCTCGCCGAGGCCAGGCCCGCCCCCCGCGAGCCGATCGACCCGCACGCGGTCGAGGGCTTTGAACTCGTCGAAGAGATCAGCCGCGGCGGGCAGGGCGTGGTCTACCGCGCCGTACAGGCCGCGACCAAGCGCCCCGCGGCCGTGAAGATGCTCCTGGCCGGGGCCTTCGCCTCGGACCGCCAGCGGCGTCGGTTCGAGCGCGAGGTCGAGATCGCCGCGCGCCTGCGCCACCCCAACGTCGTCACCGTCTTCGAGTCGGGGCAGACGCCCGACGGGCGGCCGTTCGTTGCGATGGAGTTCGTCAACGGCGTGCCGATCGACCGTTACGTGCGCGATCGGCTGCCCGAGCCGGGCCGGGAGCGCACCGACGCCGTCCTCCGGCTCTTCCTGGCGATCGCGTCCGGCGTGGCGGCCGCGCACTCGGCGGGCGTGATCCACCGCGACCTGAAGCCCTCGAACATCCTCGTCGACGCGGAGGGCGTGCCTCGCGTGCTGGACTTCGGCCTCGCTCGCCCCATCGTCGACCATCCCGAAGCGACGGTAACGCACGAGTTCGCCGGCACGCCCGCCTACGCCGCGCCGGAGCAGTTCGCCGGCGACGGGTCCGCGATCGGCACGGCGACGGACGTCTACGCCCTCGGCGTCATGCTCTACAACGCGCTGACGGGCCGACATCCGTACCCGCGCGACGGCTCGCTGGCGGAACTGGCGCGGCACGCCGCGACCACGGACCCCCCCCCACCGTCGCGGCTCGTCCGTCGCCTGCCGAGCGACGTCGAGACGATCGTGCTTAAGTCGCTGGCGAAGGATCCCGCGAGGCGCTACCGCAGCGCCGGCTCGCTCGCCTCCGACATCGGCGACTGCCTCGCCGGGCTGCCCATCTCCGCGCGGCGCGACAGCACGGCGTACGTGCTGCACCGGCTGGCGAAGCGGCACCAGGGGATCGCCGCCGCAGCGCTCGTCGTGCTGCTGACCATCGTCGGCGCGGTCGTCGGCCTCGCGCTGCTCGCGTCGGACCTCGACCTCGAGCGCCGGGCCGCGCTTGATGCCCTGCGCGACAGCCGCATCCACCGCGCCCGCCTGATGGCCGCCGCCGGCGAACTCGACCAGGCGGAGGAACTCCTGTGGCGCGAGGCAGTGCTCGCGGGGGTGCGTGCGCACGACCCCGACTTCGGCGTCGAGCAGGACGCCCTGCAGCGGCGAGTGTCGTGGGGCCTGATCGAGTACTACAGCCGAGTGCCGCGCGCGATGCGCGTGCGGATGGGCGGGGCGATCGACTGGGTGAGGATCGCCGAGGACGGGTCGGAGATCGCCGCCGGCGACGTGGGGGGGGCATCCGGCGTGTGGTCGCGCGACGGGCGTCTGCTGCGCTCGACGCCGCCGCTGCGCGCGCTGCCGCTGAATACTCATCTCACGAGCCAGTACTCGTCGGATTATGCCAGGCACGTGCGGTATGCCGACGGCTCGTTGCGGATCGTGGACCCTCGCTCCGGAACGACGCTCGCGGGGCCGCTCGCGATCGAACGCCCGCCCCGCCAGTTCTGGATGACGACAGACGGAGGGAACGTTGTTGTCTGGGACGATGATCGCTCCGTGCGCGTGCTGGACGGGCGCACCCTCGACGAGCGCGGCGTGCTGCTCGGGGCGGAGGCGATGGCCTTCAACATGCGGCTGCTCGACGGGCAGGGACTGCTGGCCGTCACGTGCGTGGCCCCGCCCGTAGCCTGCATCAGATCCTGGCGCCTCGACACGCTGCTCGAGTTCCCGTTCCGGGCGACCTACCCGCCGGCTCCGGTCGGCCTGGACGCCGCGGCGAACTCCATCAACTCGCTTACCATCCCCGCCGTCAGTGCCGACGGGCGGTGGTGCGCCACCGGCTACGGCGGGAGCATCCTCGTGTGGGATCCCGCTCGCCAGGACGGGCCTTCCCTGCTCGAAGGGCACTCCGCGTCGGTCGCGCACCTGAGATTCAGCGAGGACGCGTCGCGCCTCATCTCGGTCGGCACCGACGGCTCCACCTGCGTCTGGGAAGTGCCCTCGGGCGATCTGCTGCACCGGTGGTCCAACGGATCACGCGCCCTCGCCGCCGATGTCCGAACCGACCTGGGGCTGCTCGCGCTCGGCGACATCCGTGGCTTCGCCACGCTCTACGAGTTCGGCAATCGACCCTGGCTGCACGCCGCCCCCGCGCCGCCGATGGGCATCATGGCGTTGGCCGCGTCGCCCGACGGCCGGACCTACGCCTGGGGAGGACAGGCTGGGTCGATCACCGTCTACGACGCCGAGTCGAAACGCGCCATGCACGAGATCGACGCCCACGACGCGCTCATCTCCGCGCTCTGCTTCTCGCCGGACGGCGGCACGCTCTACAGCGGCAGCGTGGACGGCGCGGTCCGCGCCTGGAACCCCGCCACGGGCACGCTCGAGCGGACGATCTTCGAAGGCCTCCCGGCTGTCTGGGCGCTCGCGGCAAGCCCCGACGGGCGCTCGCTGGCGGCGGCCGGCGTCGGCGGCTTTGTCTGCGTCTGGAACACGACCACCTGGGAACCACGACCGTTCCTCGGGATCGAGTCCATCCGCGTGCCCAACCTCGCCTTCAGCCCCGACGGCTTGTTACTCGCCGCGGTCTCCGCCCACCCCGAAGTGCAGCCCTGCGTCTGGAACGCCCGAACGGGCGACCTGCTCTTCCGACTCCAGGGCCACACCCGCGAGGTCCGCGCCCTCGCCTTCAGCCCGGACGGCGCCACCATCGCCACAGGCTCGGACGACCTGACCATCCGCATCTGGGACGCGCACACCGGCTCGCTCCTGCGCACCATCACCGGCCTGGCGCGCGACCCGTTCGAACTGGCGTTCGACCCGAGCGGCCGGATCCTCTATTGCGTGGGTCGCGGGCCGGCGCTGGGCGCGTACGACCCCGTCGAGGGCATCGAGCTTGCGTCCATCACGGTTCACGAGCGGCTTGTCTTCGGGCTTGCGGTCTCCGACGACGGAAGGACCCTGGTAACGGGAGGCGAAGACGACTCCATCGCGTTCTGGGACATGGACCATCTGTTCTCATACGTGCGCGGAAACGCGGCGCGGTGGGAGGAACAGATCGCGGACGAGATCGCGCGCGCCGGACCGCGGGGCGTGACACGTAGCGGGCCGAGCGAGTAGTCGTGGGTTCGAGTCCAGCGCCGCGTCATCGTGGAGCCTGCCCCCGGCGCGCGATCAGGCACCATGCGATCACGAGGATCGCCGCCGAGTCCGCCGCGAAGACGCCGATCAGGACGGGGTTCGGCCGGCCGTTCGCGACGCTGATCATGAGGCCCACGCCGACGCCCGCGAGCACGACGAGTGCGGCGGCGAGCAGCACGAAGATGAGGATCGACCTCATGGACGCGTTTTCTCTCTGTCGGCGTTCAGCGACGCCGACGCAGGGCGATGAGCGAGCCGCAGCCGAGCAGGGCGAGCGAGCCGGGGGCGGGGACGACGGCGGCGATGTCCCACATCTCGCCGTAGGTGCTGCCGGAGCCGATGAACACGTCGGCCAGTGGTCCACCGGCGGGATGCATCCAGGAGACGGCCGCGGCGCCGCTTCGCACGATGTACAGGCGGTTTGTCGTCTGCTCGTACTCCAACCCGGCGACGAAGGGGTGCCCGCTCAGGAGGACACTGGGAGAACCGCCGACATACGGCATCGAGGACACCGTCCCGGCCATGTAATCCGACCAGAACACCGTTCGCGTGATCGTGTCGAGCGTGAGGCCTGAAATGATCGTTGCAGAGGGCAGCGTCACGAGCGCCTGTGGGTTCGTGCCGTCGAGGTTCGCGACATGAAGCGTGTTGGACGAGCCTCCACTGGAGCGAGTCGTCCAGAAGACCTTGCCCGCTGTCGGATCAACCTCGACGTCATCCGTGTTCGCCGATGCCAGAACCGTCATCGAACCCGTGCCATCGTGGTTGCTGCTCCGGATGCCGACACCATCGCTCCAGTACACACGCGCGTTGATTCGATCGACCGCGACGCCGTAGATCCCCCCCGTCGTAGTGGCGATGACGGCGTGCGAACCGCCCGTGAGAGTCGCCGCATTCAGCGTTGTCGAACCCGTGCTGTGGTCTTTCCAGAACACGAGGCGCGCGGCACCGTCCGCGGCCACGCCCGTGACCCAGCCCGGCGCGGGAAGGATGTTCTTCAGCCCGTTGCCGTCAAGGTCGGTCGTGTAGAGCGCCTCCTGGCTTCCGCCGAATCCGACGGACCCGAAGAACAGATTCTGGGCGGCGGCGATGGGGGGCTGGAGCGCGATCACGACGGGTGCAACGACGCCCACCGCTCCCGCCAAGGCCCGGACGCGGCGGGCGTTGCCCATCTGCCGAGCCTTGTCGATTGCCTGAGTACGCATGACGGCCTCCTGGCGCCGGGTGTGTGAATCGATCCGGCTCCATCTGGACTTGGCGGACGGCTCCGGGTTCTGTCATGCGGCGGAGCGATCTCGTGCGAAACACTCTCGCTGCTCACGGACGACAGACGCCCCGTCGCGCGGGTGCGACGGGGCGTTCGGAGGTGCGTTCAGGGTCCAACCGCGCGGCTCGGAGAGACCGCGCTCACCTGCGCCGACGCAGGGCGATGAGCGAGCCGCAGCCG
>DAOMNQ010000115.1:1919-5680 GCA_035443945.1 Phycisphaerales bacterium | reverse complement strand
CAACCGTCGGCCTCCCCCCCGGCGCGCCCGCGATGTCCCCCACCGCCACCGTTCCCCCAGCCAGGCACAACCCAACCCCCCGCCGAACGCTCTCCGCGATCCCATCATCCTCCTGCCGCCGACCAGCCCGCACCCTCTCCACCCACGCCACGAACCCCTCCTCCGGGTCGTGCGGCCGCGGCCCCAGATGCGTCAGGTCAAGGTGCGTGTGCGCGTTCACCAGCCCCGGCAGAATCACGCACCCCGCCAGCCCCACCACCCGGGCCGACGACGCCCCCGGATGCCGAGACACCTCGCCCGGCGTCCCCACCGCCAGCGCGACAGCCCGCCCCGTCGCTCCCACCTCTACCAGCAACGAAACCGGGGCCGAGACCAGCCCCCCCGCGTCAAACGCCGCATCCGCCTCAATGCGGCGCAGCCCCGACCCCTCGACCACCACGGGCAGATTCGGCGCGGATTCCCGCACGATGGACGCCTCCCTCGCTGTCGGCCGATGGAAAGGGCGGTAGGATGGGCGGGCCGCGAAGGGCCGGCGAGACGAATCCGCCGCACCCGTCCCGCGCCACACGGTACTCAATCGGCCGCCACAACGACCGGCGGCGTGGAGGTCTGCACATGCGACACGGAAGCAAGTGGGTTCGGGGAGCGCTGGCCATCGCGCTCATGGGCGCGGCCCTCGGAGGCTGCGTCAGCCGCGCAGAGTACGACCGCCTCGTCGAGTCGAACCGGAGCCTCACCAACCGAAACCAGGAACTCCAGGCAAGCCTCGACGACTGCCAGAGCATGAGCGGCGGCATGACCGCACGCCAACTCGCCGCCGACGAAGCCGTCCGATCCCTCCGCGACGAGAACGAGCGCCTCCGCGGCCTCGTCGGCATGAGCGACGCCTCCCTCCGAGACCTCGAGTCCCAGTTGCGTTCGCTGCAACTCGGCGCCCTCGACCCCGAGACCGACCGCGCCCTCCGCGAACTCGCCGCCGCCAACCCAGACCTCATCCAGTACGACCCCACCCGCGGCATGCTCCGCTTCGCCAGCGACCTCACCTTCGACTCAGGCTCCGACGTGGTCAAGTCCGATGCCAAGTCCAGCCTCGCACGCCTCGCCGACATCCTCAAAGCGCGCGCGGCCGCCGCCTACGAGGTCCACGTCGTCGGACACACCGACTCGCAGCCCATCAGTTCGCGCACCGCCGAGCGCCATCCCACCAACATGCACCTCTCCTGCCACCGCGCCATCGCCGTCCGACGCGAACTCGTCAGCATGGGCGTCCCCGCCGCGAAGGTCAACGCCTCCGGCTGGGGCGAGTTCCGACCCGCCGTCACCAACACCGCCACCGGCAACACCCCCGCAAACCGTCGCGTCGAAATCTACCTCACACGCTCCACCGCCTCAGCCTCCGCAGCCCCAGCGCCGACAACGACCCCCGCCGCGCCGGAACGCCAGCCCGACCCGACCAAGTAACCCTCTCAGCAACACCCACGCACAACTCCAACCGGGGCCAACCGCCCCGGTTTTTCATTCCACGCGCCCCCGCGGCCGCGCCCTCCGCTCCATCCGTCCCAGCGCCAGCGCAACCGCCGCCCACGCCGCCGCCACCGGGATCGCAACAAACCCCACCGCCACCCCCGCCTGCGCCAGCAACTTCGGAACCCACGCCCCCACCGCGTCCCCCCCCCGATACACGAACGTGTCGATGAACGGCTTGGACTTGTACTTCTCCTCAGGCCCCAGCCTCGAGTACAGCATCTCCCGCGCCGGCCTGCCCACCGCGTACTCCGCGCTCCGCCGAACCGCCTGGAACACCGTCAGCACCGCAAGCGTCGGCGCGGCCCACAACGCCACGAAACCCGCCAGCGTCAGCAACGGCAGGATCGCCAGCGTCCACCCAAGCCCCAGCCGCTTCACCAGCCGCGACGTCACGAACGCCTGCACCAGCAGCGTCCCCAGGTTCGCGTACAGATCGATGTGCGCGAACGCCGACGCCCGCGCATCACGCCCCTCCACGCTCTGCGACACGATCCGACCCTGCTCCATGTACAGAAACGTCGACGTCAGCGTGAACGACAGCAGCACCACGCAGATCAACGCCAGGTACGGCGACCGCGCGATCAGCCGCAGACCCTCCCACACCCGCGGCCCAGGCTCAGCCGACCCCGCGCCCCCGCCGCGCGCCCGAACACCACGCGCAAACCACACCGCACCCTCCAGAAAGCAGCACGCCAGCAGCATCATCCCCGTCGGACCGAGGTGCTCCACCAGCCGCGCCGCCAGAAACGACCCGCACACCGCCCCCAGCGTCCCCCCCACCCCGATCGGACCGAAAACCCGCTTCGACTGCTCCGCCGACCACGCGTCGTTCATGTACGCCCAGAACACCGAGATCACGAACAGGTTGAACACGCTCAGCCACACGTAGAACGCATACCCAAGCCACAACCGCGACTGCTCCCCGACGACCAGGAACAGCCCCGCGAACACCAGCATGTTCGCCGCGAAGAACCGGTACGTCGCCGGGATGAACACCCGCCGCGGAAACCGCGACACCAGCCACGCAAACGCAGGGTTCGCCACGAACATCGCCGCCAGCGTCGCTGTCATCAGCCACGCCAGTTTGTCCCACCCCCCCTCCACGCCCATCGACTCGCGCACCGAACGCACGCAGTAGTACCCGCACAGCACGCAGAAGAAGTACCCGCCCGAAAGCACGAGCGGTACCCACTCGCCCCGCCTCACGATCCCTCCGCCCCTCGACCCGCCAGGTCCCGTCGAAAGCGAGGTGTTTGCCGGGTCGCCGGGCATGAAGCCTCCTCCACGTGAACCGGCACGATACCGTCACCCGCCGCGGTACGATGCAACCACGCCCACCCCGGGGCGATACACACCCGCTGTTCCCACCACTCGGAGCCGATTCCATGCAGACCACGCGCCGCGAGTTCCTTCAGACCTCCGCAGCCCTCTCCGCGGGCCTCGCGCTGGGCGTCGCACCCGCCCTCGCCATGCGCACGCACGCACGCACCGCCAAGCCCATGCGCATCCTCATCCTCGGCGGCACCGGCTTCCTCGGTCCCGCCATCGTCGAGGCCGCACTCGAACGCGGCCACTCCCTCACCCTCTTCAACCGCGGCCGCACCGAGCAACGCACCGGGCACACATTCGAAGGCCGCGAACGCATCGAAAAACGCCACGGCAACCGCGACCCGCGCCGCCTCGCCGACGAAGCCGCCGAACCAGGCCCCGACAACCCCATGGGCCTCACCCAACTCCGCGAAGGCGAGTGGGACGCCGTCATCGACACCTCCGCCTACTTCCCCCGGGTCGTCGACGCCTCCGCCCAACTCCTCTCCGGCCGCGTCGGGCAGTATGTGTTCATCTCCACCGTCTCCGTCTACGCCTCGCACGCCGAGCCGAACGCCGACGAGAGCGCACCCGTAGGCACCATCCCAGACGCCACCATCGAGCGGGTCACCGGCGAGTCATACGGCCCGCTCAAAGCCCTCTGCGAACAAGCCGCCGAAGCCAGGATGCCCGGAAAGGTAACCATCGTTCGACCCGGACTCATCGTCGGACCCGGCGACCCCACCGACCGCTTCACCTACTGGCCCGTCCGCGTCGCGCGCGGCGGCGAGGTGCTCGCACCCGGCACGCCCAACGACCCCGTCCAGATCATCGACGTCCGCGACCTCGCCGAGTGGCTCGTCCTCCTCGTCGAGAAGCAGACCTTCGGCGTCTTCAACGCCCTCGGACCCGCCGGCGGCATGGGC
>DAOMNQ010000115.1:1676-1909 GCA_035443945.1 Phycisphaerales bacterium | reverse complement strand
ACAGCCCCTGCTTCAACTGCAACGGCTTCACGCCCGACGGCCGCATCTGGTTCGCCGGCGGCATGGGCATCGGCACCCTCCTCGACGCATGCAAGCAAGCCGCGGCCAGCAACGCCGACTTCCGATGGGCCGACGCCGCGTTCCTCCGCGAACAGGGCGTCTCCGGATGGAGCGACATGCCCGTCTGGCTCCCGCCCGAGGGCGACACGCTCGGCTTCGGACAGCGCAGTTGT
>DAOMNQ010000115.1:0-1622 GCA_035443945.1 Phycisphaerales bacterium | reverse complement strand
GTGGAACGCCCAGCCAGACGAACGCCGCGCGCAACTCCGCGCCGGCATCTCGACCGAACGCGAAGCCGCCGCACTCAAGGCGCTCGCAGAACGCGACGGCGGATGATCGCGCCGCGAGGGGCGCGCACCTTCCCCGTCCTCTGAACATGCCACGAGTTCGCGCGATTGCAACCTTCTCGCCCGAAAAAAGGGCACGCCGCCATTCCTCGTGCGATCACGCCCGATTCCCGGGCCTGAACCAACCCGGTGGGGCTGTTCCGCCGACGCGATCTCCGCGGGTTGTTCGTTTTCTTGCGCGTTTGCTGGCCGCGCCGAATGTGTGGTGTACCTTCCGATTCAGACCCGTTCCGTCGCGTGGCCGCGTGGCAACCAGGCACACGCCCACGCTTCCTCCCCCCGGCGGTGTGTTCGGCCGGGCGGATCGGGCAGGAGGTACGCTCCATGCGCTGGACAACCGCTCCATCCCTCGTCGCCGCCGCCGCCTTCGCCTGCGGCGCTCTCGCCCAGGACGACCACTACGGCGACCGCACCTCCGACGCCGTCGCAAGCAACTCCGTCGCAACCGTCTCGCTCGTCGGATTCGCCGGCGGGCAGTTCCGAACGCTCAACTCCGATGGCGACGCCCCCGTTCCCGTCAGTTCCTTCGAGAATCCCGCCTTCCACTCCATCGGCACAAACACCGCGCCGAACCCGAACCAGGAGGACACACTCGAAGCCGCATGGTACGAGGTCGTCAACCCACAGGGACAGTTCGTCCAACTCATCATCCGCTCACGAAACGGAAAGCAGTTCGTCCCCGTCGGCACCAAGGTCGACGGGCACACCGTCCAGGCATTCTCCTACGAACTCGGAGGCGACGGCAACGGCATCGACTGGAAGGGGTGGATCAGCCACGTCGCATGGACCGAGTTCGTCATCAACTACAGCACCGACGGCGGCCAGACCGTCTACTCCGACCCCACCATCCACGATCCAATCGGCGGCGCGCACTGGAACGGCATCGACGTCCTCCACCTCGGCCTCGAAGTCCCAGGCTCGGGCGTCAACTGGATCCAGGTCAACTACAAGATCGGCGTCGTCCCCGCTCCCGGCACGCTCGCCGGACTCACACTCGCCGCCGGCCTCCTCGCACGCCGCCGCCGCTGATCTTCACACCGCACCACGCCACCACGCCACCCGACGGGCCTGCCGCGTACGCAGGCCCGTTCTCATCTCGTGCGGACCCCCCCGGGGGTCCCCCGCCACTCCGTGGCGGCTTCGCCCCAACCCCTCCTCTTAACGCACATTAACGCACACGGACGTCACACAATCCGCATACCCCCCCTGAAGCCGCCCCGACAACCAACTCATCCGCACTCCAACCCGTGCCATCCACCACCAACGCACGGCGCGCGCCACCCGCCGCGAACCGACCTCCCGCGCGCGCCAACCCGCGTTCCTGCCCCCTCGCCCCCTCGACTCCGCCCCACGCCCGCCTCATCATTGACGCATGACCAACGCCACGCTCCACCTCAACGGCACGCCACACCACCACGGTGCCACAGGCGTCCCGCCTGTGCCAAACTCTCCGCCCCCGAAGGGGGCGCCGTCATTTGCCCCGGGCGCAGCCCGGGGTGACGCCC
>DAOMNQ010000114.1:0-6194 GCA_035443945.1 Phycisphaerales bacterium | reverse complement strand
AGGCCTGGCGGGGCCTGGAACGGCTGTCGGACGTCGGCGCAGCGTCCGCGAGCCTTCGTCCTCGGCGGGCGGCGGCGGCCGGGCGGCTGCTGTTGACCCCCCGGCGGCGGCGGTTGACGGCCCGGCGGCGGTCGGCGACGGCTCGGGAGCCGCGTTCGGAGGCACCGGGGCCGCTTTCGAGCCACCGATTGTCGCAATCGGTGGCTCGGATGGTGCGTTCGAGGGGTCGGGAGGGGGGGTCGAGGCATGTCCTGCGCCCCTCCGGGGCTTGGGAGGCGCGAACGGGGTTCCCCGGGCTGCGCCCGGGGCGAATGACAGCGCCCCTCCGGGGCGGGGAGAGGGTTCATTTGGCCCTTTGGCCATTTGGCCCTCTGGCCATTTCCCAATCGCGTGCCCCACACTACAGTTGGCCCCGTGCTGAACCTTGCCGACATCGTGACCGCGCAGTTCGTGGTCAGCCTGGTGCTGATCGTGGTGGTCGTGCACGTGATCCTGATCACGGTGGCGTACCTGATCTACCTCGAGCGCAAGATCTCGGCGTATATCCAGGACCGCATCGGCCCCAACCGCGTCGGGTTCGACTTCGGCCTGCCGGCGTTGAAGTTCCTGCGCGGGTGCCTCGGGCTGGGCCAGCCGCTGGCCGACGGGCTGAAGTTCCTGCTGAAGGAGGACTACACGCCGGAGCGGACGGACAAGGCGCTCTTCACGCTCGCGCCGATGGCCGTCATCATCCCCGCGCTGATGGGCTTCGTGCTGATCCCGTGGGGGGGGATGTGGGACGTGCCGGCGTTCACGCTCCCGCTCGTGGGCGAGGTCGCGGGCGGGCGGGTGTTCGTGGCGGGCGCGCCGGTGAACGTCGGCATCATCTACATCCTCGCGGTCGCGTCGCTGGGCGTGTACGGCGTGACGCTCGGCGGCTGGGCGAGCAACAACAAGTACTCGTTCCTCGGCGGGCTGCGGGCGACGGCGCAGATGATCTCCTACGAGATCCCGCTCGCGCTCTCGCTGCTGGCGGCCCTGCTGCTGACCGGCGCGGTCATGCCCGAGGCGATCATCCGCCACCAGGTCGAGCACGGGTGGCTGATCCTCGCCCAGCCGATCGCGGCGGTGCTGTTCTTCTGCTGCGCGCTGGCGGAGGCGAACCGCGCCCCCTTCGACAACGCCGAGGCCGAGCAGGAACTGGTCGGCGGCTACCACACCGAGTACTCGTCGATGCGGTTCGCGCTGTTCTTCCTGGCCGAGTACGCGCACATGATCACGGGGTGCGCGTTCTTCACGCTGCTGTTCCTGGGCGGCTACCACCTCCCGCTCGGGTTCATCAGCGCGACGCACTGGCTGCACCCGGACAACGTGACGCTCGTGGGGGTGCTGGCGAAGTTCGGCGTCTACTTCGGCAAGGTGCTGGCGCTGGTGTGCTTCATGATCGTGATCCGCTGGACGCTGCCGCGGCTTCGGTACGACCAGGTGATGGTGCTCGGGTGGCAGGCGCTGATCCCGCTTTCGCTGGCGGTGGTGGTGGTGACGAGCGTGATGGTGCATCTGGGCTGGACGGGGATGCTGCCGATGCTGCTGGCGAACGCCGGGCTGCTCGTGCTGGCGGTCACGCTGCTGCCGTTGCTCCCAAGCCACGAGCCGAACCGCAAACTCCCGCTCTACGGCTCGCGGTTCAACCCGATGCCGGGCGAGGCGGTGATCGCTGCGCCGACGCACCCGATGGCCGTCGAGGACCGACCCGTGGAGGGGACGGCGCCTGTCGCCTGACCGCGGCCCGACTCACTGCATCGGCGTGGTTTCTGTCGGCGGAAGGGTGACGTACATGGTCGGCAGCAGGTGCGTCCGCCCGCGGAAGCGGAGCAGGCGACCGCTGACTTCGAACGTCCACGCGTCGCCGAGCCGGATCGCCCGCTGCTCCATGGCCTGCACCGTGCGGCACGGGGCGAGCGGCATCAGCGTCCGCGCCTCACCCGCCGGGCCGTTGTCCAGCGCGACGGCCCATTCGCCGCCTGCCGTCCGGACCATTCGCCCGCGCCGCCGCAGCAGCAGGTCGCCTTCGCGGACCGTGCCCTCGTCCTCGACGGCCTCGGCGGTCTCGCGCCCGAGCGTGCGCGGCGTGCCGCGCTGCTGCTCCAGGTCGCGGATGAGTTCCTGCACGCGCGGGTCGATCTCGGGCTGGGGCGTTCCGTCCGCGCCGTTGCCGTTCGCCGCGCCGTTGGGCTTCGTGTCGGAGCCTCCCGCCGCGAAGGCGGTCACGAGGAGGTGGTTGCGTCCGAGATGGACGAAGACCTCGCCCGTGAGCCGCACCGGCGTGCCCTGCCGCTCCGTGCCGAGCGTCGTCTCCAGCCGCTCGCGCATCCGCGAGGGCATGAGCAGCAGGGCGTTCGGCCCGTCCTCCGCCTCTTCGTCGGGGATGAAGACGATGTCGTTTGTCTCGTTCAGCGGGTAGAGCCGGCCCGGCGCGGCCCAGAGGAAGGTCCCCTCTGCGATCAGGCGCCCCGTGGGCCGCGGGGCCTCCGTCACGTTCAGCCCCGGCAGGAGCGAGGATTCCATCGGCCGGCCGGGCACGACCGGCTGCACCGTCGCGGTGGGGCGCGGCAGGATCAGACGCCCGGGATCGGCCCGCCGTTCTAGTTCCCGCTTCATTTCATCGACGCTCGGGTCGTTGAGTCGCGGGTCGTCCGCGAGGTCCGCAGGCGGCTGAGGAGGCCTCGGAGGGGGCTGCCCATCCTGTCCCAGGGCCCGACTGCTCGCGAGCGCCACGATGGCCGCCGAGAGTCCCGTCGTCATTTGTGCGCTTCGCGTCATGCGGTGTCTCATCGGCCGGCCCGAGGTCGGGCATCCTACTTCGTCGCCGGCGCCCCCTCAATTGACCCCGGCCCGGGCAACTCGTACCGTCCCCGCACGGGCCACCAAGGCCGCCGGCCGCGTACCCAAGTGGACCAAGGGGACGGATTGCAAATCCGTTATTCGTGGGTTCGAATCCCACCGCGGCCTTTGCCCGCCCGCCGCCGCGACCCGCCGGCGACGACTCCCCGCTACCATCCCCCCCCATGACGACCCTCCAGGCCGCGACCGGCCCACGGCGCGCCGGCCACAGGCTCGCCGGGATGGCGTGGCCCCTTCTCCGCACGACCCTCGTCGCTCTTGCGGCGGTCGGGGTTGCGCTGGAGCACGGCTTCTACGAGCCGCCGGTCACGACGGCCATAGTCCGTGTCGGCCAAGCCTCCTGTCTCCTCGCCTACTTCATTCTCGCGTACCGCCTTGCTCGCTCCCTGGGCAGGCTGACTGAGCAGTTCCGCTTCGGCCCCGCCGAGTGGGGTGTCGCCGTCGCGGCCGCGTTCGGCGCGACCTTCGGCGTGATCGACGCCGACGGCCCGGCGTGGCGCGTCGTCGAGGCGGTGGCCGTCCTCCGCTTCGCGGCCGAACTCTGGGGCCTGAATGTCGCCCTCTCGCGCGTGCTCGAAAGGCCCGGTGTGCTTTTTCCCATGTCGTTCCTTGTGCTCATCGTCGTCGGAACGCTCGTCATCAAGACGCCGGTCGCCACGCCCGCCGACAAACCGATCTCCTGGCTCGACGCCGCCTTCACCATGACCAGCGCGGTCTGCGTGACGGGTCTTGTTGTCCGCACCACCGCCGAAGGCTTCACGCCCTTCGGCCACGCCGTCATCGCTGTCTTCATCCAACTCGGCGGTCTGGGCATCATCCTCTTCGGCTCGACCCTGGCGATGCTGATCGGGCGCAGCCTCTCGCTTCGCGAGAACCTCAGCCTCAGCCAGATGCTTAACGACATGCCAATGAACCGCCTGCTGAATTTCGGGCGGTTCGTGCTGCTGACAACGCTGGGCATCGAACTGGTCGGTGCGGCGTTGATGTACCCGCTCTGGGAGGCCGCGCCGGGCGAGACCCTCACGCCCATCCGCCGCGCAGGCCTCAGCGCGTTCCACAGCATCAGCGCATTCTGCAACGCGGGGTTCGACCTGACCGGACGCAGCCTGGAGGGCGTCCGCTACGGCCTCATCGCGCACGCCGTCATCCTTCCCCTCGTCGTGCTCGGCGGCCTGGGCTTCCCGGTGCTCGCGGATGTCACCGGCGTCGTGAGGTACCGCCTTCTGCGGCTCATCGGCCGCGTGCGCGGCACGCCCATCCCTGCGCGCCGACCCGGCGAAGGCTGGCTCGCCCTGCACAGCAAACTCGTGCTCGTCACCACGCTGATCCTCTTCCTCGTTGGCGGCGCGGTCTTCATGGCGGGCCAACTCCTGCCCAATCCCCGCGATGCCGGTGCGACGCCCGAGGTCGGCGTCCTCGAAGCCGTCTCGGACGCCACCTTCATGGCCGTTGCCGCGCGCACCGCCGGCTTCAACACCATCCCGATGGACGAGGTCTCGCCCGTCGGCCGCACGACGCTGATGACGCTGATGATCATCGGCGGTGCGCCCGGCTCGACCGCGGGGGGCATGAAGGTCACCACGCTCGCCGTGCTCGTCCTCTCCGTCGTCGCTACGCTCAGGCGCCGCGAAGAGACCGAGGCCTTCGGACGCGCCATCTCCGATACGCTCGTGCGCCGCGCGGGCACTCTCGGCCTCTGCTACGCCGCCCTCATCACCACCGTCACGCTTCTGCTCACGCTCACCGAGAGCGCGCCCTTCGAGGTTGTCGTGTTCGAGGCCGTCAGCGGCTGCACCACCACGGGCCTCTCGCTCGGGCTTACCCAGGAGTTGACGCCCGCGGGCCGCGTGGTGATGATCGCGGCGATGTTCCTCGGCCGTGTCGGCCCGCTCACGCTGCTCGGCGCGCTCATGCTCGGGGCGAGCGTCCGCAGGCCCTACGCTTACGCCCACGACAGCGTCCTCCTCGGCTGATTCCCACGGAGCCACGCATGGACCGATTCGCCGTCATCGGGCTTGGACGCTTCGGCGGCCGCCTCGCCACGAACCTCGCCGCCGCGGGGCACGAAGTCCTCGCCATCGACAAGGACCGCGAGATCGTCGAGGAGTTCAGCGGCCGCGTCACCCTCGCTGTCTGCCTCGACTCGACCGACGAGGAAGCCCTCCGCTCGCAGGGTGTCCAGAAGTTCAACGCCGCCGTCCTCGGCATCGGCGCGGACTTCGAGGCCCTCACGCTGAGCACGGTCATCCTCAAGCAGATCGGCGTGCCGCGCGTCATTGCCCGGGCGTGGTCGCCGACGATCGCCCGCATCCTCGCCCGAATCGGTGCGGACGAGGTCGTCAGCCCCGAGGAGGAGTCCGCCGACCGCTGGGCCAACCGCCTCATCAGCCCTCGGTTCCTCAACCAGATCGAGTTTCACGAGGGGTACAGCGTCGTTGAGATCAAGGCCCCGAAAAACTGGGTCGGCCAGACGCTCGTCGAACTCAACCTGCGTGCGAAGGCGGGCGTCCACGTCGTCGCCATCCGGCGAGAGGGGGCGGGCGACGCCCGCGCCGTGGGGCCGCGCATCGAGATGCCCCGCCCCGACGAGCCGCTCCGCCCCAGCGACATCCTCGTGCTGATGGGGCGCGACGAGGACCTCCGCCGCCTCCCGCGCGACGACTGACCGCGGCGCGTACCCTTCTCCCGCATGGACACGCTCCTGCGCCACCTCGACGCCTGGCGGCCGTTCCGGGCCTTGGTCGTCGGCGACTTCATGCTCGACGAACTGGTCTACGGAGACGCCGAACGCCTCTCCGCCGACGCGCCCGTGCCCGTCCTCCGCGTCCGCCGGACCGAGCGCACAGCGGGGGGCGCGGCGAGCCTCACGCTCGACCTGGCCGCGATGCACGGCCGTGTGGCTGTGTTCGGCGTGACCGGCGACGATGCCGAGGGCCGCGTGCTGCGCGATGCCCTTCAGCAGGCCGGCGTCGAGACGGCGGGCCTCATCACGGATCCCTCGCGTCCCACGACGCTCAAGCGCAACCTCGTCGGCCTCGCCCAGCAGCGTCACCCGCAGAAGATGTTCCGCGTCGACCATGAGTCGTGTGAAGCGCTCGGGCCTGATGCGCGACGCCGCCTGCTTGCAGCATTCGACGCCGCGCTCGATTCCGTCGATGTCGTCTGCGTCGAGGACTACGACAAGGGCGTCTGCGACGAGGCGCTCTGCCGCGAGGTCATCCGGCGCGCGAGCCTCGCGAGCGTGCCGGTGTTCGTCGACCCCGCCCGCGTCGCGGACTACTCGAAGTACGCCGGCGCGAACGCCATCACCC
>DAOMNQ010000113.1:2205-6326 GCA_035443945.1 Phycisphaerales bacterium | reverse complement strand
CCGGGCGAGTGGTCGGCGACGCCGCCCTCAGCGGGCGTGCTGCCGCG
Source organism: Phycisphaerales bacterium (assembly GCA_035443945.1). Classification (GTDB taxonomy): domain Bacteria; phylum Planctomycetota; class Phycisphaerae; order Phycisphaerales; family UBA1924; genus CAADGN01. Next base: position 6,279 of record DAOMNQ010000113.1, on the reverse strand, counting down.
ATCGGTCGGCACGTGGGCGGTGGTCATCGACCTGCCGCCGGACGCCGAGGGGCGGGCGGTGAGCATCGAGGGCGTGAGGCTGGCGGCGGCGTGGCACCCGGACCCGGCGTCGCTCGCGGACGAGGGGGGGGGGCACCCGGCGTGGGCCAGCCCGGTCGGGGCGGCGGCGTGGTCGTCGGCGCGGTACCAGCGGTTGTTGTCGCCGGAGAGGCGAAGCCCGACGCTGCGCTGGCGATGGCGGCTGGCGACGATGGGCCTGAGCGCGGAGCCGTCCGAGGAGGGGGCCTGGCCGGGCGGCACGCGGGGCGCGACGATCGTCGAGGCGCTCGCGCGGCAGATGGAGGCGCGGTGGCAGGTCGCGCTGGCCCGGCTTTGGGAGGCCGACGCCGCGACGGCCGAGCGGGTGCGCCGCGCGCTGACCGCCTCGGCGGACTTCGGCGACGGCACGATCGCACCGGTCTGGCCTGAGGACGGGGCCGCGCTGGAGTCGCTGCTCGCCGACCTGCTCGACCCCGGGCTGCGTGGGGAAGCGCTGGCGGCGCGTGCGACGCGCTGGCTCGATGCGCTGCCGGGCGCGACGGCGTGGGTCATCGACGACGCCGGGCGCGAGATGGCCGTCACCGGCGAGGTGGTCGCGGCGATCGGCCTGGCGAACCTCCGAGATGCGGCGACGCTCGGCTGGCTGACGCGGGCCGCGGGGGGGGGCACGGGCGCGCCCGAGCCGACTCCCCTGCCCGGCCTGAGCACGGCGAGACTGACGATCCCGCTGCCCGGGAGCGGGAGCGCGGGGTCCGGCGCGGCGACGGGGCGCGGGCCGGCGCCCGCTTCGGCGATCGACGCCAACTGCGGGCCGTGGGCCGCGCGTCTGCCGGTGGCCTCGGGTGCGCTGATCGCGCTGCCGCCGGGCCTCCGGTGCGGCCCGCTGCTGCACGACTGGACGCTGGCCGCGTGGATCACGGGGCGCGAAGACGCGGGAGCGATGCCCGCGCCGGAGGCACTGACGGTGGCGATGCTCCAGCGCGGCGCGGCGGGCGGCGGCACGACGGGAACGGGCGAATGGACGCTCTACGTCGAGTGCATGGCGAAGGGGGGGGACGACGGACCGGATGCCGTGCGCGTCTGGCTCGGACCGTACGGCGCGCCGAAGGCGGTGCTGCGCATCTCGTCTGACGGCGCGCTCGTGGACGAGTTGTCGGCGTGGTCGGGCGATGGTGCGGGCGGGGGAGTGGCAGGCTCCGAGGGGCACGTTTCTGTCACACGGAGCCGCGACCGCTGGACGGTTGCTGTCCCGGTCCCGGCCCGGTGCATCGAGGGCGGCGGGCGGGTGAGGCTGGCGATCGAGCGTTTCACGGGCGAGGAAGGCCGCCGGACGGCCTGGCCGCGCCGGATGCTGCCGTGGCAGGCGGAGCCTGGGCGGGTTGTGGTTGACCTGAGCGCGTGGTAGCCGATGGACAGTGGGCAGCGAACAGTGGACGGTGGACATTCAGAAACTTGCGCAGGAGGGTTCCATGGCACGGACGGATCATGCACGGGCGGCGTTCGAGGGGCTTGAGGGGCGTGTGCTGCTCTTCGCCTGGACGGCCAACGAGGTCTACATGCTCGAACTGGTGAACCGGGCGAGGTCGGACCCGGCCGCGGAGGCCGTGCGCCTGGGGCTTGACCTGACGGCGGACCTGCACGCGGATGAACTGGCGAGGCTCGTGCCGCAGGAGCCGCTGGCGCTGGTGCCCGAGTTGACGACCATCTCCCGCAACCACAGCCTCGACATGGCGCAGCGGAGTTTCTTCGATCACGAGAACCCGGACGGCGACCGGGCGCAGCAGCGGGCGGACGCGGAAGGCTACAGCGGCTCGGTGGGCGAGAACATCGCCGTCGGCTACGACTCGATCGACGCCGCTCACGAGGCGTGGCTGGATTCGGTGGGGCACCGCAAGAACGTGCTCAGTCTGTGGTCCACGTTCACCGAGACGTTCCACTACGACGAGTTCGGCACGGGGTTCTTTCTCCCCGGCGCGGGCGGCGGGTTCGAGTTCCGCTCGTACTTCACGCAGGCCTTCGGCGCGTCGGGCTTCAGCACGCGGACGTGGCTGCTCGGCGTGGTCTACCACGACGCGAACGGCAACTCGTTCTACAACGTCGGCGAGGGGTACGGGGGCGTGCGCATCGACGTCAGCCCCGAGGGCGATCCGAACACGATCGTCGGCACGTACACGACGGACGCGGCCGGCAACTACCAGGTCCTACTCCCCGGCGGCGAGTACCGCGTGACGTTCACCGACACCTCGACCGGCAAAATCAAGGTGTCCGACGTGACGATCGTCGAGGGCACGAACGTGAAACTGGACGCGAAGCGCTCGGAACTGACCGGGGACGCGCCGCCGCCTGGGAACGTCGTCGCCGGCGGCGCGGTCGTGAACGGGAGCGCCTCGCCGGCGGGCCTGATGACCGTCACCACCATGAACACCGACGGCGTGCCGATCGCGTTCCAGGAGCAGGGCCTGGGCACGTGGGAGGTCGTGGACATCCGGGCGACCGCCGGCGGGCCGGTGCCGACGGGGCCGATCGAGACGTGGACCGACCCGAAGGACGGGCGGACCTACGCGGCAGCCGCGTCGGACGATGGGCTCCTGCTCTACATGCGCAGTCCGGCGGGCCAGTGGAGCGTGCGCAACCTGACCACCGAGATCGCGGGCGCGGGCAGCATCGTCGGGGCGGTGACGGTCTTCATCTCGACCGACGACCGCATCGGCATCGCCGGGCTGGACACGGACGGCGACCTGCTGCACTTCGCACAGACCGGCGCGGGCGGCCCGGGCGCGTACGGGTGGGCGTCCCAGAACATCGCCGAGAGCCATCTCCGCGCCAACGGGCAGGAGATGCCCGTTCTCGTGAGCGAGTTGATCAGTTATGTCACGTCGTGGAACGGCATGAACATCGCGGGATTGGACGCGAGCGGCGCGATCCAGTCGATCTGGTGGGCGCCGGGGATGGACTCGTGGCGCGTGGACAACCTGAGCGAGATCACCGGCGCGCCCGCGCTCTCCGGCGGGCTGACGGCGTATCTCACGTCGTGGGGAGGCATCAACCTCGCCGGCACGAACGCGGCGGGGAAGGTGCTCGTGACGTGGTGGGTGCCCGAGTTCGGCGGCGACTGGCTGACGAACAACCTCTCGGACCAGTTCGGCGGGCCGGCCCTGACCACGGGGAGCATGACGAGTTACGTGACGTCGTGGGGCGGGCTGAACGTCGCGGGGATCGACGGCGGCGGCGCGCTCGTCATCTACTGGTGGGCGCCGGGGCTGGATGAGTGGGTCGTCTCCCCGCTGAGCGACGAGATCGCCGACGCGCCTCTTCCGGTGGGCACGCTGCGCGGCGTGACGGCCGACGCGACGGGGTCGATCAACGTCCTTGGCGCGACCGCGGACGGCGAGGCGGTCCGCTACACCTGGATGCCGGGCGGAGCGTGGGAGGTCCAGAACCTCACCGCGTTGACGTAGGGATGGCTCAGGACCGCGGGCTGAAGCCCGCGGCTCGGAGCGGGAGGGTGTCGAACACCGGGAGCCGGTGGATGTCGTCTCGCAGCGCGGACTCGCCCTCGCGGAAGCGGAGTTCGAGCGAGGGGCGTGCGATGGGCACCCGCCACGCCGAGAGGTCGCGCCGGGCGAGTTTGGTCCAGTCCTTGGCGGTCGTTATCACGGCGTCGGCTGAGGCGGCGGCGATGCGGCTCGCGATTCGAACGACGGTTGGCGGTGTGTAGGCATCATGGTCGCGCAGCGACACGGTATCAGCAACCAGCGCCCCCGCGGCCTCGACGCCCGCGAGAAACGGCCCGGGGTTGCCGATGGCGCACAGCGCGAGCACCCGCCGGCCGCGCAGCGACGAGACCGGCTCCACGCGATCGCCTTCCGTGTCCGTGATCCGCAGTTCCGACCACGCGTGCTCCGTGATGGCGATCGGCGGTCGGCCGTGCGCGTGCGCGATGTGCTCGGCGAGGCGAGCCAACGCACCGGCATCGGCACGCTCGGCGTGGGTGATGACGACGTGCGTGGCGCGGCGGAGCGACCCGACCGGCTC
>DAOMNQ010000113.1:0-2195 GCA_035443945.1 Phycisphaerales bacterium | reverse complement strand
GCGGGGATCATCGCATCCGCGAACGGGTCACGCGTGGCGTCGATAAGCACAAGGTCCAGCGCTCGCGCGATGCACCGGTGCTGGAACCCGTCGTCGAGTACGACGGCGTCCACCCGTCCGCCGCGTTCGCTCGCGAAGAGTTCGATCAGCCCCTGCAACCGGTCGGGGCGGGCGACGACGGGCAGGTCGTCGAACGCGGCCCGGTACTCCTCAGCCTCGTCGGAGACACCGTCGCGCGAGCGGTAGCCCCGCATGGCGATGCACGGGTCGCGCCCGGCCTCGCGGAGCGTGCGGACGACCCACGCGACCGTGGGCGACTTGCCGGTGCCGCCCGTCGAGAGGTTGCCGACGCTGATGACGGGCCTGTCGAGCGTGACGACGCCGCGCCCCGCGTCGAAGGCCCGGTTTCGCCGGGCGATGGCCGCGCCGTACACCATCGCGGCGAGCCTGCCGGGGAGGCCGGGGACGATCGCGCGATCAGCCGTGCCTGCGCGGAGAGCCGCTCCGGTCGCGGGGCGAGTCGCCGGCTGGCTCGGGGCGTGGTTGCTCATCGGCGGACGCTGCGGCGGCGTTCGAGGCGAGTCGGGCGAGATGTGCCCGCAGGGCGGCGGCACGGGCCTCGAGGCCGCGCCGCTGCGAGGCGTAGAGCCGGACGTTGTTCAGGATATCAAGCCCGGCGAGCAGGACGACCATCCCCAGCAGGCCGGTGCAGGCCGTCCAGACCATCGCGAACGTCCGCGGGTCGCGGGTGGTGGCGATGCCGAAGGCGTAGGCGAGCAGGGGCGTGGCCACGAGCATCACGACGCCGTTCGCCTGGCGCAGCCGGCGCCGCGTCGCGGGCATCTCGGTGTGCTGCATCGCGGACAGGTGCGCGGAGACGATCAGCACCGTGGCGATCGCCAGAGGGAGCACGAACCAGGCCGGCAGGATCGGTGTGGTGGCGATCTGCGTCACGCGCGGGCCTCAGGCGGCGGAGCGGGCGAAGGTCTCCAGCCGCTGCAACACCCTGCGAACGGGCAGCCCCATAACGCTCTCGGGGTCGCCCTCGCAGGTGAGAGGCCAGCCGTCGGCGAGGCGTTCGGCGTAGTTGTACGCCCCGGCCTTGCCGCGCCAGCCCCCCGAGGCAATGTACCCCGCGATCCGGTCGTCGCCCATGAATCCGAGGGAAACCGTGGCCGAGTCGGTAAAGAGGTCGCGCCTGCCCGAGCGTGGGCAGACCAGGGCCACCCCGGTCAGCACCTGGTGCGAGCCGCCCCGGAGCAGCCGGACGATCCGCTCTGCGTCGGCCTGGTCGCGGGGCTGGCCGAGGAGTTCGCCGTCCTTGAGGCAGAGGGTGTCGGCGGCGAGGACGACCGCTCCGTCCGCGTCGTCGAGCGAGGCCGCGACGGATGCCGCCTTCAGGTACGCCAGCGACGCCACCCAGGCGTGGGGCGGGACTGAGCCGGGGCTGAGCAGGGCATCGTCGATGGCCGGATCGATGGCTTCGTGCGCGACGCCGTGGCGCGCGAGCAACTCGCGCCGGCGCGGCGAGGAACTGGCGAGGATGAGTCGCGGCAGCGTGGCCGGGCGAACGGGTGCGTTCGTGGGTGCGCCGGCCATCGCGTGAGTGTACCGCCGGCGCGGGGCGTGGTTCATCGTGAATCGGGCTGTTGCGCTACTGTTCGTCATATGCGCGCACACCTCGTGCAGATGGACATCGCGTGGGAGGACCGCGGGGCGAACTGCTCGCGGGTCGAGCGGCTGCTGGACGGAGCGGACGTTCGGCCGGGCGACTTCGTGCTCCTCCCTGAGATGTTCGACTCGGGATTCTCCGTCAACGTTTCGGCGACGGCGGACAAGACGGGCGAGACGCTGGCGTTCCTGCGCCGGCTGGCGGAAGACCTCGGCGTGTACGTGCAAGGTGGGAGGACGGTTCACGGGTGCGGGTGCGCGAAGGCGGAGAACCGGGCGAGCGTCCTCGCGCCGGACGGCAGGCTCGTGTGTGAGTATTCGAAAATCCACCCGTTCGCTTTCGGGCGTGAGAGCGAGGCCTTCGAGGGCGGCCGCCGCGTCGAGACCTGGGAGTGGCGCTCCGCCGGGGAACGCGCCCTCGTCTGCCCTGCCGTCTGCTATGACCTGCGGTTCCCCGAGTTGTTCCGGATCGGCGTGCTGCGTGGGGCCGATGTCTTTGCGCTGGGCGCGAACTGGCCGGATGC
>DAOMNQ010000112.1:0-6463 GCA_035443945.1 Phycisphaerales bacterium | reverse complement strand
CAGCGCCGTCGGCGCGTTGCGCAGCGGCATGGGCACCGGCAGCGCGCCGTGGGCGTCGCCGCCGAGCGCGGGCTGCCGACGGACCGGGCCTCGGTCGAGCGGCTCCTGTCTCAGGACACGGACCTCCGGGCCGATCTCGACAGGCAGACCGAGCAGGTTCCGAGCCTTCGCCGTCGTGAGATCTCAGACGGCACGCGCACGACCTACGACGTCGTCGTCCTGCTCGTCGCCATCGGCGGCGTGAGTTGGCTCACGATGGCCCGGGTGATCCGCGGGCAGGTGCTGAGCCTCAAGTCGCAGCCGTTCGTAGAGGCCGCCCGGGCGGCGGGTGCGCCGGTCGGGCGGATCTTCTGGAGGCACCTGCTGCCGAACCTGATGGGGCCGATCATCGTCTATGCAACCCTCACCGTGCCGCAGGCGATCCTCCAGGAGTCGTTCCTGAGTTTCCTCGGGATCGGGGTCAAGCCGCCGCTCCCGAGTTGGGGGAACCTCGCCGCGGAGGGCCTGAGCGAACTGAACTCGTACCGCAGCAACTGGTGGCTGCTGCTCTTCCCCTGCCTGCTGCTCGGGGTCACCCTGCTGGCCCTGAACTTCATGGGCGAGGGGCTTCGCGAGGCGTTCGACCCGAAGCGGTCGAGGCGGTAATCTGTTGTCCCGCAGGGGGATCGATCCCGCGCCGCCACCGGTGCGGCAGCCACAGAGAGGGCGTCCGATGCAGAACAAGTTCGGCCTCAAGGACTTCATCTTCCTCGTCCTCCTCCTCGGCGTCGGCCTGAGCCTCTGGCTCGGCATGGTCCAGGACGACCGAAAGTGGAAGGACCTCCGGACCACCCAGGCCCAACTCAACTCCATCGAGAGCAGCCTCGCCCGCATCCAGCGGCAACTCGACACCGGCGCCATCGATCAGGCCCAGCTCGACGCCATAGAGAGCGGCCTCGCCGGCATCCAACGGCAACTCGACGCAGGCGTCGCCGTCGTCCGGTCGGAGGCCGACCCGGTAGTCCCCGACGCCCCGATCACCCCGACGCGGCGCGCGGCAGCCGCATGGGCAAGGGACGGCGTCCCCGTCACCGTTGCCACGCCATGGGACTTCTCGGTCGATCCCTACGAGCAGGAAGGATTCAGCCCCGGCGGCGAGTTCATCGAGATCTTCGAGGGACAGCCCTCCAAGATCACGCCCTTCCTCTACGCCGACGTCTACGGCCGGCGCGTCGTCGACCTCATCACCGAGAGCCTCGGATGGTACGACCCGCAGACGCTCGCACTCCGCGGGAGGCTCGCCGAGGCGTGGCAGTACGACCCCAACGGCATGTGGCTGCGCGTGAAGGTCCGCGACGCCGCCCGCTTCAGCAACGGCGACCCCGTGCTCGCCGAGGACGTGCGCTGGACCTTCGAGGAACTCCTCTTCAACGCCGAGATCGAGGCCGAACGATTCCGCAGCGTCTACAACGCGATGTCCCGACTCGAGGTCATCGGCGACCCCGCGACCAGCAAGGTCATCGAGTACCACTTCAAGGAGCCGCGCTTCGACAACCTCGCGCAGGCCTTCGGGCACAAGATCCTGCCCAAGTCCGTCTACGAGGCATGGATCGAGTCGCCCGCCACGTTCAATCAGTCCACGGGCCTCGCCGTTGGCTCAGGCCCGTTCCGGCTGGCGAGGGTGAGCGTGGACGACCAGTGGACGCCGCCGTCGGACATCGTGCTGGTGCGCAATGACCTCTACTGGGGCCCGCGCCCCCCGCTGGATTCGATCCGATTCAAGACGATCCAGGACAGCCTCGCCCGCCTGACCGCCTTCGAGAGCGGGCAGGGCGACATGATGCGGCCCACCGGCGCGCAGTTCGACATCAAGTCGAACGATCCGCGCTTCGGCGAGCGGTTCGAGGCCCGCAAATGGTACAACATGCAGGGCGGGTACTCGTTCATCGCGTGGCAGTGCGGCCTGCGGAACAACCGCCGCGCCACGCCCTTCCACGACAAGCGCGTCCGCCAGGCGATGACGATGCTCATCGACCGCGAGCGCATCCGCCGCGACATCGAGAAGAACCTGAGCCGGCCCGCCACCGGCCCCTTCCTCAGTTCCACGCCGCAGGCCGACCCGGAGGTCACGCCCTGGCCCTACGACCCCGAACGTGCTGTGCGGCTCCTCGAAGAGGCAGGCTGGCGCAACCGCGGCGGCGTGATGGTCAACGACGCCGGCGAGCCGTTCGAGTTCGAGATCACCTTCGGCCAAGGCTCGGAGAGCACGCTCCAGATGGTGACGTATCTCCAGCAGGCAATGGCGGAGGTCGGCATCCGCCTGACGCTCCGCCCCATCGACTGGTCCGTCCTGCAATCGACGCTCAACGCGCGCGACTTCGACGCCATCACCTTCGCGTGGTCGGCCTCCGCGCCGGAGAACGACCCGAACCAGATCTGGCACTCGTCTTCCATCCAGAACCAGGGCGACAACTTCATCCAGTGGGCCAGCCCCGAGGCCGACCGGCTCATCGAGGAGGGCAGGCGGACGCTGGACTTCGACAAGCGCATGCTCGTCTGGCGCGAACTGCACCGGCACTTCCACGAGGAGCAGCCGTACACCTACCTGAGCGAACTCCCCTGGCTGCGGTTCATCACCCAGCGGACCCGGAACTTCCAGGAATACGCGAGCGGGCTTGAGTACTACGACCTCTGGGTCATGCCGTAGACGTTCGCCGCGATCCCGCGCCCGCCCCGACCGTGCGACCCCGGAGCCGCCGACGTGACGACCTACATCCTCAGACGCCTGCTGCTGATGGTCCCGACCGTGATCGGGATGACGCTGCTGGTGTTCCTGCTCGTCGCGGCCAGCCCCGGCGGCATCGGCGCGGCCCTCACCGTCGCCGCAGGCGGGCAGATGGACTCAAGCACGCGCGCCGCGCAGCAGGCCTACCTCGAGGACCGCTACGGCCTCGACGACCCCGTCCTCCTCCAGTACCTCCGCTGGCTCGCCCGCGTCAGCCCCATCAAGTTCGGCACACGCGACCAGGTAGTCCCCGGCGGCGAGGTCGTCCGCCCGCCCAAGAGCGTCAAGCCCATGCCCGCGTGGTGGCTCTACATCGACGAACTCCCGCGCGCCGAGCGTGAGTCGTTCGCCTTCGATCCGAACACGACCGCCGAGGACAAGACGCGGGCCTACCGGCGTGCCTCCAATGACTACGCGAGAGCGAGGTTTGCCTACCTCCGCGCAAAGACCGAGTTCGAACTCGCCCTCGGCGAGCGCCTGCGCGAGGCCGGGCGCGGCTCGCTCGTGAAGGACGACGGCACGCTCAGGGATTTCTCCCAGCGGTCGGTTCCGAGAGGCTCAGTCCCTGGCGCGGACGACGAGCAGGTCGTCGAGCGATTCGCCGCCATGCGCGAGGCGTACCAGGCGGCCCAGCAGTCGCTCGCGCGCCTGGAGGCCGTCTTCGCGGCCCGCCCGTTCCCGCAGGCCGGCTTCGGCATCTCCGGCGTCGTCTGGGTCGCCGCGCCGGACCTCGGCATGTCGTTCAGCCGCTCGCGCCCGGTCTCCGCCCTCATCCGCGATGCGCTGCCCGTCACGCTCATGCTGAACCTGCTCGCCTTCCCGATCATCTACGCCGTGGCGATCCCGACCGGCATGCTGGCCGCGACGCGCCAGGGGTCGTGGTTCGACGTGTTCTCCGGCGCGTTCTTCGTCGCGCTGTGGTCGGTGCCCGTCGTGTGGGCGGGCGTGCTGGCGATGGGCTACCTGGCGAACCAGGTCACGGGCCTCGGCGCGTTTCCGGTCGCCGGGCTGCACTCGAACGACGCGGCGAACTACACGTTCCTCCCGACACGTCTCGACTCCGGCGTCTGGCAGCGAGGCTACCTGCTCGACACGCTCTGGCACGTCGCGCTCCCGGTCGCCTGCCTCGTCTACGGCGGGTTCGCCGTGCTGAGCAAGCAGACCCGCGCCGCCATGCTCGACAACTTCAACGCCGACTACGTCCGCACGGCCAAGGCCAAGGGCGTCTCCGGCAAGGACATCGTCCTGCGCCACGTCTTCCGCAACAGCCTCCTGCCGCTGATCACGATGTTCGTCAGCGTCTTCCCCGCCATGCTCGGCGGCTCGGTCGTGGTCGAGCGCATCTTCTCCGTGCCCGGCATGGGCAGCCTCATCATCGAGGCGATCTTCCTGCGCGACCGCGAGGTGCTGCTCGCCAACGCCCTGATCGTGGGCCTGATCAACATGCTCGCCCTGCTGCTCGCCGACATTCTGTACGCCCTGGCCGATCCTCGAATCTCGTACAACTGACATGACCACCGGCGACAACAATCAGCAGGTCGTGCGTGCCGTCGGCCCGGCCGAGGCCGTGACGGGCGTGCAACTGATGCAGGGCATCGGCCACCAGCCCGCGCAAGGGTTCTGGACCGAGGCGTGGGCGCGCGTCGTGCGGCGTCCCGGCGCGTTGCTCGGACTGTGCTGGCTGGCGATCGTCGTGTTCTTCGCCGTCTTCGCGCCGTTCATCGCCAGCGGGCACCCGATCCTCCTGTGGGAACTCGGCCCGGACGGGAGCGTGCAGCGGGTCCACTCCCCGATGTTCGACCACCTCGGCCCGACCGACGCCCTGCTCGCCCTGGGCGCGGTCGCCTGGGGCGCGGCGCTCCTGCTGCCTCTGCCCGCGCCGCGCTCGAAGCGACTGGGCGTGCTGTTCGTCTGCTCCTTGCAGGCCGCGCTCATCGTCGCCGCGTGCGCCGGTGTGCGTGCTGCCTTCCAGTCCGCCGACGCCCCGGACTGGATGCGCTCGATGCGAGCGGACGCCTCGTTCCGCTGGGTGTGCACAGGCGTGGTCATGCTCCTCGTCTCGCTGCCCGTGCTGTTCATCCCGTTCCTGGAGGCATTGGTCTCCCGCCTGCTCCCGGTCGCATGCGCCGCGCTCGTCGCGGGACTGAGCGTTCTCCTCACGTGGCACGACCCGATCCCGTCGTTCACCTATCGCGCCCGCGAAGCCCGCGGCGAGATTCGCACCCTCCACACCCTCATCCCCTACTCCCCCGGCCAAGGCTCGACCTCGCTCGATCTTCAGCCGCCGCGCTCCACACCGATGTCGGCGATCATCGACGGCCTGGCGCAGGACCTCGCGAGAGAACTCGGCGTCGGCGGCTTTCAGGACGATCCGCGCTGGCAGGTCCGCACGCGGCCGACAGATCCGTTGCTCGGTGAAACGCCCCTGACCGAGGGACTCGCCGCCTCGCTCGGCGTGCACCTGCGGACCAACGCGGCCCTGCTGCCCCGATCGCCCGCGGAACTCCTCGCCGAGTTCGAGTCGCGCCGCGACCGGGGCGAGTTCCAGTCCGCGCGCGACGTGCTCACCTGGCTCGAGTCGCTCGGTCGTGCGAAGTTCTGGCTGGGCACAGACTCGATCGGCCAGGACGTGCTGAGCCAGATGCTGCACGCCTGCCGGCTCTCGATCTCCATCGGCCTCGTCTCGACGGGCATCGCCGTTCTCATTGGCGTCACGATGGGCGCGCTGATGGGCTACTTCGGCGGGTGGGTGGACATGCTCCTCTACCGCGTCGTCGAGGTCTTCATGGCGATCCCCGTCCTCTTCCTGCTCATCGTCGCCGCGGCCGTCCTGCCCCGCAACACTTACGTGATGATGGTCATCATCGGGTGCGTCTCATGGACCGGCGCGGCACGGTTCATCCGCGCCGAGTTCTACAAACTCCGAGGGCAGGACTTCGTCCAGTCCGCGCGCGCGGTCGGCCTCCCCCTGCGCTCGATCCTCTTCAAGCACATGCTCCCCAACGGCGTCACGCCCGTGCTCGTGGACGCCTCCTTCGCCATCGCCGCCGCCATCCTCGCCGAGGCGATCCTGAGTTTCCTCGGTCTCGGCCCGGCCAACCAGGCCTCGTGGGGGCGCCTGCTGAGCGACGCCAACAACCAGGTCGGCGACTTCGTGCCGTGGCTCGCGCTCTTCCCCGGCGCCGCGATCTTCTTCACCGTCCTTGCCTACAACCTCATCGGAGAGGCCTTGCGCGACGCCATCGACCCGAAACTCAAGAAGGCCCGAGTCTGAACACACGCAGGAGCGACGATGACCGCCAACGCCACCAGCGCCCGATCCAGGCACACCGCTCCGGCGACGGACGAGAGCACGCCCATCGTCCGCGTCGACAACCTGGCAGTCTCGTTCGACAACGGCTCCGGACCGCGCATCCAGGCCGTCGACGGCGTGCGCATGACGATCTACCCACGGCAGACCCTCGCCGTCGTCGGCGAGTCCGGCTGCGGCAAGAGCGTCACGGCCATGAGCATGCTCCAACTGATCCCGCGCCCGCCCGGCAGGTTCGATCGCGGCTCGATCAACTTCCGTTCCGAGCACGGCCCCGTCGATCTCGTCCGCCTGAACAACCGCCAGATGCGCGAGGTCCGAGGCAACGACATCGCCATGATCTTCCAGGAGCCGATGACGAGCCTCAACCCCGTCTACACGGTCGGCGA
>DAOMNQ010000111.1:0-6560 GCA_035443945.1 Phycisphaerales bacterium | reverse complement strand
AGCGTCTTCGAGTTGTTTCGGGGCCGACCCGAGATGCCGGCGGCGTGCAGGCGCGCGCTGGAAGGGCGCTCGGTGGCGGCGCGATTGCCGGTGGGTCATCTCGACCTTGACGCGAGGATCGTGCCGGTGCGCGACGCGGAAGGTCGCGTCGTCGGCGCGGTCGTGGTCGCCACCGAGGCCGAGCACCCGCCCAACCTCGCCGACGCCCTGCGCGACGACGACTTCGCGGATCGCCGGCCCAGCGGCACACCGAACGCCGGTTGAAGCACGCCGACGCCACACGCAAGGGCGCCGCATATCCTTCCTCCCCGACGCCACCGACAAGCGCCGTCGTCTCTTCATGTCCACTGTCCATTGTCCACTGCCCACTGTTCCAAGAGGAGTTCACATGCCCACCGCCATCACCATGACCGCCGACGGCCTGCGCGTTCCCGACGAGCCTGTGCTCCCCTTCATCGAGGGCGACGGCACGGGGCCGGACATCTGGCGGGCGAGCGTGCGCGTCTTCGACGCCGCCGTGGCGAAGGCCTACAACGGCAAGCGACGCATCCACTGGAAGGAAGTTCTCGCGGGGGAGAAGGCGTTCAACGCGACCGGCAACTGGCTGCCCGATGAGACGCTGGACGCCTTCCGCACTTACCTCGTCGGCATCAAGGGGCCGCTCACGACGCCGGTTGGCGGGGGCATCCGCTCGCTGAACGTCGCGCTGCGGCAGGTGCTGGACCTGTACGTGTGCCTGCGGCCGGTGCGCTACTTCAAGGGCGTCCCCTCGCCGGTCAAGAAGCCGGACGACGTGAACATGGTCATCTTCCGCGAGAACACCGAGGACATCTACGCGGGCGTGGAGTGGGAGGCCGAGAGCGAGGGGGCGAAGAAGATCATCGCGTTCCTCCAGAACGAGATGGGCGTGAAGAAGATCCGCTTCCCCGCGACCAGCGGGATCGGGATCAAGCCGGTGAGCCGCGAAGGGAGCGAGCGGCTGATCCGGGCGGCGATCAACTACGCCCTGCGCGAGGGGCGGCGGAGCCTCACGCTCGTCCACAAGGGCAACATCATGAAGTTCACCGAGGGCGCGTTCCGCGACTGGGGCTACGCGCTGGCGGCCCGCGAGTTCCGCGGCCAGACGGTGAGCGAGCGCGAGTCGTGGATTCTCGGCAACAAGGAGGCCAACCCGGACCTGACGCCCGAGGCCAACGCCCGCATGATCGACCCGGGATTCGAGATGATGACCGCCGAGCAGAAGAAGCGGGTGGTCGGCGAGGTCGAGGCCGCGCTGCGCCTGTGGCCCACGCACGGCGACGGCAAGTGGAAGAAGGCCCTCCTCATCCGCGACGCGATCGCGGACATCACGCTCCAGCAGGTGCTCACGCGGGCGAAGGACTTCGACGTCATCGCCACCATGAACCTCAACGGCGACTACCTCTCGGACGCGCTCGCGGCCCAGGTCGGGGGCATCGGGATTGCGCCGGGGGCGAACATCAACTACGACACCGGGCACGCCATCTTCGAGGCGACGCACGGGACCGCGCCCAAGTACGCGAACCTCGACCAGGTGAACCCAGGCTCGGTGATCCTGTCGGGGGAGATGATGCTGCGGTACATGGGCTGGTCCGAGGCCGCGGACCTCATCATCCGGGGCATGGACGGCGCGATCGGGGCGAAGACGGTGACGTACGACTTCCACCGGCTGATGGAGGGCGCGACGAAACTGAAGTGCTCGGAGTTCGGGGAGGCGGTGGTGAAGCACATGGGGTGAGGGCGAGCTGCCCGCACCGCTACACCTGCACCTTGCGGTTGTAGACGAACCATTCGAGCATCATCACGCCGAGCGCGGCGAGGAGGAGCCAGGGCCAGAGGCGGCGGTTGACGTTCGAGCGCGAGGGGTCGAGCGCGGCGACGTCCACCCCGGCCAGCGAGAGCGACGACGACGCGCCGGCGTCGGACTCTTCGGGATCGAGCAGGCTGGCGGCGAAGGGGCGCAGGGCGCGCGCGCCGAGGGCGATGTCCGCGGGCGTGCGCTCGCCGCGCCAGGTCACCTCGTGCACGCCGGCCTGACGCACGGGGCCGTAGACGATGCGCCCGTCGGCGGCGGGGGTGAGCGGTATCTCGGTGCGGTCGGGCAGTCGGATGGCGACCTCGGCCGCGCCCTGCGGCAGGCGGTCGGTGAGGATGCTGCCGGGCCGGACGGAGCGAGCGTCGAGGCCGAGGTGCGAAGGGTCCTGGCCGAGGTAGTTGAGGGCCTGCGCGATGAAGACGGGGAAGGAGACGTAGAAGGGCCAGTAGGAGTCGGCGGGGTTGAAGGCGACGATGACGGCGCGGAGGTCGGCGGAGGCAAGGTCGAGGATGGCCGGGCCGCGGTCGGTCTCGGCGATGACGGTGATCGCGCTCTCCGGGCCGATCTCGACGTTGCGTGTGGTGGAGACGACGACGTTGTCGAGGACGAGGCCGCGCAGGGCGGGGTGGTCGCGTCGCCAGTCGATGAGGATGCCCGGCTCGCCGGGGCCGAGGTCGGCCGCGCCGAGCGGCAGGGGGGGGACCGCGCCGAGGACGAGGTAGCGTCCCGGGGGCATGGTGGGCCGGTCGCCGGGGGGGGGGAGCCAGGCGTCGAGCACCACCACGTCGTACGCGCCGGTCTCGCCGCGGCGCGAGGCGGCGAGGTACTCGTCGGGCGTGTACTGGACGAGTTTCGCCAGCGGCAGACCCTGGAGCGCGGAGACGAGGAACAGGCTGCCTTCGGTAACGACGGCGACGGAGAGTTGACGGGCCGGTGGCACGACGAGCCAGGCGCGGTTGTCGATATCAAGCACGTCCGGTCCGTCGCCGGGGAGGAGACGCACGGCGAACAGGCCGCCGTCCGGGCGTTCGAGGCGGAAGACGATGCTGGTCGTGCCGGGGCGCCAGAGGTCGGGGGGGGGCGGCGTGCCGTCTTCGAGGGTGGGAGCGTCGGTGGTCGCCGGTGGGATGGTGACGGAGCGGATGCGCTCGACCACGCCGTCGATGATGAGTTCGAGTTCGGCGCGGCGTTCGGCGCGGTCGGTGCTCTGGATGCCGATGAAGACGGTGAGTTCGGTGGGGTTGTCGTAGGTGCGTTCGGCGCGGAAGGCGGTGACGGCGAGGTTGGCGGCGTCGGGCGTGCCGAGGCGCGTGAACCGGACCTTGTCCTCGACGCCCGTGAGAACGCGCTGGGCGTCGCGGAGGCGGCCGTCGGAGAAGAGGTGTATCGCGACGCCGCGGGTCTTGAGGCCCTCGACCGTGACCGCGCCGGTCTCCTCGACGAGCGTCTGGTCGGGGAGGTGGGCGCGGGCGAGGCGGACGGCTTCGTCGAGGCTCGAGGGCGCGGCGGTCGGCTCGATGGCGTTGATCGCCGCCTTGAGCGCGGCCTTATCGCCGGTGAACTGCTGACGCACCTCGGCGGTCTGGTCGAAGGCGATGACCATCGCCTCGTCGGCGCGGTCCGAGCCGATGAGGCTCTCGCCGCGGAGCGAATCGACGAGGCGGACGGCCTCGCGCTTGGCGGCGTCGAGGCGCGAGACGCCGCCCTCGGCGTCCGCGCTCGACATGCTGGCGGAGCGGTCGATGAGGATGACGTGCTGCAGGCCGCGCGGGACTTTGCCTTCCATCTCGGGTTGGCCGACCGCGACGAGGGCAGCCGCGAGGACGAGCAGTTGCAGCAGCAGCAGGATGTTCCGGCGGAGCCGCTGGAAGGGAGCGTTGGCCTGGAGGTCCTGCACGGCCTTCCTCCAGAGGAGCGTGGTGGAGACCTCAACCTCGCGGCGGCGGAGTTTCAGGAAGTAGAGGATGATGAGCGAAGGCACCGCGATCGCGGCCGCGACGGCGGCGACGAGAGGGGTGAGCCAGGTCATCGCAGTACCCCCCTTCGGCGCATGTAGTCCAGCAGCAGCACGTCGATCGGCGTGTCGGAACGCACCGTGAGGAGCGTGATGTCGCGCCGGGCGCAGAAGGTCCGCAACTGGTCGCAGTAGGCGGCGAGGTTCGCCTTGTAGCGCTTCAGCAGCGGCGCGCTCACGGTGATCTCCGCGGCGTCGGCGTCCTCGACGTCGCGCAGTCGCAAGTCGCCGGCGATGTCAGGCTCGAGTTCCTGCGGGCTGAGCACCTGGAGGCAGAAGACGTCGTAGCCGCGGCCCATGAGCAGGCGCAGGCCGGTCTCGTAGCCCTCCTTGAAGAAGAAGTCCGACATGACGACCATGACGCCCTTGCCGCGGCGCGAGAGGGCGATGCGCTTGGCGGCCTCGGGGAAGTTGCTCCCGCCCTCGGGGCGCAGCGAGCAGAGCCACGCGGCGAGTTCGTGGGTTCGCCGGCGGCCGCGCAGGTCGCGGACGGCGGAGACGATGCCGGTGTGGGGGACATCCGGGGATTCGCTCGGGCTCATCCCCGGCGCAGCGGGCGTGCCGATGGCGGACATGGCGACGCGGTTGTAGTTGATGAGGCCGACGTAGCCGAGGGCCATGGCGGTCTGCTGCATGAAGAAGAACTTGTTTGGCTGGCCGCAGTCGTGGCTGGCGGAGCAGTCGACGACGACGTGGAGGCAAAGGTCCTCCTCTTCGAGGAAGAGTTTGAGGAAGAGGCGGTCCAGCCGGCCGAAGATGTTCCAGTCGATGTGGCGCAGGTCATCGCCGACGACGTAGGGGCGGTGGTCGGCGAACTCGACGCTCTCGCCGCGCTTCTTGGATCGGCGCTCGCCCTTGAGTTTGCCGGTGAACATCTTGCGGCTGGTGACGTCGAGGCGCGACACGCGCGAGATGAGCCGGCTGTCGAGCAGCTCATCCAGTGAGGCGGGTCGCTTGGGGTTCTCGGTTCGCAGCATGATCAGACCTTGGAACGCGAAGGGCGCGAAGAGTGCGAAGAGGAGGACTCCATGGGAATCGCCCGCTCATTGAAGACCCGGTGCAACCCCTCTCGCAGCCACGTGACATTGAAGTTCAAGAGCAGACCGAGGGGAAGCCTTGCGGCACGCAGATATGACAGCAACTGCGCGCGGTGAAGCTCTGTCACCTGGCTGACGGCCTTCAGCTCCACGACAAGACATCCTTCGACCAGAACGTCGAGCCGCTGACCGCGCAGCTCGACACCCTTGTACGGTACGATGATCTCCAACTGCTGCTCAACCCGTATGCCCGCCTCTCGCAGTTCGTAGACCAGCGCATCCTCGTACAGCCTCTCCAAGAGTCCCGGGCCGAGTTCCTTATGCACCTCGATCGCGCAACCGATGACGCGATGGCTGATTAGCTCGATCTCGGCAGGGAGCTCCTTGCTTACCAATGCTCTGGTTCTTGTCATAGAGTCCCTCGCGGTTCGCCAGATATGCTCAACTGAGCGTGTCGGTCCAGGATCGACTCGATCTCCCGTCGGATCTCGTCCGCGCTAAAGTACTCCCAAGGAGGCTGAGGCCAGCCTCTCTCTCTTGCAACTGCTTCGAGCAGTCGCTTGTACTCGCGAATGACATCCGCCGTTTCGTCAAGGCGCGGTGCAACACGCTGCCCTTGATCCTGCGTGTAGGTCACAGCGTCGAGATGAGCGATCTCCCGGTTTCGACCGTTCCTGAATCCACTGCTTGCCGTCTCGCATCGCCGGTAGACGTCCGCTAGACGACGATCGCAGGCATCTGACTTGGCGTCGATTCCGGCCTTCTTCATCAAGGCTGGTATGGTCACGTTGGGCCGAGTGTGATTGCGCACCCGAGAGTCCGCAGGGTCCATGAGCCTCGTGATCATAAGAGCAACATCTCTCTGGATCGTGCGGTAGATGACGTTGCAGCTATGCGGCATGAGGCCATGGAACGACCCGTAGCGTTGGTTGAAGAAGATGGCTTCAAAGAGCGTCCACGTTCTATCTAGACCACCAACTTCATTCACAAGGCACGTATACAGTTCTCGTTCTGTCATAGATGCTTGACTCATGCACAACTCCTTCGCGCCCTTCGCGCCCTTCGCGACCTTCGCGTTCAACCCCTCCCCGCCGCGAGGGGGACGCCGGCCTGTTCGGTGGGCGTGAGTTTGAGGATCTCGTCCACGATGGCGTCCTGGCTCACGCGGTCGGCCTCGGCCTCGAAGTTCAGGATCAGCCTGTGCCGCAACGCCATGTGCGCCACGTGCTGCACGTCGGCGTAGGCGGCGTGGTAGCGGCCGTCGGTCAGGGCCTTCACCTTCGCCCCCAGCAGCAGCGCCTGGGCCGCACGCGGGCTGGCCCCGCACCGCACGTAGCGGTTCGTCGGCCCGGTCGCGCCGCCCGCGGCGTGCCTCCCCTCCGGGTGCGTCGCGAGCACGAGCCTGGCCGCGTACTCCTTGACGTGCGGCGCGACGACCACGCCCCGGACGAGGCGCTGCGCCTCCAGGATGCGCGGCCCGTCCATGATCTTCGTGGGCTGCGGCGTCTCCTGCCCGGTCGTGCGGTCCAGGATCGTGATCAGATCGTCCAGTTGCGAATACCCGACGACGATCTTGAAAATGAACCGGTCCAGCTGCGCCTCGGGCAGCGGGTACGTGCCCTCCTGCTCGATCGGGTTCTGCGTGGCCAGGACGAGGAACGGCTCGTCGAGGCGG
>DAOMNQ010000110.1:0-6571 GCA_035443945.1 Phycisphaerales bacterium | reverse complement strand
CTCAACGCCATCCTCGTCGAGATGGACGGCTTCACCCCCGTCGACGGCGTCATCGTCATCGCAGCCACCAACCGACCCGACGTCCTCGACCCCGCCCTCATCCGCCCCGGCCGCTTCGACCGCCAGATCGTCGTCCCCCTTCCCGACGTCAAGGGGCGGCTCGAAATCCTCCGCGTCCACGCCAAGAAGGTGAAACTCGGCCCGGATGTCGATCTCGAACGCCTCGCCCGCATGACCCCAATGTTCAGCGGCGCGGACCTCGCCGCCATCATCAACGAGGCCGCGATCGCCGCGACCATGCACAACAAGGACTTCATCGAGCAGGAGGACCTCGAAGAGGCGCGCGACAAGGTCAAGTTCGGCCGCGCCCGAAAGAGCCGCGTCCGCGAAGCGGAAGAGAACCGTGCCACCGCCTACCACGAAGCCGGACACGCTGTCCTCCAGGCCCTCCTCAAGGACGCCGATCCCCTCCACAAGGTCACGATCATCCCCCGAGGCCAGGCCCTCGGCGCCACCTTCAGCCTCCCCGAAAAGGACCGCCTCGGCTACAGCCTCCGCTACCTCAAGGCCACCATGCGCGTCGCCTGCGGCGGCCGCATCGCCGAGCAGCGCGCCGTCGGCGACGTCTCCTCCGGCGCGGCCATGGACATCACGCAGGTCACACGCTTCGCCCGCGTCATGATCGAAGAGTGGGGCATGAGCGAACGCCTCGGCTTCGTGCGCTACGGCGCGGACGAACGACGCGAGTCCTTCTTCCCCGACCGAGGCTACTCCGAGGAGACCGCCCGCATCATCGACGACGAGGTCCGCCGCCTCGTTGACGAGGCCTACAGCGACGCCGAGCGAATGCTCAACGACAACTGGGACAAGGTCGAGGCCGTCGCCCAGGCCCTCCTCAAGCACGAGACCCTCTCCGGCGACGAAGTCCACCGCCTCATGCGCGGCGAATCGCTCGGCCGATCGACCACCGCCGACCTCCTCGCCGCCGAGGCCCGCAAACGCACCGGCCCCGCCCCCGACCCGCGCACCGACCCCGAAGGCGACGCCCCCCCCGGCCTCCTCCCGACCCCCGCTTGATTCGATTCAACAACGAGCCGCGACCGTAAGGGAGTGGTTCCGAGACCCACCTCAACGAGCCGCGACCGTCCTCAACGAGCCGCGACCGTCCTCAACGAGCCGCGACCGTGAGGGAGCGGTTCCTCACTCCCCGACCGCACTCACGCTCGCGCCCGTCGTCCCCCCGCGCACCCCGACCGCCCACCGCGTCAGACCCGTCGCGATCAGCGCGTTCCACAGCACCGCCGCACCGAACACCGTCACCCCCGACCTGTCCGGCATGATCGCCAGCAGCGAGCACGCCGCCGCCGCGAACGACGCCAGAAGCAGCACCGTCCCCGAACCCGTCAGCGCAAACAGCGCGACCGCCATCGCCAGCGACGACGTCGCCACCGCGAAACTGACCGGGATCATCGGAACGACCGCCTCCGGCAGCCCGCCCAGCGGAAGGCTCCACGTCTCGATCGCCATCTCAATCGCGCCCACCCACGCCGGGAACCACACCCCGAACGTCGCCCCCAGCGCGCCGATCGCCAGCGCGGGCGGGTCAAGCAGCCGACGCGCCACCGTCATCGCCCCGAAGAACACCGCCGCGAACCCAAGCCCCAGCGACATCGCCGCCTGCTCCGGCGACGAGTACGTCAGCCCGATCCATCCCGCGTGCGCCACCAGCCCCGCCAGGCTCATCCAGATCAACGCCACCGCGCACGACCGCATCGCCGACGACCATCGCGCCCGCGACGCCGCACGCCTCGCACGCGATTCCTCCCGCTCCGCCTGCTGCCGATACGGATCGTCCCGCATCTCCTCGATGCGCTTCCGAAGCCGCTCGCACTCCTCCTCCAGTTCGACGCACCGCGCCTCCGCACGCTCCGCTTCCCCCGGCGCAGCCCCCCCGTCCGCCGCCGTCTCCGCCGCTCGCGCACGCGCCGAAGCCAGGTCCGCACGCGCCGCCTCCAACTCCGTTACCGCCGTCTGACGCTCCGCATCCAGCGCAGCACGCCGCTCCTCCAGTTCCCGCGTCAACTCCGCGATCCGTCTCGCACGCTCCGCCAGTTGCCGCTCTCGATCCGCAGCCTCCGCCTCACGCTGCGCCAGCGCAGCACGCTCAGCCTCCTGCTGCTCGTGGATCCGCCGCACCTCCTCGAGCCGCCCCTCGATCGTCGAGACGACCTCAAGGATGCCCTCAGCGTCCAGCCCGGGCGCATCGTCCCGCGCCACCTCGACCCCTTCGATCGCACGGTCATGGTCGTTGCTCGTTGACGCCATCGCGCTCACCCGCGGCAAGGGTTCCCGGTGCGCACCGCGGCCGCCCACTCAGGCCCGGCGCCTCATCGAGATATCGGCAAGCCCCGCCCATCCAAGCACGCCCCGCACGCGAACCCGCGTTGACCCTGCCGGTCGTACGGCCTGCGCCGTTCGTGCCGCCCGCCTCAGGCCAGCGACCGCGCCATCACCTCGCCCGCCCGCTCCACCTCATCCGCCGTCACGTCCAGGTGCGTGACGGCCCGAACCCTGTGCGGCCCCTCGGAAAGGACCGCCACACCGGCCGCCCCAAAACGTTCGCAGACCGCCTCCGCCCCGCCGAAACGCGGATCGACCCCGAAGTACACGAGATTCGTCTCCACCTCCGCCGGATCGACCGTCACGCACGGCACCCGAGCCAGCCGCTCGGCCAGCGCACGCGCCTTCGCGTGGTCCTCCGCCAGCCGCGCCACGTGATGGTCCAGCGCGTGCAGGCACCCCGCCGCCAGAATCCCCGCCTGCCGCATCCCCCCCCCGAACATCTTGCGGAACCGCCGCGCCCGCGCGATCGTCCGCTCATCCCCCGCCAGCGCGCTCCCCACCGGCGCGCCCAGCCCCTTGCTGAAGCACGCCGACACCGTGTCCGCAAGCGACCCGTACTCCGCCAGCGAAACCCCCGACGCCGCGTGCGCGTTCCAGATCCGCGCCCCGTCCAGGTGCACCCGAACCCCGAGCCGCACGCACTCCTCACGCACCGCCCGCAACTGCTCCAACGGCCACACCCGGCCCCCGCCCCGGTTGTGCGTGTTCTCCACCGTCACCAGCGCGGCCGGCCCATAGTGCGTGTCCCGCGGCCGCACGCACGCCCGCACCGCCTCCGCCGTGAACGTCCCCCGAGGCCCGTCCGCGTACCGCAGCGTCACCCCCGACAGCGCAGCCGGCGCGCCGCTCTCATACAACGACACATGGCTCTCGGCGTGCGTGATCACCTCGTCACCCGGCTCCGTCTGCGCGCGGATCGCCAACTGGTTCGCCATCGTCCCCGACGGCACGAACACCGCCGCCGCCTTCCCGAACAGCGACGCGAAACGCTCCTCCAGCCGATGCACCGCCTGGTAGTCCCCGAACACGTCGTCGCCCACCGGTGCCTCCGCCATCGCCCGCCGCATCGCCGCCGTCGGCCTCGTGATCGTGTCCGAGCGAAGGTCAATCACGCGCATGGCCCTCCCGCCGCACGCCCGCGGCTGGAAACGAGCATACTCCCCCGCAACAACCCCCGGAACCCGCCGATATTTGATTCACCGACCCGCGCGCCGATAGTGTCGGATAAACACCCGCAACCGCGACGGAGATCCGACGATGCCCCACAACCCCTTCAACTCCCGCAGCACGCTCCGAACCTCCGCCGGCGAGTTCGTCTGGTACGACCTGGGCGCCCTCGAGCGTGCCGGCCTCGCACGCATCGAACGGATGCCGTATTCCGTCCGCATCCTCCTGGAATCCGTCCTCCGCAACGTGGACGGCTTCATCGTCACGCAGGACGACGTCGCGGGCCTCGCCGGCTACGACGCCTCGAAGGTCGAGCCTGTCGAGATGCCCTTCATGCCCGGGCGCGTCGTCCTCCAGGACTTCACCGGAGTCCCCTGCGTCGTCGACCTCGCCGCCATGCGCGACGCCATGAAGCGACTCGGCGGCGACCCCGCCCTGATCAACCCGGCCGTCCAGTGCGATCTCGTGATCGACCACTCCGTTCAGGTCGACGACTTCGCCACCCGCGTCGCTCTCACCATCAACGCCCAGAAGGAGTTCGAGCGCAACAACGAGCGCTACCGCTTCCTCAAGTGGGGCCAGGAGTCGCTCGCCAACTTCCGCGTCGTCCCCCCGGCCACCGGCATCGTCCACCAGGTCAACCTCGAATACCTCGCCAAGGGCGTCCTCACACGCACGCAGGACGACGGCGCCACTGCCGTCTACCCCGACTCCCTCGTCGGCACCGACAGCCACACCACCATGATCAACGGACTCGGCGTCCTCGGATGGGGCGTCGGCGGAATCGAAGCCGAGGCCGTCATGCTCGGCCAGCCCGTCTACATGCTCACGCCAGAGGTCATCGGCTTCAAACTCACGGGCCGACTCCCCGAGGGCGCCACCGCCACCGACCTCGTCCTCACCGTCACCCAGATGCTCCGCGAGTACGGCGTCGTCGAGAAGTTCGTCGAGTTCTTCGGACCCGGCATGGCCGAACTCTCCATCCCCGACCGCGCCACCATCGCCAACATGGCCCCCGAATACGGCGCCACCGTCGGCTTCTTCCCCGTCGACCGGAAGACCCTCGACTACCTCCGCTTCACGGGCCGCGACGAGGCGACCGTCGAACTCGTCGACAAGTACTGCAAGGCCAACCGCATGTTCTGGACCCCCGACTCGCCCGACCCGGTCTTCACGGCCGTCCTCGAACTGGACCTCTCGACCGTCCAGCCCTCGCTCGCCGGCCCGCGCCGCCCGCAGGACCGCGTCCCGCTCGCTTCGATGAAGGCGCAGTGGCACAAGGACCTCGTCGACACCTTCGGCAAGAAGTCCCGCGGTCAGAGCGTCAACCTCAACGAATGGGCCGGCGAAGGCGGCCAGACCAAGGGCGCGCCCGTCAACTCCGAGAACGCCGCACAAGGGCACAACCACGGGGAGCACGGCGTCCGTGTCAAACTCACAGAGGCAAGCCGGCCCGAGAGGCCCGGCCAGGAAATCACCCTCGGGCACGGCTCCGTCGTCATCGCCGCAATCACCAGTTGCACCAACACCAGCAACCCCGACGTCATGATCGCCGCAGCACTCGTCGCGCGCAAGGCCCGCGCCCTCGGCCTGACCCGAAAGCCGTGGGTCAAGACAAGCCTCGCCCCCGGCTCCAAGGTCGTCACCGAATACTTCGACAAGGCCAACCTGACCGAGGACCTCAACGCGCTCGGCTTCCACACCGTCGGCTACGGATGCACGACCTGCATCGGCAACTCCGGCCCGCTCCCACCCGAGATCGAGGAGGCCGCCAAGCAAGGCGACCTCGTCGTGGCCAGCGTCCTCAGCGGCAACCGCAACTTCGAGGGGCGCGTCCACCCCGCCGTCCGCGCCAACTACCTCGCAAGCCCCCCCCTCGTCGTCGCCTACGCCATCGCAGGCACCGTCGACATCGACCTCACCCACGAGCCGCTCGCCCGCACACCCGACGGCCGAGACGTCTTCCTCCGCGACCTCTGGCCCACGCACGCCGAGGTCCAGGCCGTCAAAGCCGCCTGCCTCACCCCCGAGCAGTTCCGCTCCAGGTACGGCGCGGTCTTCACCGGCAACGACACCTGGAACAAGGTGCCCGTCAGCACCAGCGAACTCTACCCCTGGGACGAAAAGTCCACCTACGTCCAAAACCCCCCATTCTTCGAGGGCATGAGCGAGTCCACGCCCGGCGTCACGCACATCCGCCGCGCCCGCGTCCTCGCCTACCTCGGCGATAGCGTCACCACCGACCACATCTCCCCCGCAGGCTCCATCGCCGAGAACTCCCCCGCAGGCCAGTACCTCCTCTCCCTCGGCGTGCGCAAGCCCGACTTCAACTCCTACGGCGCACGCCGCGGAAACGACCGCGTCATGACACGCGGCACATTCGCCAACGTCCGCGTCCGCAACCGCATCGCCGCCGCCCAGGACGGCACGATCCCCGAAGGCGGCTGGACACGCGACTTCACACGCGGCGCCACACTCGCCGACGCACCCGTCTGCTGGATCTTCGACGCCGCCGAACGATACAAGGCCAAGAACATCCCCCTCGTCGTTCTCGCGGGCAAGGACTACGGCATGGGCTCCAGCCGGGACTGGGCCGCCAAGGGCGCGTACCTCTTGGGCGTCCGCGCCGTCATCGCCGAGTCATTCGAGCGCATCCACCGCTCCAACCTCGTCTTCATGGGCGTCCTCCCGCTCGTCTTCAAGGACGGCCAGAGCGCGGCCTCCCTCAGCCTCCGCGGCGATGAACTCTTCGACATCCACCTCCCAGACCCCATCGACCCGCGCTGCGACGTCCCCGTCACCGCCACGCGCCCCGACGGTTCCGTCGTCAGTTTCACCTGCCGATGCCGGATCGACACACCCATCGAAGCCGACTACTACCGCAACGGCGGCATCCTCCAAACCGTCATCCGCAAGAAACTCAACGAAGCAAGAGCCGGCGCAGGCGTGTAGAGGCTATCCCGTAACCTCGGAGAACCGATCTCACCACAGAGGCACAGAG
>DAOMNQ010000109.1:2376-6657 GCA_035443945.1 Phycisphaerales bacterium | reverse complement strand
CGAGCGCGCCGGTGACGGCGATGCCCACGCACCACGACGCGAGGACGCCGCGCGTGTGGTTGGTAATCGTCACGACCTCGGCCATCTGCGACGCCGGATCGGTGATGTCCTCGATCCGGATGTCCGCGCTCGCGCTCGTGGCGATCCACACGCGGCATATGCCGTCGGTCGCGGTTCCGGGGTTCGACGACGACTTCCAGTAGACCGCGATCACGCACTTGAAGCCCTGCTCGGGCCGCGTGCCCACGGGGTTGAAGGTCTGCGCCGTGCCGACCGCGCCGACGAGTCGGCCACGGTATGCAGCCTGCCCGCTGGTCTTGTTGACATCGACGTTGATGTTGACGAGTCCGCCTGCGCCGTCGTCAGCTTGGAAGCGGATGACGGTCGTGCCCGCCGCGACGCCCGAGTTGGTCGTGAGGTCGCTGGTGTTCTGGAGTTCGACCTCGAAGAGGCTGAGGATGTCCGGTGGCCGGTCGCTGAATGTCACCGGCGGGGAGTCCTCGTTGTTCCCGTGCTCCCACCGCTGCCGGTAGCCCTGGATCGAGGTAGACCCAGAGCGCACGCGCAGGCACGTCCGGTCGGCGTCGGCCGGGTCCGGCTGGAGCGAGACGGCGTTGCCCGGAGTCTCAGGCCCGTAGAGGAACAGGTCCTCGGTCGCCGCCAGGCCGATCGCGCCGGGGTTGGGAAAACTCATCCGCACACCTCCCGCATCACCGCCCCGTGCTCGCCGTCGAGCGCGTGGCACGCAGCCTGCATTTCCGGGTCGCTCTTCGCGTCCAGCCACAGCGCGACGCCGTCCACGCCGAACCCAACAATCGCCTCCAACTCCCGTCGCCAGCGGTCGATCGGTGCAAGGCCGAGGTGGTAGCCGCCGCGCACGAACGGCGACACCTGCGGGATCAGCAGCAGCCGGTGGCCGTCGCAGATGCGCCGCGCCTCCGCGAGCGTCAGACGCAGCAGGTTCAGGTGGGCCTGTGTGGCGTGGTGCTCGTCTCCGAGGTCGTAGAGGCTGGGCGTGACCGCGCCGCAGACCGACCAGACCGGAGCGAGCATCTCGGACGAGCGGACCACGTGCGGCGAGCGGACCGCGTCGCGGAACCGTTGAGGCCAGGGGTAGGCCGCCATGATCCAGCCGTCGCCGCTCACGCGTAGCCGCTGGCGGGTAGACCAGACCCAGGACGCGAGCGCAACGGGCCAGCCCTCGGGCAGTTCGCCGCGAGTCGCCGCATTGTGCCATAGGTTGTGCGGCTCGGCGTCCATGCTCACGAGTCCCGGCGGTGCGTCGAGTGGGATCGCCCTGTGCAGATTTGACGCCGAACGGCTCAGATGCTCGTCGAGCGGCACGGCCACCACGTCCGCGTTGCGCGGCCACAGGCCCCGCCCACCCTCGACCTGGTAGGCACGCCGCGCCTCGGGCAGCCGCGACTCGATCGTCAGTCGGTGCTGACCGGGCGCGATGAGGTGTAGGGGAATCACGGAGCGCTCCTGTCCACTGTCAATCGCTGAGCGGCCACTCGATGATGTTCACGCCGGCGGCCGCAACGTCCTCGCCTGCCGCGCTGCAACTCAGGTACGCGAACAGGTGCGTGCAGCCCATCGCGTCGTACAGCAGGTCCACGGCGGATCCGTCCGGCGCGAGCGCGTCGCTCACGTCCTTCGGTCCGAGCAGCCGTTCCGGGTTCGGCTGCGCGCGGTACGTGGTCACGACCTCGATGGTGTCGGCGTACCGCTGCGCGTCCGTCACCAACCCGTCCTCGACGCCGACGTGGGCCGCGTCCGTCGCGCTGATCTTCAACAGATCGAAGAGGTGGACGATCCGCTGCTTCCGGTACTGGCCGTCGGCCGTCTTGCGCAGCAACTCGCGGTAGCCGCCGAGCAGCACGTCGGCGACCACCGTGCCCTCCTCCTCGCCCGGATCGAGCACGAACCGAACCGCCTGCAACTTCTGCGGCCGCGGCTGCCAGACCACGAGTCCCTCGTCGAGGTCGGTCTGTGGGCCGGTCGGTCCATCGTCCGGGTCCAGGCGGTCGAGCAGGTCCGGCACGTCGGGCGCGTCCGGCACGCCGTCTCCAAAGTCGATCATCACGGGCGCGAGGAGCCTCGCGTGCTGGCCGATCGTCACGCCGGTCGAATGCGGCGCAATCAGATCGTGCGGAGTGCGGTGGTGGGGGTGGATGTTGAGCGACTGGGCTGCCACGGGCAGACTCCCAGCCGGCCCGCGCTGTCCCCGCAGTAGAGTACCACCGATGGCCACCCGCGTCGAGGACGCCGACCTGCGACTCCTGATCGACCTCTGCGAACTGGAGGGGTGGTCCGGCGTGCGGCGCCGCATGGCCGACCTGGCAGACGACTGGATTCGCGCCGCAATCCGACACCGGCAGGGGTCGTGCCGCCCGCTCGGCGTCGTGGCTCTGCAACTCGAGGACGCCCGCACGGTCCCCGCACTCGCCGTGCATGTCGTCAGGCCGAGGCGCGACGACCTCCCCCACCGTGAGGCGGTGCTGCTCGGATGGATCGATGCGGACGATGGTCTCGCCGCCGGCGACCTCGAATCCGACGCCGGACTGACCTACCTCATCACGGGCTGGCCGGTGCCGACCGACTCGCCCTCGCCCTCGGCCTCGGCGGACCCGCGGGTCCGGTTTCGGCCGTGCCCGGCGCGCTTCCGCGGCCCCTGATTGTCGGGCGTCTCGGCCGCTGGCTCAACCCAGCCCCCGGCCTGCGCCAACGCCAGCAACCGACGCGCCGCCCCCTCCCGCGACTCACGCGCGTTCGGCGTCGAGGCCGCCTTCACCCACGACTGGCAGCGTGACGCCACGGCAGGCCCGATGTAGTGCTCGAACGCCTCCTCGCCCAACTGCGTCGCATCCCAGCACCGCGTCATCTCTCCGTCGCCGCGAACCTTCGGCGGGTGGCAGATCAGCCCCAGCCGCTCCAGGTCCTCGAACACCTGAGCGACCGGCACCGGCCGGCACGACTCTTCGATCGACTGGTGGGTCAGCGGCAGCGTCTCCGGCGTGGCGTCGCGGGCGTGCTGCCAGAGCAGCCCCAGCACCATCAACTCCGGCGGGGTGAGCGAGCGAACCGTCATGCGCATCGTTCGGCCTCCCTGTTTGGGGTGCTAGCCCAGCGTCCGCGGTAGCATAGCCGACTCCGCGGCCGGGACCGACCGGCCAAAGCCCGCTCCCCCCCGAGGTGCGAACACAGGGGGCACGAGGGCGACCGCGCCACGCTACCCCGGCGCACCTCCGCACACGCGGCTACACGGACTGGGGGGTAGGGGGGGTGCGCGCGGTCCCACCGAGTTCCGGCCCGAGTTCCGTGCTGCGATTTTTCCCCAACAATACTCTTGACCGACCGATACAGACCTGCATAATCCCTCATCAGCCGGCGAGGCCGGGATGAGCGATGAGAACCACCGAAGCGGAACTCAGAAGCGAAGCGGCCATCTGCGCGGAAGGTACAGGCTGGCACGGACACGAACTGGCCGCAGAGTACGTCCGGTACGCAAACCTCGCGGAGAGCCGTGGGGAGATCGCAGAGGACTTTCGGCACTGGTGGTCGGTGGTCGTGCTGGACGCGGAGCGGGACGAAATGCAGCGGTGGCTGGGCTGGTGGATCGAGTCCCATAGGGACGCCTGACCCTCTCTCTCCCCGCGTCTGACCTACTCCGCCGCCGCGTGATCGACCAGCAGGTGGCCGTAGCGGCGACGAGCGAGGCGGAGGCCACGGTCGGTAAGGCGTGCCCAGATCACCCCGTCTCGTGCCTCTCGCAACACGACCAGGCCCCTGAAACGCATTCGGTTGAAGTTGAGGGAGCGCCGGGACGAGTCCCAGGAGTTCCGCATGGCCGGGACTTCTCGGCCATCCTCGTGCGCGGCGACGAGTTCGCCGATCAGGCACTTCTCTCGCCAGACGGCGCTGCGCACGACGCGACGTTCGGCGGCGTCGATGATATCACAGACGACCTGGTGCGGATCAGCGCTCATGTCGAGACTCCGAAACAGCCCTTGAGGTAGGCGGCCGAGGCCGTCGCCCGCGCCGTCGGCGCGCGGCTCAGCGTCACTACACCTCGACCCGCTCGATCAACCCGTCCCCGCGTGCCCGGCCGCGGCTCGGCGTCGTCCAACTGAACCGCCGATCGGTCCGCGCGACACGCTGCGCCATGCCCCAGGCGATCGCGCTCTCGCCCACAATCGTCCGCGCCTTCGCGCGGATGCCGGTCGACAGCAGCACCTCGATCTCGTCGGCGCCTTCGACCACGTGGTGATTGGTAAGCAC
>DAOMNQ010000109.1:0-2366 GCA_035443945.1 Phycisphaerales bacterium | reverse complement strand
GGCCTTGCTCGCGGGATTTCTCTACCGCGATTCCCGGCGCGAGCGGGGCCTGCGCGATCGCGCGACCGAGCGGGACCGGCGGGCCATCTTCCATGACCGTGCGTACCCCCCGCGGGTCCCCCTCGTCGTCCTCGTCGTCCTCGACCTCGTCCTCCAGCGGCAGGTCGAAGTCGTCGTGCGTCCGTTCCGGCATGACGTCGCCCTCCGGCTCGGGCCTGCTCCGTCCTGCAGCCCCGCGCTCCGGGCCTGCGCACGTATGCGCCTGACATAACGACCCCGGGCGCGCCGTCGGCCCGAACACCGCGTCCAGAACCTCGCCGATGCGTGCTATCTCCTCGAAGGAGAGATCACGCGGAACTCGGACCTCGGCGTCGCGGTCCGCGCCGAGCGGGATCGTGTACGAGAGCATCGCGTCCGTCATCGTGCTGCATCCTCGAACAGCGCCGGCGCCGCCGGCGAGAGTGCGTAGACGCCGACGATCACGCCCGCGACCTGGCCGTGCGGCGCGCGCGCCTTGACCACCTTCATCACCACCACCTGCGAGTCGTTCACGAACACGACGCCCTCCATCGCGTCCAGCACGCCCTTGGCCAGGTTGTCCGCGTCGCCCAGCCCACGCTCGGGCGCGGGGATCGGGCCGGACGGGGCGGTGTCCCGGAGTTGCGGCTTCGTCCGAGGCATCCAGAACTCAAGCGCGACCTCGACCGGACCGGTCTCGGGATCGCGGCCGCTCATGCCCAGCGAGGCGTGCGCCGCCACCGCTCGCTTCCACGCCGCGCTCGTCGCTGGGACGTAGATCGACGCGATCGCACGCCCGCCCCGTGTGTGGACGACCCGCGCCCGAGGCCGTGGCTCGGGCACGGGTTCGCCACGCACACGGAACTCGACGACCGACCGGCTCACTCCTCGCCGTCCCCCCCCTCTTCGTCGCCGACGGACCTGACCTTCACCTTTTCCGTGCTCACGACCTCGATGCGCAGGTCGCCGTGCTCGTAGACCGTGAGGCTCGCGGCGTGCATCATGTCCAGCAGCCGCGTCCGGGCCTCGATCTCGTCCTTCAGCAGGCCCATCCGATCGTCGCGCAGCGCCCTGTACCTCTCGGCCGCCTGGATGATGGCCTTGTCCTCGGGGTGCTGCGTGTCGATCAGCGCCGCCTGTTCGGCGCGCCGACGCCGACGCGGCTTGCGGTCCGCCACCGCCGTGTCGCTCGCCGCTCCGGCCGCGGTCTCGTACCCGTTGTCCGTCGTCTTCCGCTTCGCCATCGCTTCGGTCTCCTGTTGCTCACTGTCGCCGTCCGCTGGCCGCACCGTGCGCCAGTCGCACCCCGGCTCGAAGATGCCCATGTCCCACTCGACATCCAACTCCCACCCGTTCGACTCGATGCCGACGACCTTGCCGACTCCGAAGTCGGTCGAGCCGGGCAGCGACTGCACGCGGTCGCCGATCCGGTAGAGCGGCGCCGGCCGCACCCCGCCGATCGGGAACTCGACGTTGCCCTTGCGCAACTTGCCGTGCTTGTGGTCCCAGATGCGGAGCCGGACCGTACCGCCCTCGGGCGTCATGTCCACCGCGCCCTGCCGCTCCCAGTCCGGCACGCCGTTGACCATCGGCACCAGGCGATCGTCGGGCATGAATGTCGTCACGGTTGCACCTCCACGTCCCGCGCCATCTCGAACTGTCGCGCGAGTTTCGCGTCGGCGATCTCTCCCCGGTTGATCTCGACGTTGGGCGGTGCCTCGAACGACAGGCGCACCACCTTCGACCGAATCCTGACGACCCGAACGACGCACAGCGGCGAATCGGGAGGGCCGATCACGACCGCTTCGCCGAGCGCCCGCTGGAGGTAGAGAGTGCCCGTCTGCTCACTCATGCGGTCGCCCTCCGTGGTCTGAGTTCCGCCCGCCGCAACGCCGCCGCGAGCCGTCGCACATCGTCATCGGCGAGCCGTTCGATCGGCACGCCGTCGCGGATCGCGCGCTCGAGGTGCAGGTGCCGTTCGCCGCCGGACTCCAGCGCTTCGAGCAGCCGGTCGCGGTCGATGCCGGCGAGTCTCGCCGCGAGCCCACCCGGCTCCGTGTCGGCCTCTGAGCGTCCGTCGGCGTCGCCGGACTCCAGCCGATGCACCACGAGGCCCCCGCGTCCGCCCTCGTCCTTCGCGGCCTTCACGGCCGCCCTGATGGCCAACATGCCGTGCCGCTCGGCGAGCGACCGGGCCTTGCCGACCGAGACTCAGGCGGCGACGAGAGCGGCCGTCCGTCGCTGGTGCTCCGCTCCGCCGCTCCCCCCGATCGGCGCAGCCTCCCCCCCGCCCCCCCCGTTCGCCGTTCGTGGCACGACACCGCCCCCGCCGGGCAGGGGGGTAGGGG
>DAOMNQ010000108.1:0-6696 GCA_035443945.1 Phycisphaerales bacterium | reverse complement strand
GTCCGTGCCGCGCGCGGAGACGGTCGGGCCGTCGATGGTCAGGCCGCTGCCGGGCCGGCTCTCGAGTTCGCGGCGCATCTGCTCAAGGGCGTCGGCCATCTCGCGGTTGTCGCGTTCCAGTTGCGCCCTGGCGGCGTCGCGCTGACCGAGATCGCTCTGGAGCGACGCGATGCGGTCGCGCAGTTCGGTGTTCTCCGAGAGCAGGGCGTCGTAGTCGCCTTTCTTGTTGCTCTGGCAGCCGCCGGCGAAGACGCCGAGCAGCAGCGAACCGACGACGATCGTCACGGCCTTCCGAAGTCTGGCGTCCATCCGTGTCCTTTCCATCTTGCTGCGCGTGCGGGAAGGGTGCGTTCGGCGGTGGGTCGCGTGCCCCCGCCACGGGACCGTAGCCTACCCGTTTCACGCCCGGCGGTCAGGCCGTCCGCGCCGGGATCGTGCCGATTTTTTAGGGGATATCGAGCGGCACGGCCAGCCCGAAGACCCGGGTCAGCCCGGCCTCGATCGCGGGCTTGGCCAGCGTGACGACGAGCACCGCGCCTGCGAGGTACGGGCCGTAGGGCATCGCTCGGCGCGGCGAGCCTGTCCACGCCATGAGGACGGCGGCGAAGTAGATGGCGATGAACGGGGCGATGAAGAAGGCGATGGTGGCGTCGATCCAGCCGAGGCAGGCCCCGACTGCTGCGAGGAGATGAACGTCACCCAGACCCATCGCTTCCTTGTCGAACGCGAGCGTGCCGAAGACGCGGGTGGCCCAGATCATCCCCCCGCCGACGAGGTAGCCCAGAAGCACGCCGCTGAGCGCGTCGAGCCAGAGCGGGACGGTGGTCGGAAGTGCGCCTGAGTTCGAGAGACGGAGGCCGACGGCGGCCCCGACAAGCGCGAGGGCAACGATGGGTCCAAGGAAGAGGAGTTCTCGCGTAACTTCGCGTCTGGCATGGGGATAGGTGATCCAGAGGGCGGTGGGATCTTCGGCATCGTCGGTCGCGGAGTCGGGCGTCGCCAGCCTCATCAGCGGTCTCGCGAACAGGCCCGCGACGACGGGGCCGATGACGAGTCCGAGCAGCCCACCGACGACCGGGGGCCTGCCGAGGACCCACGCGATGAGCCCGCCCGCGAATGCAGTGAGGAGCGTTCCTCCGACCGCGATCGCCGCCCCACGGGCCAGCCGATTGCTCCTGGGCGTGGTCGCAGGCTGGGACCCCTCGGGCGGCTCTGCTGCGGACCCCGACGCCGGCTGGGTCGTTTCGGTCCCGGTGCCCGCTTTCGCCCGTTGACCGGCCTCCCACGCCTCGTAGTCCGCGAAACTGCGCCGGATCAGGCCCGAGGCCAGCAGGGCGTTGGCGACCAGCACTCCCGCACCACCGCCGACTGCGACGCCGACCCAGAGCCACCCCGTCGGCCCGGGGGAGGCAATGGCCCACGACCAGCCGGCTGCGAGGTACGACAACGAGCGATCGGAAAGGTCCAGCCACAGCGCGTGCAGCGGGTGGACGACGACGGCGGCGATCGTGGGCACCCACGCCAGCACGAGCGGGATGGTGAAGGTCCGGGCGTCCACGATCGTCATGGCCACGAGGCAACTGAGCAGGGCCATGAGCAGGACGAACATGGGCCAGGTGCGCGCGAAGCCGTTGGCGGCCCACTCCGGCCGGACGACGGCCCAGTCGAACCCGAGCCACATTGCCCGGTAGGTCGGCACCGTGTACCACAGCACGAATACGGCGAGGAAGAGCGACGCGACGATCGTTTCGACGATCGGGTACTCGGGCGAGATGCGGACCCGGCAGGTCCGGCATCGCCCCTTGAGGATGACCCAGCCGAGGATCGGGATGTTCTCGCGCCAGGTGAGGCGGGTGTTGCAGGCCGGGCAGCGCGAGGGGGGCGTGACGACGCCGAGGCCGCGCGGCAGGCGGTAGACGAGGACATTGATGAGCGACCCGATGCACGCGCCGAAGGCGAAGACGAAGAGCAGTTGGGTGCCGGTCGCGAAGGCCATCAGCAGGCGGTAGTCCATCCGTGCCTCACCGCGAGTTCGCCATGGCGTTGTTCAGGTGCCCGCCTCGCCGCGCTTCGCGTCGTCAAGGCGGCCCAGTTCGGCGTCGACCTCCTGCACGCGCTGCTCGGCCTTCGTGAGCACGTCGCGGCAACGGCGGAGGAGGCGCACGCCGCGTTCGTACTGGGCGATTTGCTCTTCGAGACCGAGTTGTCCCTCTTCGATGCGCTGGATGATGGACTCGACCTCGGCGAGTGCCTGCTCGAATGCCGGTCCATCGGCTTCACTGGGTGCGCTTTCGGGCTGGTTCGGTTGACGGGCCACGGGCAGCACCTTACCCGCCTCTGGCGAAGAGGTCCAACTGATCAGGGGGCGGTTCCGGAGTAGGTGCGCGCGAGGCCCCCGCGCCGGGCTGCGGGGCGACGATCGAGCCGAACTCGCCGTCGCCGGTGCGGGTTCGGACGCGCTGGCCGGGGCGGATGGCGGAGGCCGACCGGATCAGGCGGCCGCCCTCGTCGAAGGTGCAGGTGTAGCCGCGGCGGAGAACCGCGAACGGGTCGAAGGCGTTGAGCGTGCGCTCCCGTTCGCCGATGCGGGCGCCGAAGGCGGCAAACGATGAACGCTGTGCGCGGCCGAGCCGGACGGACAGGCCGGCAAGGTCCGGGGCGGCAAGGGAATCGCGTATGGCGCGCCCGAGCCGTTCGTCGGCTGCTTCGAGCCTTGCGCGACGGCGCGCGTAGGCCTCGGCGGGGCGGTGGCGTTCGAGCGCGGCGGCCGCGGTGTGCAGGCGGCGCGAGGCGATGGAAGAGGCGCGAGAGGCGGCCGCACGGAGTTCGGCCGCGGTTCTGTGCACGCTCCCCCACCGCTGGCGAAGGGCTGCGCGCGGATCGCTGAACAGTTGGACCCGTGCGGCCGATTGGACACGGTGGCGTTCGAGATCGAGCCGTCGGCGCGTGTCAGAAGCGAGCCGCCGGTGCAGCGCGCCGATCTGGCGCAGGAGCGCCTCGCCGTCGGGCGTGAGGCGCACCGCGGCCTGCGTCGGGGTAGCGGCTCGCTCGTCGGCGACCATCTCCGCGATGCTCGTGTCGGTCTCGTGCCCGATCGCAGCGACGACGGGCACGGCACAGCGCACGATCGCCTCCGCGACCTCTCGCTCATTGAAGGCGTGCAGGTCCTCGGCCGACCCGCCGCCGCGGGTCAGGAGCACAGCGTCGATGCCGAGTTCGTCGCGACGTGCCGAGAGCATCCGCAGGGCGCGTGCGATCTGCGGCGCCGCGTCCGCGCCCTGGACGCGTGCATCGACAAGCAAGACGCCGACGGCCGGGCAGCGTCGCTTCATGGTGTCGAGGACGTCCTGGAGGGCCGCGCCGGTTCTGCTGGTGACGACCGCGATGCGCCGCGGGAAAGTCGGGAGCGGGCGCTTGCGGGAGGGGTCGAGCCAGCCGAGGGCGCGGAGTTCCTCGATCAGGGCGCGCTTGCGAGCGTCGAGCGGGCCTTCGCCGACGGGTTCGAGGCTGTCCACGATGAGCGTGATGCGGCCGCTCTGTGCGTAGTACTCGACTCGGCCGGTGGCGACGACGCGCAGGCCGTCCTTGGGTTCGAACTTCGACTTCCTCGCCTTGGTGCCCCACATCGCCGCGCTGATGACGGCCTGCTCGTCTCGCAGCGTGAAGTACCAGTGCGCTGCGCGTCGAAAGTCCGCCACTTCGCCGACCACTCGAACGCGAACCGGCAGCCCGTCATCGACGGCCCGCGCGATGAGCGATGCGAGCGCGCTGACCGTGACAGGCACGTCGCTCGCCGGTACACAGCGGCCTCGCGGCTGGTGGGCCATCTTCGAGGGGTCAAAGCCGGGGAACGTCATCGCACCCCGATTATCGCACGCGGGCCGCCGACGTGCGAATCAGCGACCGGCGACCGCCGTGCCCGCGTTCGGCGGGACGATCCAGCCGCCGGTGGACGCGGTCCGCTCGACGGCCTCCGCGGGGGCGCGGTGCGGCCATGAGATGCGGATCGGCTCGCCCGAGGCGAGGATCGCGGCTGCGCCGGAGGGCGCGGCCTCGACGCGACGCTGGACGCCCTCGCGGCTGATGCCGTCGCGGATTCGGATGGTCGCGCTGGGCGTGATGTCGTTCGCGGAGGCGACGGTCGCGCCGGCGCGCTGGGAATCAGGGATGTGCGTGCGCACGCCGCCGACGAAGCCTCGCTCGCGGAGCCACTCCTGCCGGCCGTTCTCGAGGTGGCGCAGGCCGGTCTCGGGGATGGCGATCCAGGGGCGGATGGCGACGACCTGGTGGCCGACGCGGACGTAGGCGAGGGAGAAGTCGCGCTGGTCCGCGCCGTAGTAGGTCGGGCCGGGGTCGCCCCAGCCGAGGGGCCAGTCCCTGCGCGGCCCGCTGGTGAAGGTCTCGCCGATCCAGACGCGACCGTTGAAACCGGGGCGGCGGGTGTCATCGACGCGGTTCGTGGGATAGGGGGGCATGGTGGCGAGCAGGCGGGAGTGGCCGTACTGCGCCCCGCTGTACGACGTGCCGAGGGAACCGAAATCGCGGTTCGGGCTTGCGCCCGCGACGGCCGCGGCGGCAACGATGATCGCGAGGGTGCTCATTTCTTCCGCTCTCTTTCCGCCCTCCCGGGCGCGATGCTGTGAACGGCCCGCCGGACGCGCGGGTCGCGCCGGAAAGCCCGCTGCCCTCAGCATGGCCCGGGACTTGAGGGAAGCAAGAGAAATCGCGGCGATGGGGGGCGGAACATGCGGCACGGAACGCATAACCGTCCCGGACTCGGCCGCTATCGGACCGCGCCGGCCCGCTCGTCGAAGGGGATGGCCTCGGGCGTTTGCAGGGCCTCGTAGGCGGCCAGGACGCCGACGATCTGGCTGCTGGCGCGGTGGTGCTCGCGGACGTACTGGCGGGCGGATTCGCCGAGGGCGCGCGCGGACTCGCAGTCGTCGAGCATCGCAGCGAGGGCGGTCTCCCACGCGCCCGCGTCGTGAGGATCGACGAGACGGGCGGTCTGGCCGTCGATGAGCCAGCCGAGGAGGGGGTCACGTGCCGCGACGACGGCCATGCCGTGCGCCATCGCGTCGAGGAAGATCGTGCGGTGCTCGCCGCGTGCGTCGGGCTGCACAAGGAAATCGCCGCGGAGAACGAGTTCACGGTGGGCGTCCATGTCGTCGAGGAGCGAGACGTTCTGCAACATCCCCTGCTCACGGGCGACGTGCCAGACGCCCGCCCGCTGAACACCCTCCGCGTCGGCGAAGAGCATCAGCCCCTCGCGCCGACGCATCAGCCGGATGATCGCGTCGAACGCGGCAACGAAGGCACGCGTATCCCGCCCCGCGCCGGCGAGCATGATCGTCGGCGCGCGATCGGGCGAGAGGAGGTCGTTCGGCGCGGCCGGAAGGTGCACGCCCCAAGAAATGAGCCGGGTGCGCGACGCAAACCCCGCGGCGTGCAACTCACGTTCGATCTCACGGTCCGGCGCGAAGTATGCCGTGCGGACGCCGAGCGTCGCTCCGAGGCGGCGGGCACGCCCGACCAATCCTCCTCGCCAGACCTCCAGAGCAAGCGGCGCCTCGAACCTGCGGGCGACCTGCACACCGAGCGGCCACGCGGAGCCACCCAGCACGTGCACGACGTCAATCCCCCCCTCGCCGTCGCCGAGCGCACGAACGGCAGATACCACCCGTGCCGCACGGAGACTGAGCGTGAACGGCATGCCCGTGTCGGCGTAAGTAACGGCCTGGCTGAAGGCGTCGGCGGCGGCGGGCGGCAGGCCGCGCTCGGGGATGGCCTGCACGACGCGCACGCCCTCGCCGGTCATGCCGACCTCGAGGCGGGCGAGCATCGCGTTCTCGCGCCGCGCGAAGAGTTCATCGGCGATGATGAGGGCGCGCATGGCGTGCTCCAGACGCTGCCGGTCAGGCGACCGCCGACCGTCCCCGGTTGTCGGCGCGGAAGTTGAGGTCGGGGAACGCGCCCTCCTGGTCCTTGAGGGCGGCCGTCCGCCACAGGCCGACCCAGTGGTTCGGCTCGACCTCGCGCAGCACGTAATCACCGGCCGGGCCGTCGCGCGCGGCCAGGTCGGCGGGCGGGTCGTGCCAGGGCCACCACGGACGGACGCCGCTGTCCGCGCCGGGGAGCCGCTTGAACTCTTCCGGGTTCTCGACGATCTCCTTGATGGTGACGAGACGGTCGCGGCGCTCGTGGAGTTTGGGGATGCTGGCGAGCAGGCCGCGGGTGTAGGGGTGCAGGGGCTTGTCGAAGAGTTCGAAGACGTTGGCGTACTCGACGACGCGCCCTGCATACATGACGCAGACGACGTCGGAGTTCTCGGCGACGACGCCGAGGTCGTGCGTGATGAGCATGATCGCCATGCCGCGCGACTGCTTGAGTTGCTTGAGGAGTTCGAGGATCTGGGCCTGGATGGTGACGTCGAGGGCGGTGGTCGGCTCGTCGGCGAGGAGGAGGCGGGGGCGGCAGGCGAGGGCCATGGCGATCATCACGCGCTGGCGCATGCCGCCGGAGAACTGGTGGGGATAGGCCTTGATGCGCTTCTCAGGCTCGGGGATGCCGACGTCGCGCATGGACTGGAGGGCGATCCGCTCGGCCTCGCGTGCGGAGACCTGCTGGTGGAGCAGGATCGCTTCCATGATCTGGTCGCCGACGGTGTAGACGGGGTTGAGGCTCGTCATCGGCTCC
>DAOMNQ010000107.1:0-6836 GCA_035443945.1 Phycisphaerales bacterium | reverse complement strand
GGTCCGCAGCCCGTTCGTGTAGACGTGCCGCACGTGGTGGTCGTCGTCCCCCGTCGCCCCCGACGGCATCCCGTTCACGTAGTTGCCGATCTCCGTCACCACCCGCCGCGCGTCGTCGTACACCCACCGCGTCTTCGTCCCGGCCGGGTCCTCGACCTCCAGCCGCGTCCCGTCCGAGTTGTACGTGACCGTGGTCCGCAGGGCCGTGTCGCTGCGCGCGGGCACGCTCAGGCCGTCGCGGTCGAAGTTGCTCCCGCCGTAGGTGCCGAACTCCACCGTGTCCGTCAGCCGGCCCAGTTCGTCGTGCCACATCCCCGTGATGCGGATCCGCCCCTTCACGTTCGCGGCCGTGTAGAGCAGGTCGTCCCCGTCCGCGTTGGTGTCCAGCGGCCCCGTCGTCTCCCCGGTGTCCCGGTCGTCGAAGAGCCGCTCGATCACCGCCGTCATGATGACGTGGCCCGTCAACGCCTCGAAGGTCGTCCGGCTCTCCGTCACCACGATGTCCCCCGCGGCCGAGGTCTGGTAGGCCGCCGAGTTCCAGATCGCGGTGCTCTCCGAGTCGTCCCCGTACTGCGTGTCGTCGTCGCCGGCGATCGTCCACTGGTGCGTCGCCCGGCCCAGCCGGTCGTGCCGCGTCTTGGCGATCGTCGCCCCCACCGACTTCATCACCCGCCCCTCGGGGTCGTACCACGTCCGCCCCCGGATGTAGACGTCGTTGCTCGACTCCTGCACGACGGCCCCGTTCGACTGGTCGATCTTGTAGTTCCGCGACTCGTACGCCCGCCCCAGCACGTCGAAGAGCGTCGTGGACAGGCTCACCCGGTTGGTCGCCAGCGTCGTGGGGTCGTCCCCCGCGTCCAGCCCCGAGGTGGAGCTGTACGCCGCCCCCGCGGTCACGTTCCCCTGCTCGTCGTACTTCACGAGCGAGTGCGGCGCGAGCGGGTTCAGCGTCACCACCACCCGGCCCCGGGCGTCGTGCAGGAACTCCGTCACCCGCTGGTCCGTCGTCGTCCCCCAGTTGCCGTCGGCGTCGCGCTTCACCTTCGTCAGCAGCGAGTTGCCCCCCGCGCTCCCCCCGTCGTACTCCCGGACCTCGGTCTTGACCATGGTGTCCGTGCCGCTCGACTCGCCCCCGGCGAACGAACTGTCGTTCGTCCCCACCCACGACTCGACCGCCCGACCCAGCACGTCGAAGCCCGTCCGGTGGATCGTCCCCGTCGCGTCCTTGACCCGGCGCCGCCGCCCCATGTCGTCGTACCCGTAGAGCGTCGCGTCGTAGTGCGTCCCCGCCGTCCCCGGCAGGTAGTTCGGGCTGCCCGGGATGTCGAAGTACGCCCGGCTCTCGTCCAGCCGCGTCCCGCCGGCGTCGTACACGCTCGTCGTCACCCCGCTCAGCGACCCCACCCCCAAAGCCTCGACCGGGTCCGCCTTCGTCTCGTCGATCCAGCCCGTCAGAGCGGTGGTGGTGGTCGTCAGCGCAATCGTCCCGCTGAACTCGCCCTTCCCCGCCAGGTTCGTCACCGTGTACGAGGCCGGGCCGTGGAAGGTGCCCGTCCCCGAGACGTACTTGGGGATGGAGATCGTCACCAGCCGCCCGTCGGCGAGTTTCGTGTAGTAGCGCTTCGTCACACGACCGTCCGGCAGCGTCGTCTCGTCCGGCCGCCCCTGCGCGTCGTACGTGTACCGCGTCACCTCGTGCAGCGGCGTCCCGCGGCTGTCAAAGTCCACCGGCGTCTGCGGGATCGTCACCCCCTCGAAGACCTCACCCGACCCCGTCTCGCCCGTGTCCGCGTCCGCCACGCTCGTCGCCACCAGCCCCAGGCCGTTATACGCCCGGTACCCGATGATCCCGGTCGCGCTCTTCGTGAACGCCGGCCGCGCATCCGGGTTGAAGTACGTCGAGACCGCGTTCCCCGACCCCGACCCGTTCTCGCCCGACGGCGCGCTCGGCTGCGTCGAGGTCATCACCTCAGTCGCCAGCGGGTTGCCCGAGTACGCGTCCACGCCCGTGCTCGAGGCGTTCGACGTCCCCAGCGTCCCCTTGCTCGTCGTCGCCGTGTAGTACAGCCGCCGCTTCTCCACGTAGGGGTTATGCACCGTCCCGTCGCCCACCGTCTTGCTCTTCTTGTTCCGGTCCACCGACCACGACCACGTCGAGTTGGCGTCCGTGGTGTTCGTCCCCACCTTCCACCGCTCCCCGTCCAGGAACCCCGTCAGGTCCCCCGAGGCCGTGCGCGGGTAGTACCGGATCAGCCCCGCCGTCCCGTGCGAGGTGATCGTCCCGTCCGGTCCGTTCACGTCGTCGTGCGCGTACCCGTTCTCGTTGGCCGGCGTGTGCACGTGGGTCACGCGTCCGCTCGAATCACGCACCACCTTCGTCACCCACGCCGACGGCGCGGGGTCCGTGTTGCCGGGGTGCGCATCCGTCACCACCCGCGACAGGGGCTGCCCCGTCTCGTCGAAGTACCGCGTCTCGTACGTCGCGTCCGGACGCTCCACCACCGTCCGCCGCGCCCACGCCGACTGGTACCCGCTCGTGTCCGTGTAGTTGTCGTCCGTCTCGTAGGCCAGCTCGTACGTCCCGTTCAGCCCCCCCGAGCACCCGCACTCCCCGTTGAACCACGCCTTGTCCACCCGGTGCGACGAGTCGTACTCGAACGAGGCGCTGGCGTACGGCTTCAGGTTCGTCTCCGTCATGGTCAGCGGATCGTCGTCGAAGGTGGCGTCCTGCCAGTCCGCGCGACGGTACCCCTCCGCCGACACCACGTACTGCAGCGCGTACGCGTGCCCGGGGTTCGTCGAGTCGTTGAACTCGCCCTTCCAGTA
This sequence comes from Phycisphaerales bacterium, assembly GCA_035443945.1. Taxonomy (GTDB): domain Bacteria; phylum Planctomycetota; class Phycisphaerae; order Phycisphaerales; family UBA1924; genus CAADGN01. The sequence goes on along the minus strand of DAOMNQ010000107.1, from coordinate 4,010 downwards.
CCGGTAGTACGTCTTCGCCACCAGGCTCACGCCCGAGTCGCTCAGCGGCGTCGTCACCGTCACCAGCTTCAGGCACCCGTTGTCCCCGTGCGTGTTGTCCCCCGTCTGGTAGTAGGCGTACTCCACCTTCCCCACCAGCGTCTCCGTCCCGCAGTCGCCCCACCCGCCCCCCGCGTCCGTCTCCGCGATCACCTGCGTCAGGCGCGAGACGCCGTCGATCGTGCTGTACGTGTAGCAGTACCGCCGCCCCGCCGAGTCGAACGCCTCCAGGATCCGGCCCGAGGCGTCGTACCCGTTCGAGATCGCGGTCGAGATCGTCGTCTCGTGCCCCACGTAGGCCGTGTTCCCCGCCGGGTCCAGCACCTTCCACAACTGCCCCGCCGCACCCGCCGCGTCCGGCGAGGACCCCCCCTCGTCGTCGTCGAACCCGAAGAAGACCGCCGTGCTCCCCGAGGCGTCGTGGTACGTCCAGGTGTCCGGCCCCGACCCCTCGTCGCGGTCGTGCTCGAACACGCCCGCCGCCCCGTTCACCGCGCGCCACGTCGTCTCGCTGTACGTCTCCTCCCCGAGGTCCACGCGCCGGAACTCCACGAACCGGTCCGCCCCGTACACCAGCTACAGCACGTCCAGCGCATCGTCCGCGTCGTCGTACAGCACGATCTCCGGCTGGCTCATCTGGAACCAGTTCCGGCCCTGGTACCCGTTGCTGTCGTGGTGCGCATTGCCGCTCGTGCGCTGCCGCGCGTTGTAACTCCGGCCCACCACCCACGGGCGCTGCGCCGGCAACGCCAGGTCGACGTCCGTCATCGACCACGCCCCCGTCGAGAGCGACAGCCCCGACAGCGATGCCGTCGCGCCCACAGGCTCGCCCGAGGCGTTCCCGGCCAGCGACCACCCGAACACCGACCCCAGACGCGGCGTCCCGTCGATCCCCACGCCCCGCTGCAGATGGATCGGCCGCACGCCCTGCACAGGCGTCGGGCTCGCGAACTTCACGCTCGTCAGCGAGTCCGAATGGACCACGAGCACCTGCGTGTCGCTCGCCGAAGCACCGGCGACGAGGGCGGCGAGCAACGCGGCGACGGCGGACTGCGTGGCGTGCATGGTTCGTCCTCCCGAGCGATCGAACGGGCCAAACTCCCGAAGCCGTCGAACCTAACCGGACGCCCTCCCCCGCCGCAAGAGCGAACCCGTTGAGTTGCTCAACGAGACAACTCACGACGGCTCCCGGGACAGTTGTCAAAGTTGACAAGTGTGAGGACGAACCGGCGCGGACCCTCCCGACCCTCGCGCCAACGCCGTGCGACGCCGTCCGCGCGGCGTGCGAGACATGCGGGCGCCCCCGGCGGCGTGCATAGGGCCCCGGCGTGCTCGGACTTTCGTTCCGACGCTCGCTCACCCGCGGCGTCGGGCCGGATGCGATCCGTTCTCATCTTCGGCGGAGGCATGGATTCCCGGCGATTGGGGAACCTGTCAACGCGGAACTGTGCTATATACGAGGCGTGGGCCGCTGGGTGGCCGCCGTGCGTTCGCCGGGGCCGGAGGGCTGGCGATGGCTGGGGACGGCACGATCGGGGTCTTCGGCGATGACCGCGCGCTGACACGGGCCACGGAATGCCTGGCCCATCTGGCTTCGCACCTGCGCGGCGGCGCGCGCTCGGAGCTGCTCCTGCGGCTCATGCTGCACTCGGCCCCGCAGTCGGAACTGGCGCAGGAGGTGGGCCTCGACGCGTCGCGGATGTCGCGGCTGCTCAGCGAACTGGCGCAGGACGGGCTGCTGGTTCGGCACGGCGTCGGCCGGTGCCGGCTGGTCGAACTCGGCCCCCGCGTGCGCGCCGAAGTGTACCCGGACGGGCTCGCCTTCGAGCTCGATGACCACTCGGGCGTGGCGCTGAGCGCACACGTGCCCGCCGTCGGCACGGCCGGGGTCTCGACGCTCAACCGACTGCTGCGCGGGCACGCGGCGTCGCGCCGCTAGAGCCGCCGCAGCTCCCGGTCCCCCGGGACGTGCTGCGTGCGCGCGCCGTCGCTCCACTCGACCTCGACCCAGGCCAGCCGGTCTCCTTCGGCGTTCCATCCGACGACGCGTCCCGGCTCCGGGGGGAGACCGGCCGCGGAGCGGCGCACGGCCTCGGACCACCCGACCCCGAGCCCGCGACGCATCTCGCGCAGCCGGAGCGGCGCCTCCGGCCCGCGGTCGTAGCGGACGGCGTCGGCGAGGCACCCGTGCAGTTCAAGCACCGCAACGCCGTCGAGCGTCTCGCGGCGGTCGTCCTGGTCCAGCTGTTCGAAGGGGACGAGGGCGTCGTGGTGGCGTCCCCGCTCGTCGTAGGCCGGGGCCCAACTCCACCCGTGCGCGACCATGCGATCGCGCCACAGGTCGTGGGCGATGGCGGCGAGGCGTTCGAGGTGGTCGGCGGCGAACATCGCTGCGGTCCGCGGCGCCACGGGGCCGGCCGCGGTGTCTCCTCCACACCCCTGAGACTAGGGGGGCACCTCCGACCCTCGGATGGCCAGGGCGGTGCGCGCCCACTCGCGCCACTCCGGCGTGGTCCCCCGCATGGAGACCTCCTCCAAGAAGCCCGGGGTGCGGCCGTCCCGGCGGCCGTGCCGGAGCTGGCAGCGGACCAGGGCCTGGACGGTCTGGACGTGCCCCGGGTAGGCCTCGAGCGCGGCGGCGTACTCGGTCAGGGCGGCGTCGATCCGGCCGGCCCGCTCGAGGGTGATGGCGAGGTTCATGCGCGGGTCCGGGTGGCCGGGCATCAGGCGGCGCGCCCACTCGAACTCGCCCGCCGCCTCGTAGAGCATCCCACGCCCCAGGTAGACGACGCCGAGGTTGTTGTGCGCGGGCCCGAAGTACAGGTCGGCGGTCAGGGCCTGCCGCAGGAGCCGTTCGGCCCGCTCGGGGTCGGAACGCAGCACCCTCGCGGCGTCCTGGTTGAGACGCTGCGCGGCGGCGGTGTCGCGCCGGCCCTCCGACTCCGGGGCGTACGGGGAGGAGCGGGGAGGGGCGGCGCACCCGGACCACAGCACGAGCACGGCGAAGCAGACCAGGACGGGCGCGCGTCTCATCGGCGTGCTCCCGCGGCGAAGAGGGCCTCGACGGTCAGCACGGCCCGCAGCGGTCGGTCCGCGCCCGGCGGCGCGGCGCGCGACGACTCGGGGGTCAGGTCGGCGGCGGTCACGGTCCAGGCCGGCTCGGCCTCACGCCACGCGGCGAGGAACCGGCCGACCTCCGGGAGCGTGACGCCCGTGAGCGTGAGCGTGGCCCGGCGTCGCACCAGGCCCGCGGAGGGAAGGTGCGCCTCCGGAGAGAGGTCCGCGAGCGTCCCCGCTTCGAGCCCGGCGGACGCGAGGGCGGCCCCCACGCGCCGGGCGAGCGGGCTCTCATCCCCGGCGTCGGAGGTCGGGAGCGCCCCGCGACGCTCGACGATGCGACGCGCGTCCCGCGCCGCGTCGTGCGCACGCGACAGGTCGTGCCGAGCGGCGGCCCGGGCCGCGAAGAACCCCGGCGCAGTGGCCGCGATCGGCGCCGCGGCCCCGACGAACGCAACCGCCCAGAGCAGGCACAGGTCCGCCCTCACGGCGTGGCTCCTTCCGGGCTGGGGCGAAGGCGCAGGGCGAGGCGCGTGACGCCGCGCGAAGCGTTCAACCGCGGGTCCTCGAGCCGGTAGCCCGGCGGCGCGCGGAAGGCGGCCAGGAACGGCGCAGGGTCTCCCTCCACGTTCACGGCGAGCGACGCCCCTTCCTCGGAGACCGAGAGGGCCTGGGGCTCGGCCGCGACACCGCCGGGCCAGGCGTCGAGCAAGGCCGCGAGGAGCACCGTCGCGTCGGGGGGGGGGCGAACGGCTGACGCCGAGACCGCGTCGAGCCTCGCGAGTTCAGCGCCGAGCGCTTCGGGCCGCAGCCCGGCCGCGTCCGCCGACTCGATGCGTGCCGCGTTCGCGGCCTCGGCCACCCGCGCCCAGTGGGCGGCGCGGCGGTCAAAGCCGATCGCCGCGAGCACGGCG
>DAOMNQ010000106.1:0-6872 GCA_035443945.1 Phycisphaerales bacterium | reverse complement strand
CCGACTTCGTGAAGAACATGATCACGGGTGCGGCCCAGATGGACGGGGCGATCCTCGTGGTGTCGGCGGCCGACGGTCCCATGCCGCAGACGCGCGAGCACGTGCTGCTCGCCCGCCAGGTGGGCGTGCCGTACATCGTGGTGTTCCTGAACAAGGTGGACCTGGTCGACGACCCGGAACTGCTGGAACTCGTCGAGATGGAGGTCCGGGACCTGCTGAACAAGTACGATTTCCCGGGCGACAAGACGCCGATCGTCCGCGGCAACGCGAAGGCGGCGGTGGAGAACCCGCGCGACGACGCGGCGGGCAAGTGCATCGACGAACTGTTCGAGGCGATCGACAGTTACATCCCCGAGCCTACCCGCGAGGTGGACAAGCCGTTCCTGATGCCGGTCGAGGACGTGTTCTCGATCAAGGGCCGCGGCACGGTGGCGACGGGGCGCATCGAGCGCGGCGTGATCAAGGTCGGCGACGCGTGCGAGATCGTGGGTCTGCAGGCGCAGAACCGCAACTCGGTCGTTACGGGCGTGGAGATGTTCAACAAGACGCTGGACCAGGGGCAGGCGGGCGACAACGTCGGCGTGCTGCTGCGCGGCGTGGAGAAGAACGAGATCGAGCGCGGGCAGGTGATCTGCAAGCCCGGCTCGATCAAGCCGCACACGAAGTTCAAGGGCCAGGTCTACGTACTGACGAAGGAGGAAGGCGGGCGTCACACGCCGTTCTTCCCGGGCTACAAGCCGCAGTTCTACTTCCGCACCACGGACGTGACGGGCGGGGTGCTGGAACTGCAGGGCGAGGGCGGGAAGAAGGCCGAGATGTGCATGCCGGGCGACAACGTGACCATGGTGATCGACCTTGGCGATAAGCCTGTCGCCATGGAGCCGGGCCTGCGGTTCGCCGTTCGTGAGGGCGGGCGGACGATCGGCTCGGGGACCGTGACCGAGATCACCGAGTGACCCCGGCCCCCGGTTCTGCCGGGGGTCGGACGACGCCCCGGGGCCGGCGCTGAGCCGGGGGGCTGGCCTAGAATCGGCGCGGCCCGTCGGGAATCCCCCGGCGGGCCGCTTTGACGACCGGGGCACGCGCCCCCGCAGGGAAAGGACCGCTGGACCATGGCCAAGAAGAAAGCGGTGGCACGCGAGTACGTCTGGCTGCAGTGCACGGAGTGCGGCGACCTGAACTACCGCACGAGCGTCAACACGAAGGGCGGCCTGCCCGAGAAGTTGAAGGAGGGCCTGCGCAAGTACAGCCCGCGTCTGCGCAAGCACACGGTGCACAAGATCAAGAGGAAGTGATGGAAGGCAACCGGCACCAGGCACCAGGCACCAGAACAGAAGCCGCGGCCTCCACTGATGCCTGATGCCTGGTGGCTGGTGCCTGATACGCCAATAGCTCAATTGGTAGAGCAGCGGATTCCAAATCCGCAGGTTGGGGGTTCGAGTCCCTCTTGGCGTGCTTGGGTTTGAAAGGACACGAAGGCGGGCGCGGGCCTGCCGGTGGGGCCGAGCATGGCGATCGGGATCTACAAGCCGGGGCAGGGGTACTGGGTCCGCGTGCTGACGGCGGTGGGCGCGGGCGTGCTGCTGCTCGCGTGCGCGGCGTGGGTGTGGAGCCAGGGCGCGCTGATCAAGATTCCGGCGGGCGCGTGGCGCTACACGCTCGGGCCGACGCAGGGTGCGACGGCCGCGGGTGCGCGGCTGGACGCGCTGGCGATCGACCCGGTGACGGCGCAGCGTGCCTCGTTCGGCGAGGCGGTGGTGCGCTCGATCGACCGGGTCGAGGCGGGCGGGACGCTGATCGTCGAGCCGCCGGTTCTGCGCGACGGGACCAGCCCGGCGGCGATCGTGGCGTTCCGGGGCGACGGCGGGTTCGAGGCGTCGATCGCGAGCGTGTCGGCGGTGCCGATGTTCGAGCAGTTATACCTGCAGGCGGGGATGGTGGCGGTGGTGCTGCTCGTGGGGATGTGGCTGATCTATCGCCTGACCGCGCGCAGCCCGCGTGCGGTCGAGTTCCTGATCGCGACGGACGGCGAGATGAAGAAGGTGAACTGGTCGACGCGGCGCGAGGTGATCGGCTCGACGTGGGTGGTGATCGTCGCCTGCGTCCTGATCGCCGGGTTCCTGTACGTCGTGGACCAGGCCTTCGCCGCGTTCTTCGACGCGGTCGGCGTGCTTGAGCGCTGACCGCCGCTTTGTTCCAACGTTTCACCGCCGCGCCCGCGGCCGGGAGACCGCACCATGTCCGAGCACGATCGCACGACCACCGAGCAGCCGAACGCCGACGCCTTCGACGGGCGCCCCAACGAGAAGGCGGACCTGATCGCCGAGGAGGAGCCGGTCCGGCACGAGGGGATGGACTGGTTCGTGCTGCGCGTGGCGTCGAACAAGGAGAACTCGGTCCGTGAGACGCTGCTGCGCAAGGTGCAGATCGAGGGGATGACGAACCTGGTGAAGCGGATTCTCGTCCCGACGGAGAAGACCAAGACCATCAAGGGCGGCAAGCAGAAGATCACGGAGACGAAACTCTACCCGGGGTACGTGTTCGTGGAGATGCGTCTGGAGCCGGACGGGCGCATCCCGCAGGACGTGTTCTTCCTGATCAAGGAGACGACCGGCGTGGGGGACTTCGTGGGCACGGCCGGGCGGCCGACGCCGATGAAGGAGCACGAGATCGAGAAGATGCTCCGCGACTCGCGCAAGCCCGACGAGGAGCCGACGGTCAAGCTGACGTTCGAGAAGGGCGAGCACGTGCTGATCAAGGAAGGGCCGTTCCAGTCCTACGAGGGGACGATCGACGAACTCTTCCCGGACAAGGGCATGGTGCGCGTGCTGGTGACGATCTTCGGCCGCCAGGCGCCGATCGACCTGGAAGAGTGGCAGATCGCGAAGGCGGACGACAGGTAGCAGGCTGCGCGACCGGGCTGCACGCTATGAGTCTCATAGGTCCTATGGGTCCTATGGCGAGGTTGTGGGGCGCGCTCACTGGCCCGCGATCTGGCGTGTGATGGTCGTGTCCTTGATCTCGTTGTCGGCCGCGAGCATGAACGCCTTGCTCAGGATGACGGAGAGCGTCCGGTCGCCCTCGAAGGGCAGGTAGAGTTTCTGCGGCAGACTGGGATCGCCCCTGCCCGGCACGATGCACAGGTACTGATCGTTCGGCTCCATGAGGATGTTGCCGGAGCCGAGGTGGACTTTGTAGGTGCGGAGCGTGCCGCGGACCTTCAGGAAGCGACCGTCGAGTTCGCACAAGGGGGCGATCCGCAGCCGCGGCAGCAGCCGCCCGATGATGTCCCGGCGCGACTCCGCCGAGGCCGTCAGTTCGCCGAAGGAGTACGACCACCAGTAGTCGCGGAACCGCCCGTCCGGCCCGCCGTCCTGCCAGGCGGGGTTGTTGCCGACGCTGGTGACGCCGACGAACAGGTCCACATCCCGCATCACTTCTGAGAAGACCAGCGGCGGAATCTCCCTGAGCGGCACGGGCTGCGTCGCGTCGTGCTCGCGCCCGCTCGAGTAGGCGCCGCCGGACGCGTGCGCAAGGTTCTCCGCGGCCTCGATTGGGTAGAAGCGCACCTGGTCCGTAGTCACATGGTGAAAGACGCCGGTTTCGTTCGTGTCCTCGCCGTAGCCGCCCCCCACGCCTTCGACCCAGAACTCCGCTCGAAGTCCGTGCGCGCGGATCGTGCGGGAGGCGGGGGGGAACTCGTCGTCGACGAGCAGGCGCAGCGTGTTCCGCCAGTTCCGGGCCGCGCACAGTGCGTTGAATTGGTGCTGGCGAAGCACATGCGCGGCGTAGCGGTTGGAGTACGTGCCGGTCGCGCGCTCGGCGTCGGTGAGGATGTAGACCTCGCGGTGGGCCTGCTTGAAGGGCTGGACGATCTCGCGCTCCTCGAGGAACCGCCGCCACGCGAGCGTCTCTTCCGTGCCGGCCTCGATCGGGTGCCAGAGGCGGACGCGCGCGCCCTGCTGGTCGAGGTCGGCCGGCTCGCCGTCCGGGCCGACGAGCGAACCGTCCAGCCAGATCGCCGAGCGGGCGGGGGCGGCGTCGTCCCATGCACCGTCGCGGGCGGGGGCGAAGCGCCAGATCAGCCTGCGGGCGACGACGCCGACGAGCGGGTGGTCGAGGTAGCGCTCGCGCCACGTGGCGGCATCCCACGACCTGTTCTCGAGGAAGAGCGAGTCGATGCGGTTGCGCTGGGCGGCGAGCATCGACGCGATGTCCTTGGCCGCGGCCTTGAGTTGCTTGAGGTCGTCGGCGTGGGTGGCCTTCACGGCGGCGGGGACGGACTTGCGGGCCCTACCGTCGGGCGTGCGGAAGGCGAGCGTGCACGCTCCCGACCGCTCGACGCGCAGTTCGGCGGTGTGGTCGCCCATCGTCTCGGTGCGGGCGCCCACGTCTGTCAGGCCGTAGGACGGGACGCCCAGTTCGTCGATCTCCTCGCGGTGCAGGCCCATGCGCTCGGCCTTGGCGGCGAGGGCCTTCTTGATGAGTTTCTGCGCGGTAGCGAACTTGATCTTCACGCGCAGCATCGCCAGTTGCCCGAGTGAGGCCTCGCCGGGCATCCGGCCGAGGGCGTAGACGGCGGCGTTGCCGACCTTCACGGCGCGCGGGCCGACGCCGGGAACCTTGCGGTAGGTCGAGATGGCGAGGCGGCCGAGCGCACGGGCGAGGTCGGGGCTTTCAATCGTGCCGGCGATCCAGCAGAGGCCCTTGAGGATGTCGAGGTTGGCATCCGTGATCCAGAAGCGTTCCCAATCCTCCCAGTCCTCGTTCTCGTCACGAGTATCCGTGCGCAGTTTGTCGACGAGAGAGAACCACTCGACCACCTGGCGAGTGAACGCCTCCGCTCCTCCTGCGCGGTCGAGCGTGGCCAACGCCTCGCGGGTCCATTTGGCCGTTGGCATCGCAGAACTCGTCCGCGCACACTGTCTCAGCAGCTCGACCCACGCGCTGCGTCGAGCAGCCGGGTTCATTCGCTGAATGTCGGCGAGCGCACGATCGGCCCAGGCTTCTCCCGGCTGCATAGGCGGGTCGGCCGTTTCTCCGGCAGCGTCTCGCAGAAGTCTGGCGGCGCGGAGTTCCTGCGATTGTCCATTGCGTTCGAGTCCGACGGCCAGTTTGAGCGCAGCGTTCCGGGCGCGTTGGTAGTCGGGGCGTGACTCGAGCAGACTTTGCAGACGCCGCACAAGATGCTGAACACGGAGCGTGTCGTTGATCCAGATTGTCTTGAATCTCTCGACCTGCTCGACTGCATGGCACAGATCATCATCGGACAACGGCAGGTCGCTGTGGATAAGGCAACTCGCCGCGTGTGCCGCATGTTCTTTCGTCGATTCACCGCGGCCGACCGGCCAGCACGGACGCGGGTCGCCCTTGTCTGAGAGATGTCCCAGGGTGATCATGAGTTCGTGCAGCAACAATCGCTGCACTTCCGGGGGCGAGTCGAGAAAGCCGAGACAGGAACGGCCCGGACTCTGCAGGCGACTCTTCGCGGCGTGCGGCCCGACCAGCTCATCGAAGAACCTGTGCGCTTGCCGTTCAATCTCTCCCCCAGATAATGGCTGGATGGCTGTTGGATCAGCATCGGCGCGATGCCTCATTGATTTCGCGAGCACGATGCCGAGATCAGGGTTGTCGAGGGCGAAGCAGTACGTTGCGACCAACTCCAACTCGTGGATATGGAGGAGTGCTTGCTCCATGGAGACAGGGAGCGGCCGTTTCCGCACAATGTACAAGCACTGCGAGACAAGAGCACGAGCAGGGAGTGCGTCAGTGTGCAGATGATCCACTCCTTTGAGCATCTCCGCGATTGCTTCAAGGTCATCGTCCTTCAGCCTGAGATCGCGACGAGCAAGCGCTCTGGCCAAGGACGACGTCATCGACCAATACCTGCCGGGCATGTCGCGCAGGATGGGTGCGCCGAGCTGCTCCGCAAGAAGCACCCATGTCGCACGTTCGAGGCACGCCATGAAAACGGAGCGTGAATCGGCGTGCTCAAGCAGCCGCCGGCCAAGCTCTGTCTCCTTTGGAAATGTCCATGCAGCATGCTCGTCGAGCAACCACCGATCCAGCAAAGCGTGGTGCTCCGCCAAGGGCGATCCCGGGGCGCACGCGAAGCCGTCCGGCGATCCCTCGGTCTGAGCGGTCATCCCTCGGATGCGATCGCGATACGTTTCTAGAATTCCGCGTTGGACCAGCGAGCAAAGCTCCACGTTCGCCTTCGGCGATCGTACTTTCCTTCCCATCCCTCTCTCACCCACCCACCAGCGGCACGAGTTTCACGAACGTCACCTCCGCCCCCGGTCCCAGCGTCACCTCTTCGTCCAGGCCGCCCGCCTGTCGGTCGTTCACCAGCACGAGGAACCCGTTGCGCTCGTAGGCGTCGCACGCGGTCTCGAACTGTCGCTGCCAGTCGATCTCGCGGCCGGCCTTGGGGCGTACGCCGTTGAGAGTCCGCTCGGCGTCGGTCGGCTCGACGAGGCCGCGGTAGCGCTCCGGTCGGCGGCGGTTGTAGTCCTGCACCTCCTCGTAGACGCGCGACCGGATGATCTCGCGCACCGTGACCCGCTCGGAGAGGAACTCGAGGACGAGCGGGCCGTCGTCGGAGGCGGCCTCGCGTCCGAGGCCGAGGCGTTCGTCGTGGATGGTGACCTGGATGGGCATCGGGGGCCTCCTTCCTCCGCGACAATCTAATCAATGGGGGCGAGGTTGCCAAGGGTCTTGCGGGCGGGCAGCCCGCACCGGGTTTGCCCGGTACCCTTTCGAGGGGTTCGAGGGGAGGGTGAGGGCCATGGCGAAGGCACGGGCGGGCGGCGGCACGGGCGGGACTGCGGGCAGCGGCGGCGCGGCGCGGCCGCGGCGGGGGCGGCGCGCGG
>DAOMNQ010000105.1:2135-7119 GCA_035443945.1 Phycisphaerales bacterium | reverse complement strand
TTCGATGCATCACCCACTGGGGAAGTCGTACTGATCGGTCGCGTCTCCGGGAACTACGAGATCGTGAGACACCCATGAACCGGCAAGCAGCGTCAATGAGTGACGGACTCGCGAACCTCGGCATTGGACTCCTCATCGCCGCGGCAGGCATCGCCGCGATCCTCCGTGGCGCGGGCACGATCGCCGCGTTCCTCACCGGCACCCTACAACCACAAGCAGGCATCACCGCAGGCCTCACAGTGCTCCTAAATCCAGCCGATCCAGCAGCCGCTGGTACCCGTCCGCGCTCTGCACGATCAACTCCGCCTTCCCGTCCACCGTCAGCACCTCCGGCCTCCCGCTCCGCTTGAGCCGGGCGCGGAACCGTGCGGTATTCCGCTTGAAGTGGTCCAGCGCGTGAATGTCGCCGAGGGAGATCATCGCCGTTTCCTTTCGCATCGTTCCCGCATCGTAAACAATGCTACCATCCGCCCCGCCGCGCGTCCAGCCCTCCCCGCGCCGATCGTCCCGCCGCGGGCGCGGCCCGCCGTCCCAACCTCCCCGCCCTACCATCCCCCGTGTTCACCCCCATCCCCGAAATCCTCGACGAACTCCGCGCCGGACGCATGATCGTCCTCACCGACGACGAGGACCGCGAGAACGAGGGCGACCTCGTCCTCCCCGCCCAGTTCGTCTCCCCCGAGGCCCTCACCTTCATGCTCCGAGAGGCCAAGGGCTACCTCTGCCTCTCGCTCACCGAGGACGACTGCGACCGACTCGAACTCACCGCGCAGTCCCCGGTCAACACCTCCGTCCGAGGCACCCCCTTCACCGTCTCCATCGACGGACACCCCAAGCACGGCTTCACCACCGGCGTCTCGGCGCGGGAGCGCGCCCGCACGATCCGTCTCGCCATCGACGCTGCGTCGCGCCCCGACGACTTCGTCCGCCCGGGACACATCAACCCGCTCCGCTCCCGCACAGGCGGCGTCCTCGTCCGCACCGGACAGACCGAGGGCAGCATCGACCTCTGCCGGCTCGCGGGCCTCCACCCCTCGGCCGTCATCATCGAGATCATGCGCGACGACGGCGAGATGGCGCGCCTCCCCGACCTCGAAGCCTTCTGCGCCCGCCACGCGCTGAAGATGTGCTCCGTCGCGCAGATCATCGAACACCGCCTCGCACGCGAGTCGCTGGTCCGCCGCATGGAGCCGCGCGCCGGCACCCCCGTCCGCACCAGCGAGGGCGACTTCACGCTCTTCGCCTACGAGAGCATCGTCGACGCCGTCCCTCACGTCGTCCTCGCGGCTGGCGGCGTCGGCGCGCTCGACGCCTCGGGCAGACCCGTCCCCATCGCCGAACCGACGCTCGTCCGCGTCCACCGCCGCCATCTGCTCGGCGACGTCTTCGGCGACCCCACTTCCTCCCCCGAAGGCCCCACCGGAGACACCCTCCGCGGTGCGATGCGCCTCATCCAGCGCGAAGGCCGCGGCGCGGTCGTCTATCTCCGCCCCGAGGGCCTCGGCGACGGCCTCGCGCAACGCCTCCAGGCCATCCGCAGACCCGCAGGCCCGGAAGAGACCCCCGATCTCACCCGCCCCGGCAGCGAGACCGTCCCCCTCCATGCCCGCGAGATCGGCACCGGAAGCCAGATCCTCCGCGACCTCGGCCTGAGCCGACTCCGCCTCATCACCAACCACGGCACCGACTGGCCCGGCCTCGAAGCCTTCGGACTCGAAGTCGTCGAGCGTGTGCCCGTCCGGCATGGCGGCGTTGTGCAGGCCCACGAACACGCCCGGCCCCACCGGCCTTGACTCGCTCTCCGATCCCGTCTACAACCCGAACAATCCATGACCGACGTGCATGACGCGCGGCCCGGGGGTCGGCGTCGGCGGGCGTGGAACCCACACAAGGAGATCGACGATGGGCTGCTGTTTCGGAAGAACGGGCGTGGTGGCATTGTGCGCCGCGGGCATCGCCGGCGCGGCCGGACTGGGCTTCGGACTCGCGGGCAGGCACGCCCCCGACGCCGCAACCGTGCGCACGGTCGCGCAGCCGGAAGACATGGACATGGCCCAGATGATGGAGGCCATGAAGAAACTCGGCACCCCCGGCAAGCCCCACGAGCAACTCGCCCAACTCGCGGGAACGTGGAAGGCCGAGGCCAAGTTCTGGATGGGGCCGGAGCCGACCGTCGAGCAGGGCCGATGCGTCTACGAAGTCGTCCTCGGCGGCCGCTTCCTGCGCTCGCACTACACGATGTCCTTCATGGGCGAGCCGTTCGAGGGCATCGGCTTCCTGGGCTACGACAACCTGAAGCGCGAGTACGTCTCGGTCTGGTTCGACACGATGAGCACGGGGGCGTGGATCCAGACCGGCCACGCCGACGAGGCAGGCACGACCATCACCATCGAGGGCGTCGCCGAGTCCCCCATGGGCGAGTCCCCCATGCGCAACGTCTGGAAGATCGAGAGCAAGGACCGGCACATGCTCGAGTTCCACGAACCGGACCCGGAGAACCCCGGCGAGTGGCACACGACCGGCGTCATCACCTACACGAGGGAGAGGTAATCCTTGGCCGAGACCACGAAGCACGACCAGTGCGCCCAGATGGGCGCGCTCTGCGAGCATCACGACTCCTTCAAGCCCTTCGTCGGTACCTTCCGAGCCGAGGTCAAAATGTGGATGGGGCCGGGCGACCCGATGACCAGTTCCGGCGCCATGACCAACACCCTCGTCCTCGGCGGGAAGTTCCTCGCCCAGGACTACGTCGGCGACCCTTCGCACGGCCCCTTCGGCGACTTCGCCGGCAAGGGCTTCTGGGGTTACAACACCGTTGACGATCGCTACGAGGGCGTCTGGATCGACACCGCCTGCACCTTCATGATGACCGAGCACGGCCAACGCGAACCGGACGGCAGGACCTGGACCATGCTCGGCTCCATGACCAACCCCGAGACCGGCACGCCCATGCGCAAGAAGTCCGTCATCCGCCTGCGCGACGCCGACCACCATTCCATGGAGATGTTCTTCGAGACGCCCGACGGCCAGTGGGCCAGGAGCATGCACATCGAATACGTGCGCAAGCGCTGAGAGCACCCTCACGCGGAGGCGCAGAGGACGCGGAGAGAAGCAGGCCGGGTTGAATGACACACGGTGGCACAGGCGTCCCGCCTGTGCCCCGTCTTTTTCCCCCTCCGCGCACTCCGCGCCTCCGCGTGAGCCTGCCTTACCTCAGCCCGCCCCCGATGTTCTCGAACAACTTGTCCGGTCGGCTGAGGTTGTTGATCAACTGGTTCCCGATCAGGTCCACCGCGAGGTCCGTCTTCGGGTCCGCGATCGGCCCGCGCGTCCGGAACGGCACGTTCGTCAGCGTGCTCAGCCCCGGCACCACCCGCCCCGGCAGGTTCAGAATCCCCGTGCTCAGGAAGTCCAGCGACTCCAGCGCGACCGCCCCCGCGGGCACAACCGTCAGCACCTCCATGTGCCCCGGCTCCAGGAAGTTCTTCGCGTCCCGGTCCGATCCCGACCGGATCTTCACCCGCCGGCTGCTCAGGTTGATCACCCCCTCCGTGTGCACCGTGAACTCGCCGAGAGGAAGCGGGTAGCGGTCGAACGTCACCACGCCGTCGCGCATGTGGAACTTGATCGCCGGCATCCGCCTGCCCACCTGCCCCGCGTCGCGCTGCTGCACCACGCGCAGCACCTTCGAGAACACGTCGCTCGTTGCGAAACTCGCCGTGCCAAGGTTCAGCGTCAGGTCGCCGTTCAGCGCGTCGAACGTCCCGTCGATCGGCACCACGACCGGCGAGTCCAGTGTCACGCGCAGCGCCTCGTCGCGCTCGCTTTTCTCGAAACGCGACACGATCGGGATCGCCGCACGGAAGCGGTCCGTCAGGTCCGTCGTCACCCGCGAGACCGTCGCGTTGCTCGACTGATCGACCACGAACACACCGTTCGCCATCCGCCCCTGCACCGTCGCGTTCGCGTTGGGCGAACTCGCCGACGCCCGCAGCGTGCCCGCGTTCATCGACAGGTTCTGCGCCGACGCAGAGAAGTTCACCCGCTCGCCCAGCGCATCGACCAGCAGCCCGCCCTGGTTCGCCAGCCCGTCCAGCAGTTCCGTCGGGATCGGCTCGACCCCGGCCTCCACGTTCACCACCGCCGTCTCGAACGACGGGTTCCCCGCATCGTCCGCGAACCGCGCGATCGTCCCCGCGATGCGGCTCTTCGTGGGGCGCACCTCGGGCCGGTCGCCCAGCGTCCACCGCGGCACGTCCATCGTGAACGCCAGTTCACGCGGGTTCGACCCGCGCCGAACGTCCAGCGCAACCCCGCCGACCTTCAACGCCACGCCCTCGTCCGTCACCAGCGAAGTGTCCGGAAGCGATGCGCTCGCCTGCACCATAAAGGTCGGCGCACGCAGCGGCCCGACGCCCTCGCCGGTCGGAACCGCGAGCCGTTCGAGCCGCACCGTCGCCGGCGCCGGCACGGCGAAGGCCAGCGAGCGCGGGCTGCCGTCGGGAGGCGGCGCAAACACCCACCGGTTCCCCCACTCGGGGTGGATCACCGCCCGAACCTCGGCCGGCCCGGTCAGTTCCATCCGATCCGCGTGCAACGCGACCGAGATCGGCCCCGCTGTGTTCACTCGTTCCGAGGCGATCGCCAGCGTGAACAGGTCCGGCTGGGCCGAACCGCCCGATGCGGGAGCGCCGGCGAGCGAGCGCAGCGTGGCCGAGGCGTCGATGCGCGCCGTCGGCCCGAGCGATCCCGCGAGCAGCCCGGGCTGGTCGAGCACTTTGTCAACCCAGGCCGTCTTCACCTGGTCCACCGTGAACGAGGCCTGCGCCGGGCCGGCGAGCGTCCGCGCCTTCACGGGCGCCGTGCCCTTGCCCGCGAGCGTGAAGAGCACGCCCTCGGTGGAGAGGAAGCCGCGGAGCGCGACGTTGGCCTCCACCACGCCGCCGCGGGCGCCGAGCGCGCCCGCGGGGAGGTCGAGCGTGAT
>DAOMNQ010000105.1:0-2110 GCA_035443945.1 Phycisphaerales bacterium | reverse complement strand
CAGGGGGGGGGTGCCCTCGCCCCGGGGGATTCTCACGCCGCGCAACGGGAGGAGGCCGCGAACCTCGACCGATGCGCT
This sequence comes from Phycisphaerales bacterium, assembly GCA_035443945.1. GTDB lineage: Bacteria > Planctomycetota > Phycisphaerae > Phycisphaerales > UBA1924 > CAADGN01. Next base: position 2,032 of record DAOMNQ010000105.1, on the reverse strand, counting down.
GCCCTGCGTGCGTTCCCAGTCAGGTGCGCCGTCCGGGGCAAGGGCGATCGTCAAGCCGCCAGCGCTGAGATTGAGGTCGGCCGTCTTCGTCAGCCGCGGCAGCGACGCGGGATCGGGCGCGAACGCCTCGATCAGCAACTGCGCAGCCCTCGGCTTCACCTTCGCCGCCACCACCGCCCGCTCGAGCGCGACCGCCGACGGCGAATACCTGCCCGCCAGCGACGCGCTCCCCTCCGCGTACGACACGCCAACGTCCAGCGCGGTCGCGTCGCCGGCGGGCTTCACCTCCGCCCGCACGTCGACCGTCTCGCCCAGCGACTCGCGCGCGATCGTCAGCACGTCCGCCCGGCGCTCGCCCACGCGCCGCAACTCCGGCGGCAGCACCTCCACGAGCGCGACCGGCACACCCACCAACGCGATCGTCCCCGCCGGCTTCACCCCCGCCGCGTCGATCGAGTCCATCACCGTCCCGCCGGTTCCGGGATCGCGGATCAGTCCCTCCAGCGTCGCACGCGCCTGCGCCGTGAATGCCCTCTCGCGGTGCGTCATCGTCGCGTCCAACTCCACGCGCGTCGCGCTCCCGGGCGCGACCTTGGCAACCGCTCGCAACTCGCTCAGCCCCAGCGGCACCGGCTGCACACGCGGCGTCACGCCCGGCGGCAGCGGGTCGTACGTCGCCGACAACTCCCCGGCCGTCACCGTCGCGTCCAGACGCGAACGATGCACCACCGGCATCATCGTCGCCGCGTCGAACGGCACGCTCAGCCCGCTCACCACCGCCCGCGCCCACCCCGTCGTGCCCACCCGAACCCGCGTCTCCGCCGGCACGATCCGCCGCAGCGCCGGCCCGGGCCGGCGCAGCGCGATCACCACGCTCTCCTCCCGGTTTGTGAGCACGTTCTCAGCCCAGCGCAGCGGCGCGGTCACGTCCGCGTGCCGCGAACGCACCGTCAGGTCCACGTCCGCCGAGGCCGCGCCCGAACCGTCGAACTTCGTCGCCGCAACCGCCAGCACCGACACCGTCGGCCCCAGATCATCCGGCAGGTTCAGTCCCGCCGCGGTCAGCGCATCGGCAAGGAACGACTGCACGAGCGAAGAGGAAACCTCGTTAACGCTCACGCGCCCGTCCACCGTCCCCGGCAGACCGGGACGGCCCGCGCCGTCAAGCAGCCCCCCCCCTCGGACGCCGACCTCCACCACGCCCGCCGACTCGCCGTCCACCTTCGCCGACGCGCGCAGGTCCACCGTCGGCGCATCCGCGTTCGCCGCCCCTACCCGCAATGCGAGCGGCGCGAGTTCGACGCGGCGCGACGGCGCGTTCGGCGCGGGCTGCCACTGCGCCCGCGTCTCGCCCACGTCCACCTCGAACACCGCCGACACCCCGCGCAGGTCCGGCCCGCCCGGCGAAGCCAACCCCGCCACCCGCGCCGACGCCGAAGGCACGCGGACCTCCACCCGCGCCCCCTCCGACACCGACACGCCGTGCGCCGTCAGCAGCCGATCCAACACAGGCGCGGCCGACCGCACCAGCACACGCACCCCATCGCCCCGAGTCGAGACCGCCTCTCCGTCGTACGCAAGCGCGGCGTCCACCTCCACGTTCGCCGACCGCACCGCCGCAGACAGAGCGCCCGCCGAAGCCGACGGGTCCGCCCCGGGCACGGCCTCCGCGCGCAGCGAGACGTCAACCGTCGGCCCCAGGTCCGTGCCCAGGTCGATCGCCGCCCCCGCGGGCAACGACGCCTCGACCATCTCCGCGAACGGCTGCAGGATCGGCGTCGCGAAGCCCGTCAGATCGACCGACCCCTCCACACGACCCGGCAGCCCCGCCCGCGGCCCGCCCGACTCATCCAGCAGTCCGGAAGCCGAGAGCGCGATCCGCAACTCTCCCGCCGGCTCGCCCCCGATCGTCGCCTTCGTCCCCCCCCCCACACGCACCCCCGACGCCATGTCCGTCGCGTCGATGCGCACCTCCATCGGCTCGACGGCGAAGGGCTGTCGCGGCGAGGCCGGCAGCAGCGCGGTCCCCTCC
>DAOMNQ010000104.1:0-7128 GCA_035443945.1 Phycisphaerales bacterium | reverse complement strand
ACTACCAGGGTATCTAATCCTGTTTGCTCCCCACGCTTTCGTGCCTGAGCGTCAGGACAGGCCCAGCGGACTGCCTTCGCCATCGGCGTTCCTGTCGATATCTACGCATTCCACCGCTCCACCGACAGTTCCATCCGCCCCTACCTGCCTCAAGACCCGTAGTTCGCCCCGCTGTTCCCCGGTTGAGCCGGGGGCTTTCACAAGACGCTTTCGGGCCAGCCTGCGCACCCTTTAAGCCCAGTGATTCCGATTAACGCTCGGGCCCCTCGTATTACCGCGGCTGCTGGCACGAGGTTAGCCGGCCCTTCCTTTGGTCCCGGTCAGTGTTCCTGGGACCTGACAGCGGTTTACACGGCGAAGCCGCTTCATCCCGCACGCGGCATTGCTCCGTCAGGCTTGCGCCCATTGCGGAAGATTCGTCGCTGCAGCCTCCCGTAGGAGTCCGGGCAGTGTCTCAGTCCCGATGCGGCGGGTCATGCTCTCACACCCGCTACCCGTCTTCGGCTTGGTGGGCCGTTACCCCGCCAACTACCTGATAGGACGATCGCCGCTCCCAAGGCGGTAAACCTTTCCTCCGAAGAGCACATGGGGTATTACCCGCAGTTTCCCGCGGCTATCCCCCACCTCGGGGCACGTTCGATCGTATTCCTCGCCCTTCCGCCACTGTCCCCGGCCGAAGCCGGTTCTCGTTCGACTTGCATGCTTTAGCCATGCCGCCAGCGTTCAATCTGAGCCAGGATCAAACTCTTCAGTTGAAAGCCGTTACTCCCGCTCTCGCGGGCAGTCTTCAAAAGAAGCGATGACCCGGTTTAAACCCGCGTCGCTCGACGCGGGCCGGTCTCCACCGCACAGGTCTCTCGACCCCTGCGGCGCCGTCGGTCGGCAAACCGACGGATTTCTGACGTTCAAAACTCCGCCCGTTCAACACGGGCGGGGGCTTTCCACGAGAACGTCAGCGCACGGGTGACTGTGAATCCCCGTGGCCTTCTACGACGCCGGATGGGCTGGCAGCCCGCGGTCATGGACCGCTCCCGACGCCTCACGTCCTCGCGATGGCACCAACTGTTCACTTTTCAAGGATCACGCCCGAGCAGGCCGAAACCGACCCCTCGGGCCGACACGACTCCGTGCCGACCGCGTCAAGCGGCAGGGGACATCGTACCACCCCGCCCCCCACCGTCAAGCCGGGCAAACCAAAAACCCTCCCCACTCCCCTACCGCCCCTCCAGCGGCGTCACCGCCACTACCCCCGCGTACACCTCCGCTCCCCGAGGCAGCCCCGACCGCAACGCCCGGCACGCCGCCGTCATCGTCGCCCCCGTCGTCCGAACGTCGTCCACCACCACAAAAACCCGCCCAGACGCCGCCAGTTCCCCCAGCCGATCCGGCCCCAGCGCCAGGAACGCTCCCACCATGTTCCTCGCACGCTCGCTCCGCGGCAGGCTCGTCTGCGTCGGCCTGTGCTTCCGACACAGCCCCCGCTCCACCCGGCCACCGCACGCCCCGGCCACCTCCCGCGCAAGCACCAGCGTGTGATGCACGCCCCGCGACATCCGCCGTCGAAATGTCGTCGGCACCGGTACCACGACCGCCAGCCGCGGATCCACGCCACGCGCACGCAGCCCAGCCGCCACGGCCTCGCCCAGCATCGACCCCATCTCGCGCCCGACGCGCCGCCACGCCGTGAACTTCAGTTCCATCACCGCATCCCGCAGCACGCCCTCGTACGATCCGACCCGGAACGCCCCGTTCCACGCCAGCCGCTTCTCGCGGCACGCCGGGCACCCCGAAGCATCCGCCTCAAACTGCCCCGCGCTCGTCGCGCACCGCGGGCAGTACGCCCCCGCGCCGTCCGGCGACCATCCCGCGTCCACGGCCCGCTCGCGCAGACTCACGGCCCGAAGCCCGAGCCAGTCGCGCTCGATCCGTCCCCACGCCGATCGAACGGCGCGAGCGGCATCAACAGTTGCTTCATCCGCTCGCGTGCGCTCGTCGCCGCCCCCCGGAGGCCAGACGAACGCCCCGCGCCCCGACGACGCGCCCGCGCTCACGCCAACCGGGCACGCACCATCGCGGCCCGCTCCACGCTCCGCCGGTTCTGATCCAGTTCCTTCTTCAGCGCACGCTGAAGATGCGCCGGCTGCACGAGCAGCATCAGGTGATGCACCGTCCGCAACTCGACCCCCTCGACAAGCCCCAGCGACACGCCCAGCCGCACCAGGCTCAGCAGTTTCAGCGCCTCCTCTGTCGCCAGCACGCGCGCGTGGCGCAGCACGCCCAGCGGCCGGCTCACCTGATCCTCCAGCAGCGTGCGTCGCCGAGTCAGCAACTGCCGACGACTCTCGCGCTCGTACTCCACGACCCGCGGGATGATCTCACGCTGCATCTCGTGCAATAGCACGCGCTCCGTCTTCCCCAGCGTGGTCTGGTTCGATATCTGGTAGAAGTCCCCCGACGCCTCCGACCCCTCGCCGTAGAACCCCCGCACCGCCAGCGACATGTCCGCCGCCGCACGCTTGACCTTGTCGATCTCCCCCGTCATCCGCAGCCCCGGCAGGTGCAGCATGACGCTCAGCCGCACGCCCGTCCCCACGTTCGTCGGGCACGCCGTCAGATAGCCGAACCGCGGGCTGTACGCGAAGTCCAGACGCTCCTCCAGCCGGTCGTCCAACGCATCCGCCTCTTCGAGCGCGGCGTCGAGCGCCAACCCCGACCGGATCACCTGCATCCGCAGGTGGTCCTCCTCGTTCACCATCACCGACGCCCGCTCGCCCGGCAACGCCACCGCGACCCCGCGCGGATGGTCGGCATCGTTCGCCCCCTTGCCGCGCGGCCCGCGCGCGTGCTGCTTGCTGATCAGGTGCCGCTCCACCAGCAGCGCGCGCTCCAGCGGCGGCGCATCGTGCAGGTCCACCCAGAGCGTGCTCCCCCCGCCGATCGACGACGACAGAATCGCCTCCTTGCACGCCTCGAGCGCGTGCCGACGGTCCGTCGGCGAGCCCCGGCTCGGAAAGGGCACGCCCGCGAGGTTGCGAGCAAGCCGCACACGCGATGAGAGCACGACGTCCGACCCGTCCCCCTCGCCGCGCAGCCACTCCGTCCCCGCCTCGAACAGACGCGCCGGTTCGCCTCCGCCCGGCCTCACGTTTCCTCTCCGTTCGCCTCGTCGTCGCAGGCCGCCAGGCCCAACTCGGTCAGCCGCCGCAACTCGTCACGCAGCCGGGCCGCCCGCTCGTACTCCTCCCGCGCGATCGCGGCCTCCATCTGCTCACGCAGCAGCCGCCCGCGCCTCGCCCGCGCCTCCGCAGGCCCAAGAACCGCTTCGATCGCCCCCTCGTCACCCCCGCCGGCCCGGCTCGCCCGCAACGCCCGGCGCGGCACCTTGCCCACATGGTGCGTCGCCCCCTCGTGCGCACGGTCCAGCAGCGGCGAGATCTGCTTCTCGAACGCCCGGTAACACGCCGGGCACCCGAGCAACCCCGACTCCTTGAACTCCCCGAACGTCGTGCCGCACTCCGCGCAACCGCTCGACACGCCCGGCCCCACCACCCGCGCCGATGCCTTCTGCACCACCGCGTGTGTCAGCAACTGGCTGATCGGCAGTTGCGACGCCACCACGAGCCCCATGTCGCGGGCGCAGGCCTCGCACAGGTGCTTCTCGTGCGGCACGCCGCCCGCCACGGTCACCTCATGCACCGTCGCCTCGTTCTCGCAGTGATCGCACTTCACGCCAACAGGCAGTCTACAACCGCGCGGACGACCCGATCAACGCCCACCAGACCAGCACCGCCACGTGCGACCCGGCCATCCTCCTCCGTCATGCCCTAGCAACGCCCGAATCCACCCCGCGCCAGGCACGCCCGGAGGCTCGCACGCTGTCCGAAAGTCCGTGCCCCACCGACCTTGAAACGCACCCGCGATTTCCGGTACGCTCGCGGCTCGTGCTCGTCCGTTCCGAGCCTGACTTCCCGGGGAATCGTGCCATGACTCGCTCCGTCCACGCCTTGCGTCCCGCCGCGATCGCGGCCTGCGCCGCATTGCTCGCCTCCGAGGCCGCGCTCGCCCAGCCCCTCTTCCTCGCCAGTTACGGGAGCACGCTCTACCGCGTCACCGGCGAGACCGTCGAGGCGTTCCCGGGACAGCCCGCGTCGATCATCGGCATGACCGTTATCCCCCCCGGCGCTTCGGTCGCGGGCGCCGTCGCCGGCGACGTCCTCGCCATCGAAGGCTCCGGCGGCACCCGCCTCTGGCGCGTCGACAACCCGACGTCGGGCACGCCAGACCTCGTCCTCCTCGGCAACTTCCCCGCAGACCACGCCAGAGGCGACATCACCTTCGCACACGGGCGGCTCTTCGGCGTTCAGGGCGGCATCATCTACGAGTACAGTGTCGTCGATTTCTCCCTCGTCAACGTCATCGACCTCGAACGCCCAAGCGCCAGCACCGGCGGCATCGCCTTCGACGGCGGGTCGAACTGGTACCTCGCAAACCAGGCCAGCGAACGCATCGTCCGCCTCCCAGATCCCCCCACCCCGGAAGGCTGGACCCCGCTCGAACCCACCGGCATCGACATCGGAAACAACGACCTCGAGTGGTACCACGCCAGACTATGGCTCGCCACCGACACCGACGGCATGATCCGCATCGGCACCATCAACCTCGACACCGGCGCATACCAGCACGCCCTCGACGTCGCTCCCACCACCACTCCGCGCGGCGTCGGACTGGCCGTCATCAACACCTGCCGCCCCGACCTCAACGGCGACGGCGCGGTCAACTCGCTCGACTTCGTCCTGTTCCTCAACTACTGGACGGCGTCACACCCGGCCGCGGACTGGAACCGGGACGGCACCGTCAACAGCCTCGACTTCCTGGCCTTCCTCAACGAATGGATCGCAGGCTGCTGATCGCGCGCGTTACCAATGGGCACATGGCCCGCAGCCGAGAAGTTCAGTGGCCGCTGAGTTTCTGCTGGCGGGTGTAGCCGTACTTCCGCTTCAACGGCTTGACGACCAGTCCCTGCCGGATCGCCTTGGCCGAGGCCAGCACGCGCCGCCGGGTGGGCTTGCCGCCCTCGTCCACGATCGCCGTCACCGACTGCAGGTTCGGCTTGAAGGTCCGCGGGCTGATTCCCGTCGGCTTGAGGCCGAAGCCCCCCTTCGTGATCTTCTGCCCGCGGTACACCCGCTTCTTGCCGAAGGTCGTCTTCTTCCCGGTGAAATGGCAGACACGCGGCATGGCTCAGTCCTCGCCCCCAGGGGGCAGCCCGGCAAACTCAAGGCCCCAACTCTAGACCGCCGCCAAACCAAGGCAAACCGCCGTGGCGACGGACGATCCCGCCGTTGCACGGTGGACCGCGCCAGACCGCACATCACACGAACACACGAAGCCCTGGGCGATCCGTCCCCCCGCGCGGCTCAGGACGCGACAGCAAACTCCTCCACCGGGGCCGACTCCTCGGGCATTGTCCTGCTCGGCTCCGGGTCGTGGTAGATGCCCATCTCGCGCGGCCGGCCGAAGAGTTCCGGGTGCAGGTACTTGCCGCGTTCGCTCTCGGGCTTGTCGATCTCGACCGGCGCGCCGTAGGTGCGGACGTACGCATCGTTGCGGGTCGCTTCGACTCGCCACGAGACCTTCATCCCCGCCGGGCCGCCGGCGATCAGGAACCGGTTGTCCTCGATCTCGAGCGCGACGTAGACCGGAGCCCAGCCGCCGATCGTCGTGAGTTGGTACCGGAAGTCGCCGTTCAGGGCCTCGAAGTAGTCGGGCAGTTCGACCCAAGCCTGGCCCACCTCGTCGAGCACCGCGTTGCCGGAATAGGCGTTGAGCGGCTCGTGCCCCTCGGTGCAGTAGTGTCGCAGGTACCTGTTCGCCGGGTCGAGCGGGTGGTCGATCTCGAAGGACTTGCTGCCCGTCGTCACCGAATTGCCCTGGGCATAGACCGCCACCGCAGGCGCGGTCGCCTGCCCGAGGATTGCCAATGCGCTCGCGTCGGTGCTGATGACCTGCCCCCACACAGCACGAGTGGCGCCGGAACTGGCAGCAGCAAGGGCGGCCACCCCAACTCCGCTGGAACTATCGCTCACTGCGCCTACCGCATAGGCCTTTCCGGTCGACGATGTGTTTCTGCCCCAGATGCCGATTCCGTCTGGGCTGACGCTCTCTCCGTAGACACCGACTGGGGAGCCTGAACTCGCGATCGCCTTTCCGTACACGCCAAAGCCACTGTCGCTGTTGCTCTGGCCATAGACGCCAAAGGTCGTGCCGGAGGAGGCGTTCGCGGTGCCATACACGCCGCGGCCGCCGGTGCTGTCTGCCGTTCCGATCATACCGTATGTGGTGCCCGTTGTGGCGGAGGCCCAACCGCTCACACCGCGTCCGGAGGTGCTCGCGCTCCGCCCGAACACGCCGTAAATGATCCCGGAATCAGCCAGAACTTCACCGGTCACGCCGTACAGCCCGCCCCTGCCGTACACGCCCGTGCCGAGCGAACTACTGTACGCCTCGCCGCGGACGCCGTAGGTCACACCGGACGGAGCGCCAGCCGAGCCGAACACGCCGCGCCCACTGCTGCTGCTGCTGCTCCCATAAACCCCGTGGGTCGTACCGGATGCCGCCGTCGCCTCGCCGTAGACGCCGCGCCCGTTCGCGCTGGCCGACTGCCCCATTACGCCGAACGCTTCGCCACTCGATCTGGCCGCAACGCCGAACACGCCGTGCCCGTCCGTGCTGTACGACAGTCCGTACAGCCCGTACGTCGTGCCGCTCAATGCGGACGCAAAGCCGTGGACGCCGATCCCGCTCGTGCTATCTGACTGGCCCATGACGCCGTACGTGCTGCCGTTTGAGGCTGATGCGCGACCGTACACACCGCGCCCACCATCGCTGTCCGCCTGCCCGAACACCCCGTACGTCACGCCGGTCCCGGCGGCCGCCACACCGTAGACGCCGTACCCCCCTGTGCTTTCAGACTGGCCGTACAGCCCGTACGTGGCTCCGCTTGAAGCGGTCGTAACGCCAAGCACACCGCGACCGCTCGTGCTGTCGCTGCGACCGAACACGCCGAAGGCACCCCCCGTCTTGGCCGTAGCGAACCCGAGCACGCCGCGTCCGGTCGTTGAGGCCGAC
>DAOMNQ010000103.1:0-7145 GCA_035443945.1 Phycisphaerales bacterium | reverse complement strand
GCGGTCGCCCTCGGTCATCGCCACGCGCATCCTCCCCCGCCGTCGGGTACGCTGGACCGCGCATGGCCGCGCCTCCCGCCACCCCGGCGAACGTCATCATCTTCGATCATCCCCTCATCCAGCACAAGTTGGCCTGGCTCCGCGACCGCACCACCGGCCACCGACCCTTCCGCGCCCTCATGGCCCAGATCGCCGGCCTCATGGTCTTCGAGGTCACCCGCAGTTTCCCCACGCGCCGCATCGACGTCCAGACCCCCCTCGAAACCACCCACGGCCTGCGCCTCGCCGGGACCATCACCGTCGTCCCCGTCCTCCGCGCAGGCCTCGGCATGACCGAGGGCATCCTCGAAGTCATGCCCGAAGCCCGCGTCGGCCACCTCGGCCTCGCACGCGACGAGCGCACGCTCAAACCCCTCGCCTACCTCAACAGACTCCCCCGAAACCTCGGCGACGGCCCCGTCATCCTCGTCGATCCCATGCTCGCCACCGGCGGCTCCGCTATCGCCGCCATCGCCATGCTCCGCGACGCAGGCGCGGCCGACCTCCGCATGATGTGCCTCGTCGCCGCACCCGAGGGCATCCGCGCCCTCCACGCCGCCCACCCCGAACTCACCATCTACACCGCCGCCATCGACCGCGCACTCGACGAGCACGGCTTCATCCGCCCCGGCCTCGGCGACGCCGGAGACCGGCTCTACGGCACCGTCTGAACGAAGGCCGGAAATGAAAACAGCAGAGAAACAGATCAGCAGAACAGCAGATTCTGCGGGTGCGCCGTTGGCGGCATCTGCTGGTTTATTGCTCTGCTGATTTGCTGCTCTTCCGCTCTCCCAATTTGGCCCTTTGGTAATTTGGCCCTTTGGCCCTTTGCCCCTCGGAGCCCCCATGAGCACCACCCCCAAATGGTTCGTTCGCCTCGCCACCGGCCAGCGCTTCGGCCCCGCGACGATCGACGCCCTCGAACGCTGGGCCGCCGAGGGCCGCATCCCCCCCGACGCCACCCTCGTCGCCGCCGACGACGGCCAGGAAACCCCCCACGAGATGCCCGTCGCCCGGCACGAACGCCTCCGCCCCATCGTCCTCGCCCCGCCGACGCGAGCAGGCCCGCTGCCCGCCAAGCCGCGCGACGACGGCGCGATCAGCACCATCATCCCCTTCCGCAACGGCCCCGCCCTCGCCGCCTACTACACCGCCGTCGCCTCCCTCATCCCCGTCCTCGGCCTCCTCGCAGGCCCGGCCGCCCTCGCCCTCGGCATCGCCGGCCTCCGCCTCCGCAAACGCGAACCCCACCGCAAAGGCTCCGTCCACGCCTGGATCGGCATCATCGTCGGCGCCCTCGTCACCCTCGCCCACGCCGCCCTCATCCTCCTCATCGCGGCCAACGCGTAATCCCATCCCCACCTCCCCCGCGCCCCGCCACAGAGCACGAAGCGCAAGCGAGTGTCAGCCCCCGCACCCGCAACAGAGCACGAAGCGCAAGCGAGTGCCAGCCCGCGCCTGCTCGGCGTGCTCGGTCTTCCCCTGATCCCGGCGGGGGAGGGTTGATCGAGAGCCATGCTGCGTAGAGCACGAACGCAAGGAACACCGCGACCAGCGGCGGAACAAGACGGCGCACAGGCGACCCGGAGGCCAGCCCCCAGACCACGCCTGCTCCAATGAGAACCTCCACGAACGGAAGCACGAACGAGACAACCTGGATCAACGGGCCGGCGATCAGGCCGTGGGCGAGGAGCGCCTCGGCGAAACCGTCGAGGTCCGCGAGCTTGCCGATTCCCGCGACGATCAGCCACGTGGCGATCAGGAGCACCAGGATCGCCCGAGCGACCGTAACGGCGATGGAAGCGCGGCAGGCGTTCATCCCCGCCGCATCCGGAACCATGCGAGCAGGCCGATGGCGACGAGAACCGCCCCGGCGCCCATCAGCCCAGTCCGCAAGGAGAGCGCGGGAGGCCTGTCGCCACGGAGAGGCACCGGCCGATTCTGCGGGTTGGCGTCGGCTTCCGCCGCGGTCACGACGGGGACGCGCTCGCGTTGAGCGACACGATGGGAGATTGCGACGTTGAGGGCCGCTTCCCTCGAGAAACCGCCTGAAGAGCCTTGAGCGTCGAAACTGATGCTGCTCAGTTTCATGGCGTCAACACCCGAGTCGGTCGCGACAACCTGGAATCCCTGGGGAGATCGCGCATCAACGTCGTACTCCTTCGTTTCGAGCGGCTTCCCCGGCAGGTGCGAAGCCGGATAGGTCTTGGAGGACACAGTGAGGTCGGAGCGAAGAGCATAAACAACCTCCCGATCCACGCGACCCGGCCCACCCCATCGTTCGATCTCGAAGTCGGAGAGCAGGTCGGCGCCGGGGCTCCAGGCGCCTCTTGGGAGCATCACTCTCACGAACAGCCCCCCGTCCTCCGATCGGTCTATCCGCACCGGCACCTCGGCCATCTCAAGCGCACGAACGACCGGGAGTTGAGGGAAGTAATCGTCGAGTACCCACTCCGCGGCTCGTCGAGTCCACGGGTCGTCGTATCGCCGGAGTCCGTCGATGGTCGGCGCACCGGACCAGACGCTCCCATCTGGTTCCCGCAGCGTGATCTGTTCCCACCGCCAGATGCGGTAGAACGCGCCGGTGGCGAAGTCGTACGCAGCGACCTTGTCGTTCCGGCCGTTGATGAAGGAGATGAAAACGGATCCCTCACTCGGCCACTGCTTGCGGATCTGATCAGCAAGCCCTATCCGAGATGGAACTCCGCCATCCTGGGCGAGTTGCTGAACCTCGGCATCGCCTTGAGCAAGAGCAGGCGAGCAAAGCAGAACAGCAACGAGGGTGAGCAGCAGCCACGGTATCATGCGCACTTGCGTAGTCCTCATGTGTTGGGAACGTGCAGCGAAACCACGTCACTGATTGCCCGTCATCTCGCAACACTCGGGACCCATCGGAACGCTCATGTGGCCCGACACATACTCCACGAACTCCTTGTCGGCGTGGCAGCAGATGCCCTCGGGCGTGGAGCACCCAGTCGCCTGGCCGGACTCGGGTGGTGTCGAACTGCACGGGTATGTCTGTGTGTTCGTCAGTTTCCAGCACGCCCGTTGCACGGGGGTTGAGCTGAACGGCGCCCGCTTGCCGCAGCCGGTGTCCACAGAGCTCGTGTAACCGACGTCGCAGACGATGGAGTTGTTCAAACAGAAGGTCGCCCCGGAACCGCACCCGCTGCTCACGAGGAAGTAGCAGTCATTCGGCGCAGCCAGCGCTACCATCGCCACGGCCCCGACGCCCGCACAGCCCGCACGCTTGATGGTCGTGATGTTCATCAGTTCGACTCCTCTGGGGTATCACGGGTGCGACAGGGCGTCTATGCCCGACGCACCGGACCATGTCGAAAGAACCGGGAATCCGACCCAGTTCTCAAAGAAGTCGTAGGCAAGGGCGAAGTCCGTGCACCGGTGCTCCGAGACCGCGCCGTCCGTCCAGGCCACGGGCGAGAGTGGCCGATCATACGGATTCCATGCCCACATGATGTGATCGCCGTTCTTCTGAAACACGTACCTGACCATCATCCCCTTGCGGGCCGGGTGGCGAACCTGTGATTGCCGCACGGACGCACTCAGCGCGAGGTCGATCGGCACCGTCGTCCCCGGTTCCATCATCGTCGCAGGGTGGACCAAGGCGCCTGAGAGTGAGAAGCGCGGGCCGCCGAACTCCTTCACGCCGTCCGGGTCCACGGCCAGTTTGTTGGGGAGGTACTCGCCGGCCAGGAGCGGGTCGTCCCAGTCCAGGATCGCGGTCCCGACTTTGGGATGGGCGATCGGATAGATGTCGTCGTGGTCCTGCGCGTACACGATCACGGCCGCCGCGTTGCTTCTGGCGGCAAGCGCCATGCGGGTCATTCGCGCCCGCTCACGCGCCGCGCCGAGCGAGGGCAGGAGCAGGCCGATCAGCAGAGTGATGATTCCGAGCACAACGATGACTTCGATGAGGCTGAAACCTGCCGGCGACCACACGGTCGATCGCCCTCCGCCCCCTTCGCGGCCACGCCGCCGCCGGTCAAGTTCGGGACGCATCCTCGATGCCATCACGAGATGAGTATAACAGGGGGGGGGGGGGGGGTATGTCAATGGTTTTTTCAAAGGAACGCGATCCGTCTCCAAAGCCTTGCACAGCAGGTGGTTAGAGAGTTCGTCCGGCCCTTCCCGCCGGCTCGAACAGCATCGTCACCTGCGTCCCGTACAGCGGGTACTCGATGCGGCACCGGTACCCGCGGAACGACTCCGCCGACCACCGCATCTTCGCGCACACCTGCCGAAGCAGGTCCGTGTACCGCGGCACGTCCGCCGAGCGGCAGCCCGACAGTCCCGTGCCCAGCGCCTCGACCGTCTCCGCCACGTCGAGCGCGTCGATGTCGCGCGCCCGGTCGTTGGCGTCCGCCACGCCCTCGAACGCCGTGTCGTACACGCGGATCGACGGCGTCGCGCCCGGGTACACGCCCTCGTGCACGAACGCATCCAACTGCATCACCGCCGCCGGGATCGACACCTCCGCGAACACGTACCCCTTGCGCCCCGAACCCGCCGGCACCGTCCGCCGCATCTCCGACAGGTTCACCTCCGCCATGACAAGATCAACCGCCGAGCGCGGCCCGTACCCCTCGCCGCCGAGCACGTAGTGCACAGTGTCGCCCGCGCGCACCACCTCGAACGGCGGCAGCGGCGACGAACTGAACTCCCCCAGCACGTTCGACAGCCGATCGATCGGCTCGCGGTCCAGCGTCAGCGGCTGGCGCTGCCGCGGCTCCGGCCCGAACCGGCGCGTCGCCAGTTTCACCGCCGCCGACGGCCGCAGCCGCAGCAGCCCGATCAGCCCGTTCACCCACACCACGTCCAGCCGCTCCGGATCGTCCCCCGACGGCGCGAGGAAGACCGTCGCGGTGAGCGCGTTCACCATCGCCCCGCGCAGGTGGCTGAGCGCCTTGAACGCCGACTGCTTGCGCCGAAGTTCGAACTCGCGCCGCGCCTCGGGCACCCACGCGCTCACGATCGCCTCGAGCGACTGCCGGTCGCCGATCTCGTCGCGGATCAGCCGCTCGAAGTCGTCCACCGCCCGCTCGGCCCGCAACACCAGCGACGCATCGACTCCCTCGCGGGCAATCGCGCTCACCGTCCGCCGCAGCGGCTCCGGCCCGGGGGCACGGTGGACGACGAACAGCGGGTCCGCGCTCCGAACCGCCGCCAGGATGCGGCTGGCCAGCACCTTGTCGATCCCCAGCCGCGTGGCCAGTGCCTGCGGCCCGCGCGGCGACCCCGGGATCGCATCCAGCACACCCCGAAGGGCAGCCAGCAACTCCTCGCCGGTCCGGTGGATACGGACCTCCAGCGGCCCCCGCCCGGCGTGCGAGTCGGCAGGCGTCGCGGCGGGGGTGCCGGAGGTGTCCATCGGGGGCTGCATGGCCCAAGCATACCCGGAGTCGGGCTGGCACCCAAGGGTTCGGGGCAGTTTCCGGGAAACTATTCCAGGCCGTGGGGTTGGTGCCAACCGGTCCGAGGGTGGGCGGGATGCGATAGCCTGACACCATGCGAGTCGTGGTGGTCATTCCGGCGGCGGGGTATTCGAAGCGGTACGCAGAGGCGGACCCGCTTGGGGGGACGAGATCGAAACTGGACGAGGACCTGGGCGGGCGGCCGGTCCTTCAGCGGACGGTCGAGGTCTTCGCAAACTATGCCTCGCCGGACGTCACCATCGCCGGCATCGTCGTCGCAGGGCCGCACGACGAGGGCGGGTTCGCCGAGTTCCGGCTGCGGTACGCCGACAAGATGGGGCTGCTGGGCGTGTCGATCTGCCGGGGCGGCAAGACGCACCGCTACGAGACGGTCAAGGCCGCGATCGAGCACGTGCCCGCGGACGCGACGCACATCGCGGTGCATGACGCCGCCCGCCCTTGCGCGTCGCAGGCTTTGCTGGATCGCGTGTTCGACGCGGCGTCGCGTCACCCGGCGGTCGTGCCGGCGATCGACGTTTCGGACACGCTTAAGAGGCTGGCGGCCGAGGAAGTGGACGATCCCGGCGCGGACCCGCTCGCGGCCATCCTCGGCGCGGGCAAGCGGCACCCGCTCCGGTCGGTCGAGGCGACGGTCGAGCGCGACCGGCTGGTGGCGGTGCAGACGCCGCAGGTGTACGAGGCGGCGCTGCTCAAGGAGGCCTACGCGCAGGCGAACATCGACTGCACGGACGATGCGACGCTGGTCGAGCGTCTGGGGCGCCGGGTCGTGGTTGTCGAGGGCGACCCGCTGAACGTGAAGATCACGCGCCCGGCGGACCTGCGGATCGCTCGGGCCGTGCTGGGGGTGAGCGGCCCTTCGGAGAGGCCGGTCCACAAGCGGTTCTGAGCGGGCGCAGGGCGGGGGGGTATGCTGGCGGCGTGTTCCCCGAGATCGACCGAGTCCTGATCGGGCGCGAGACCATCGCCCGGCGCGTGCGCGAACTAGGCGCATCGCTGGCGAGCGACCTGCGCCGCGACATCGAGGGTGGCGGGGCGAGCGCCGGCGACGGCGACCGCGTCGTGATCATCCCGATCATGTCCGGGGCGATGGTCTTCGGGGCGGACCTGATCCGTGAGTTGCCGCTGAAGTTGCGGCTGGAACTGGTGGCGGTGAGCAGTTACCCGGGGCGGTCGCTGGAGAGCAAGGGTGCGGCGATCCGGTCGGAACTGCCGCGCACGCTCGGGGGTCGGCACGTGGTGATCGTGGACGACATCCTGGACTCGGGGCAGACGATCGCGATGGTGAGGCGTCTGGTGGAGGAGCAGCATCCGGCGTCGGTGCGGGCGTGCGTGCTGCTGCGCAAGGACGTGCCGCGTGCGGTGACGGAGGCCGATGGGGCGCGGGCGGAATACGTCGGGTTCGACATCCCGGACGAGTTCGTGGTGGGGTACGGGCTGGATTATGACGGGTACTACCGGAACTACCCGGAGATCGCGACGCTGAAGCGGGAGGCGTTGGGGTGAGAGGCCGAAGGCCGGAGTGGGGGAGTGGGGAAGTCACGGAGTGACGGAGTGACGAAGCGAGACGAAGGGGGCGTGAGGTCTGCGCCGGAGAGCGAACGGACGCTCGTGTCGCTCCGTCCGAGCGTGCTGTCGATCGTGCTGCGGTCGGTG
>DAOMNQ010000102.1:0-7181 GCA_035443945.1 Phycisphaerales bacterium | reverse complement strand
CTGCATCTGCGCCACCGCCGGCCCGTCCAGCCACAGCCACGCCGTCTGCTCGGGCAGGATCGGCTCGAACCCTCCCACGTCCGTTCCCAACTCCTCCGCCATCCGCCGGACCTGCTCGGGCGAGACCAGCCGACCGATCTCCGCCCGCCGCAACGCGACCCGCTCGTCGATCGCCCGCACGCGCAGCCGCGCCTCGGCCAGGTCGTGCGCCGCCAGCAGCGTGCAGGCGCACACGCCCACCGCAACGATCACGCCCGCCAGTTTCGCAAACATGCCCGCGCCCCGTTCGCCCGCCTCACCTCGCCGGGATCGTCAGCACCATGCCGGCACGGATGTCGTCCGGGTCGTCGATGCGCCCCTTGTTCGCCGCGAGCAGGTCCGACATCCGACGCGACGAGCCGAGCGTCCGCTGCGCGATCTCGCCCAGCGTGTCGCCCTTGCGCACCGTGTACGTAGTTGGCCCCGGACGCTGCGGCTCCGGCGCACGCGGCGTTGCCTCACGCGGCTGCGGCCGGGTCTGCGGCTGCGTCCGCGGCGTCTCCGGCGCGCCCGTCGCCGCCACGCCCGGGATCTCCAGCCGAACGCCCTCGCGCACCGTGCCGTCCGCCGACACCTTCCCGCGATTGTGCTCCGCGATCCGACGCCACTGGTTCCCATCGCCGTAGTACCGCTTCGCGATCCCGAACAACGACTCGCCCTTGGCCACGAAATGCACCCGCGGCGACTCCGCCGGCGCCGCGGGCTTCGCCTCCTGCGAGGTGTGGTTCACGGCCGGCGGCAGGTGAATGACGCCGTTGCGAATCTGACCGCCGTAGTCCTTCACCACGTCCAGCAGCGAACGCCCGTCATCTCCAGACGCCGGTCCCTGAGCCAGCGCAGTCCCCAGACCCGTCCGCCCCGTCCCCTGCTCGAAAACAAACGGCTCGACCGCCGGCGCCTCGACGACGGGCGTCGGTGTCGGCGAAGGCACATGGCTCGGCGGCGTCCATCCCGAGTCCGGCAGCGTCGCACCCGGCCCAAGGGCGAGCAGCCCCGGATCATCCCCAGCCGGGTCGTTCAACTCCAACTGCCTCGCCCGCGAGAGGTGGTCGCTGATCAGCACCCCCACCACCAGCACGAGGGCGAACCCGACGATCAGGGCGATCTTGTTTTCTCTGGTCACGTGCGCGTCCTTGCCTTCGTTCCCGAACCCATCGTCGCCGGCCGCCCATCCGTGGCGCCCGACGCGGGCGACAGTCTACCGAGTCCCATGCTCCCCCGCCGCGTCCCCGATCGCGATCGCTCTGACTTTCGACGATCGCGCCCGCGGGTTCGCCTCGACCTCTTCCACGCGAGGCCCCACGTGCCCGCGCGCGACCGCCGTCGCCAGACCCCGCTCCACGAGACCCGCGAACGCCCGCTTCACCGGCCGGTCTTCGAGAGAGTGGAACGAGATCACCGCCACACGACCTCCCGGCCCGATCCAGGCACGCTCGCCCGCCGCGACCGACCGTGCCGCACGCTCGACCGCGCGAAGCAATCCGTGGAGCGAGCCTAACTCGTCGTTCACCGCGATCCGCAGCGCCTGGAAGGTCCGTGTCGCGGGGTCGATCCCGCCGCCGCTCCGGCCGCACACCGACCGCACGATCCCGGCCAGACGCTGCGTCGTGGAGATCGGCTCGACCGCGCGCTCCGCGACAAGTTTTCGCGCGATGCGCCCCGCCTCCCGCTCCTCCCCGTATTCCCGCAGGATCGACGCCAGTTCCGCCTCCGGCAGCCCGTTCACCAACTCCGCCGCCGACGACCCCACCGACGCGTCGTACCGCATGTCGAGCGGCCCCTCGCGCATGAACGAAAAGCCCCGCGCCGCGTCCTCCACCTGAACCGACGCAAACCCGAGGTCCGCCAGTGCCGCGTCCGCGGCCAGCCCCTCCGCCTCCATCCGCCGCGGCAACTCGGCGAAGTTCCCCTGGAACCGGACCACCCGCGGCACGTCCCCCCCGCACGCCTCCCGCACCGCCGCCGCCGCCCGCTCCAGGTTCCCCGCGTCGAGGTCATTCAGCACCACCGTCCCCCGCGCCCCCCCCCGCCGCGCCGCCTCCACCGCGTGCCCCCCCAGCCCCGCCGTGCAGTCCGCGTACACCTCCCCCGCCCGCAGCCCGAGCAGCCCCATCACCTCCGCGACCATCACCGGCACGTGCCCGCCCATGCCGGGAGACTATCTGCCCCTTGATGCCACGGTGCCTTCCTGCCTCGATGCCACTCTTCCATTCAACCTCTCTCGCTCTTGCCAGTTCGTCCCCGCCGCGCTCAGTCCCAGCCGTCGCCTCGCCCGCTCTACACTCCCCCGATGCACCGCCTCCTCGCCCTGCTCGCCTGCCTGCTCGCCCTCGTCGGCTGCTCGCCCCTTTCCTTCACCGTCTCCCTCGACGGCTCCGGCGGCCGCCTCAACGAGCACACCGCCCTCACCGACCCCGGCAGCCCCGCGCCCAAGGTCGCTCTCATCGATCTCACCGGCCTCATCGCAGACCGACCCCGCTTCTCCCTCCTCGGGCGCGGCGAGAACCCGGTGGACGAGTTCCTCCTCCGCCTCGACCGCGCCGCCGCCGACCCCGCCGTCCGCGCCGTCGTCGTCCGCATCAACTCCCCCGGCGGCTCCGTCACCGCCAGCGACGTCCTGCACGCCGAACTCCGCCGCTTCGCCGACGAGACCGGCAAGCCCGTCGTCGCCTCGCTCGGCGAGGTCGCGGCCAGCGGCGGCTACTACGTCGCCCTCGCCGCCGACGAGATCGTGACGCACCCCACCGCCATCACTGGCTCCATCGGCGTCATCATCCCCACCGTCAACGTGAGCCAGGGGCTCGCGAAAATCGGCATCCACTCGCGCTCCGTGACCAGCGGCCCCAACAAGGACCTCGCCAACCCCCTCGAACCTGCGCGCGAGGAGCACTACGCCATCCTCCAAGGCATGGTGGACGAGTTCTACGAACGCTTCCGCGCCCTCGTTGTTGAACGACGGCCCGCCCTCGACGCCTCGCGCCTCGACACCATGACCGACGGCCGCATCTTCAGCGGCACCGACGCCGTCGCCGCAGGTCTCGCCGACGCCGAGGGCGATGTGCGCGACGCCTTCGACGCCGCCAAGCGCCTCGCGGGCCTCGACCGCGCCCGCCTCGTCAAGTACGGCTACGCCCGCAAGGGCACACCCGCCACCGCCTACTCGCTCGCGGATGCCCCCCCCTCAGCCCCCGCACCGACCGGCGACCCCCCCGGCGTCTCGCTCGTCCAACTCAACCTCGGCGCGGGCCTCGCCGCCGAGGTCGAGCCGGGCAGGCCGTACTACCTCTGGCTCCCCGACTTCCCCTGAGCCGACCATGCCCAAACGCCAGCCCGACCCAAACCGCATGGTCCCCGTCGCGCACACGCCCGTCGAGTTCGAGGCCGAACTCCTCGTGCACTCGCTGCGCGCCATGGGCGTCGCGGCCGCGGTGACCGGCGGCTTCGGGCAGGTCATCCCCCTCGCGGGCATCGCCGCACCGCTCTCCGTCATGGTCCGTTACGCCGACCACGCCCGCGCCCGCGCCATGCTCGCCGAGATCGCCGCCCAGGCCGCACGCCGCCGCAACGAGCAGGGCCTTCCCCCCGTCTGCCCCGTCTGCGCCTACGACCTCTCCGGCCTGCCCGACGGCACCCCCTGCCCCGAGTGCGGCGCGGACGCCGACGCCCTCATCTCCGGCGCGATGGGCGCGGTCAAGTGGACCCTCGCCCCACCCCTCGATCGCCTCGAAGGCTCCACTGCCGGCCGCGTCATCGGCTGGGCCGTCATCGCCCTCGTCGCCGTCGTGCTCGCCGTCGGCGTCGGCGCGGCGATCCTCGACCTCTTCGGCCTGATCTGATCACGCCGGCGCGGGGAAGCCGTCGCGCGTGAACCGCCCGTCCCTGTGGAACACACCGCCGTCGTCCTCGACCGTCCCGTCAGACCTCAAGCCCGAGCAGTCGATGGCCCCCTCGCGCTGCCGGACCGTCATTGTCGTTGCACGCACAGAGTAGAGCCTATCCCGGAATCTCTTTCATTATCGCGCGTATGAGGTTGCATGGCGATGCGACTTACGGACGAGCAGCTTGACTGGATCTGCGAGCGTGTGCCCGACGCGCCGCGCAGCCCGCTCGGTGGGCGGCCGCCGACGGACAAGCGCGGGGCGGTCGCGGGCATCTTCTGGATCCTCGACAACGGCGCGAAGTGGAAGGACCTGCCGCGCGAGTACGGCTCCAGGAGCGCGGTGCGCCGCTGCTTCAAGCGCTGGGTCGAGGGGGGGGTTTTCGAGCGCATCATGCGCGACGCGGGCCGGCTGGTCGAGGACCGCGGCGAGTACCGGCTCTACGAGTGCTTCATCGACGGCACCTTCAGCAAGGCCAAGGGCGGCGGCGACGGGATCGGGTGCACGAAGGCCGGGAAGGGCGTGAAAATCATGGTTCTCGTGGACGCGCGCGGCCTGCCGGTGGCGGTGGACACGGCGTCGGCCTCGCCGCACGAGAGCGGGCTGGTGCAGCAACTCTTCGGCTGGATGCTGACCGAAGAGACGCCCGAGCGCGTGATCGGCGACAAGGCCTACGACAGCGACGCGCTGGACGAGGAACCGGCCGCGGAGGGCATCGAGCTGATCGCGCCGCACCGCAGGAACCGTCGTCCGGAGAACGCCACACAGGACGGCCGCCCGCTGCGTCGCTACAAGCGCCGCTTCACGGTGGAGCGGACGATCGCCTGGTTCCAGAACTTCCGCCGGCTGTGCATCCGATGGGAGAAGTCGACCGTCCTGTTCCAGGGTTACCTTCACTTCGCGTGCTCGTTCATGTTACTTCGAGAGGTTCTGGGATAGGCTCATGCACAAACCATCGCGCACATCCATTGAAGTCCGTGAACTCGACTGCGCTGCCGAGGAGCAGGTGCTGCGCAAGGCCGTCGGAACCATGCCCGGCGTCGCCGCCGTTGCGTTTGATGTGCTGAACCGGCGGATGATCGTCGAGCATGATCCGGCAATGGCCACGCCTCAGACGATCGCTGACCGAGTGCGGTCGGTGGGTATGACGCCGGTGATATCAGGTGAAGGTCCGACCGGGCACCGTGCGCCAGCGGATTCCAATGGCCCGGTCTGGCCCGAGGTGGAGCGGCGGGTCCAGTTGCCCATCGCGCCGGTCACGTCCAAGCGCGAGATGGCGCTGTTGGGTACGTCCGGCGTGCTGGCCCTTGCCGCGGAAGTGACCGCGTGGTCGTCCGCGTCCGAACACCCTTGGCCGGTCCTGCTCTTGAGCGCGGCGGCTGTGCTGTTCGGAGGACTGCCCACGCTCCGCAAGGGCCTCATCGCCCTGAGGACGTTCACCCTCAACATCAACTTCCTGATGACCGTTGCTGTTGCGGGCGCATTTGCGGTAGGCGAATACCCCGAGGCCGCGATGGTCGTGTGCCTCTTTGCGGTTGCGGAGCTGATCGAGAAGTATTCCCTGGAGCGTGCACGCAACGCCGTGCGCGCGCTCATGGCAATGGCCCCCGAAACGGCCTTCGTCAGACAGACCGATGGATCCTGGATGGAGACGCCCGCCGCGGACGTGCTCGTCGGCGCTGTCGTGCGCGTGCGCCCCGGCGAACGGCTACCCGTGGATGGAACGGTCGTCGCGGGCGCTTCCGCGGTCAACCAGGCCCCGATCACGGGCGAGAGTGTCCCGGTGGATAAGGCCGAGGGAGACCAAGTGTTCGCCGGCACGATCAACGAGAGCGGAGTGCTAGAGATCAGGGTCTCAGGGGGCAGGGACCAGACCACTCTCGCCCGGATTATCCGCACGGTCCAGGAAGCCCAGGCTGTCCGGGCTCCGACGCAGCGGTTCGTTGACCGCTTCGCTCGCGTGTATACCCCCACGGTTGTAGTCTTGGCGATCCTCATCGCTCTTGTCCCGCCGCTCCTGTTCCAGCAGCCTTGGATGCGGTGGGTCTACGAGGCGCTCGTGCTCTTGGTCATTGCGTGCCCGTGCGCCCTGGTCATCTCGACACCCGTGACGGTCGTGAGTGGGCTCGCATCCGCGGCGCGACGCGGACTCCTGATCAAGGGCGGGGTTTACCTGGAAGAGGGCCGCAACCTGCGCGTGATCGCCGTGGACAAGACGGGGACAATCACCGAAGGCAAGCCTCGCGTGCAGTACGTGAAGGCGCTGGATTCGTTGACCCCGGATGCTGCCCTGCGCCTTGCGGCGAGTCTGGATGCGGGGTCCGATCATCCTGTCGCGCGCGCCGTGACCGCGGCGTGGACTCAGGAGAAAGTCAAGACCGCCGGCTCACTCTTCCCCGTGCAGCAGTTCACGTCGGTCACTGGCAAGGGCGTGACTGGTGTGATCGAGGGCACGCGGTACTTCCTCGGGAACCATCGGTACGCGCACGAGCGCGGCGTCTGCACGCCCGAAGTCGAAGCAGTACTCAGGGATTTGGAGGCAAAGGGGCAGACTGCGATCGTGCTCACCAGCGACCGTTCCGCGTTGGGAGTGATCGCTGTTGCTGATGCGCCGCGGGCATCCAGTATTGAAGCGGTGCGCCGGCTGCACGCACTGGGCCTCCGCACGGTGTTGCTGAGCGGCGACAACCAACGCACGGCGGAAGCGATCGCCAAGCTTGTCGGCATTGACGACGCGCGTGGCGAGCTCCTCCCCGAAGAAAAGGTCGCGGCCGTCAAGCAGTTGAGGGGCGAGTGGGGCCACGTCGGCATGGTGGGCGACGGCGTGAACGACGCCCCGGCACTGGCGGAGGCCTCGATCGGGTTTGCGATGGGAGCGGCCGGAACGGATACGGCCCTGGAAGTCGCCGACGTTGCCCTCATGAAAGACGATCTGCGCGGCGTCCCTGCATTCTTCGAACTCAGTCGACACACCTCGGGGGTGCTCCGCCAGAACATCGCTCTGGCGCTGGGAATCAAGGCGGTCTTCTTCGTTCTGGCCGTG
Source organism: Phycisphaerales bacterium (assembly GCA_035443945.1). GTDB lineage: Bacteria > Planctomycetota > Phycisphaerae > Phycisphaerales > UBA1924 > CAADGN01. The sequence goes on along the minus strand of DAOMNQ010000102.1, from coordinate 221 downwards.
GCGGGCGTCGCAACCCTGTGGATGGCCGTGGTAGCGGACATGGGTGCCAGCCTTTTGGTTGTCGGCAACGGACTTCGGTTGCTCCGACATAGCTCCCGGTATTGACGCACGGTAACTCTTCAGCCGTCTTCCACGGGTTGACCCGAACAGGGGCCGACTTGCGCCTTGGTCCGCGGCGTGGTAGACACGCGGCATGGGCAGGGAAGCCGCGATCCGGGCCG
>DAOMNQ010000101.1:4263-7256 GCA_035443945.1 Phycisphaerales bacterium | reverse complement strand
GTGTTCCTCACCGCCGACTCCGCCAGTTCGCGCACGCGCTCCTCGCCGAAGAACCGGTTGCCTGGGTAGCGGCGGGCGTACACCAGCGCGAGCGGCAGGGCCATCTCCTGCGCCATCCCGCACGGGAAGTCCATCGTGCGATAGTGCCAGAACGCCCGGTCAAACGACCCGTACGTCGGGCTGTACGGGTTGCGATCGATCAACTGGAGCAGTCGCGGGATGTACGGCAGAGCCAGTTCGACGTACCGATCTCGCACGGCAGACCTCCTCACACGCCGATGCAGAGGGGCGCGGCCGGCCCCCGCGCTCGTGCCGCGGGCACACGATAGCCGGTTCCCTCCCGAGGCGACGCCCCGGCGGCGCCTCGCGCCGACCCGCGGAGCGCCCCGGTCAGCGACCGTCCAGGAACTCCGCCAGCAGACGCGCCCCCCACCCGGTCGGGCCCGCCACGAAGGGGCCCTTGTCCGAGTCCGCGACGTGCACCCCCGCGATGTCGATGTGCGCCCACGGCACGCCCTTCTCGACGAAGTACGACAGGAACGCCGCGCCCTGGATCGGGTGGGCCTTGCGGTTCGGGTTGCTGTTCAGGATGTCCGCCACCGTGGACTTCATCATCTCGCGGTACTCGGCGTGGTGCGGGAGCCGCCAGACCGCGGCTCGCCGCGCTCGCCGCCTCGATGCGGGCGCGCAGGGCGTCGTCCTCGCACCACAGGCCCGCGAACGTCGAGCCGAGCGCGACCACCACGCCGCCCGTCAGTGTCGCCAGGTCGATGATGCACTCCGGGTTCTCGCGCTCGCACGCCCAGCACAGCGCGTCGGCCAGCACCAGCCGTCCCTCGGCGTCGGTGTTCGTCACCTCGACCGTCACGCCGTTGCGGAACGTGAGCACGTCGTCCGGGCGGTAGGCCTCGTCGCTGATCGAGTTCTCCGCCGCGGCCAGCAACGCGACCACGCAGCGCCTGGGCTTGATCGTCGTGGCGACGGCGTGCATCGCGCCCAGCACCGCGCACCCGCCGTCCTTGTCGCGCTTCATGCCCGCCATGGTGTTGTTGATCTTCAGGCTCAGCCCGCCCGAGTCGTAGCACATCGTCTTGCCGATGAGGACCACCGGTTTGCCGCCCGCACGCCCCACCTTGGGCTTGTACTCCAGGCGGATCAGGCACGGCTCGTTCTCGCTCGCCGCGCCGACCGTGGCGATGCCCGTCAGCCGCTCGTCCTTCAGCCGCTTGCCCGAGATCACGGTGCACGTCATGCCGGTCTTGCGGGCGAGTTTTCGCGCCTGCTCCGCCATCCACATCGGCGTGGCGACGTTCGGGGGCGTCTGGCTCAGCGTGCGCGTGAGGTTCGCGCTCTCCGCGAGCGCCAGGCCCCGCTTCAGCCCGCGGTTGAAGGGAGCGTGCGCCGAGCGGACTGCGAGCGTCGGCTTGGGCCGGCCGTTGTTGTTGATGCCGGCCGCGCCCTTCAGGATGTCCGCGTTCCAGGCCACAAGCCCGAGGCCCTCGCCGAACGCCGACCCCGCCCGCTCCGCGTCGATGCGCCCGCCCGAGAGCGGCCCCTGCACGTCGATCTCGGCCGACGGATCGCGCGTGACGGCGAGCCGACGCGCGACCGCCGACGCCGCGGTCCGCAGCGCATCCGCATCGAACGAGTCCTTCGCCCCCAGGCCCACCACGAGCACGCGGTCGTGCGCCCCGCGCCCGGACGGGAAGGCCTCGACCACGCGTCCGAGATCGCCCGTAGCCTCGCCCCGCTTCAGGGCGGCGGCGGCGGAACCGTCCGGATCACGCTTTTTCGAGGCGGCGTCGAGCGGCTGGCCCTTGAAGTGGGCGAGAACGAGCGCGGCGGCGCGACCCGTGCCGCCCGCCTTGATGATGTTGAACATCGGGGACTCCTTGTGGGCGGAGTGTATCCGGGGTGGCGGCGCGTGCGTCGAGGCAGTAGCGTTGCGGCATGGCCGACGAAGGCACCACGGGCCGGCGCGGGCTTCACGCGCCTTGGCGGCTGGAGTATCTCGAGGCGCTCGAAGCGCGCGAGCGCGCCGCAGGCCCCCCCGCGCCGGGGTCCGGTTCCTTCCTCCTCGACTGCTGGCGCGACCCGGCCGGCGACCGGCGCAACCACGTGGTCTATCGCGACGCCGAGGGCATCATCCTGCTCAACGCATTCCCCTATGCCAACGGCCACCTGCTCGTCGCGCTGGGCGAGGCGAGGCCGACGCTGCTGGACTACGAGCCTGTCCAGCGGGCCTCGCTCTGGCGCCTGACGGAACTGGCCGCCGACCTGCTGCAACGCACGCTGGAGCCGCAGGGCATCAACATCGGCATCAACCAGGGGCGCGCCGCCGGCGCGGGCGTGCCGCAGCACCTGCACGTGCACCTCGTCCCGCGGTGGAACGGCGACGTGAACTTCATCGACGTCGTGGGCGGCGTGCGCGTCATCCCCGCAGCGCTGGATGCGATGGCGGAGCGGTTCAGGGGGATCGTTGAAGAGATGAAGCGGGTGAAGGGTGCCTGAAGGAACCCGCCCCGAAGGAACGGCGTCAGGCCGCGGGTGCGCTCAGGCGACGCAGGCCCAGGTGGTACGCGCCGGCACGCCCGGTGCAGCGGACCACGATCGCCGACTCGGGCGCACCACCGGACTGCACCGGGGTCAGGGTCGCGATCGCCCCCGGCTCGACCGGCAACGGCGAACGCACGCCCAGACCCCCTGTGCTCGTGTCCCGCAGCCGCACGCGGGCCAGCGCGGCAAAGCCGTGCGGGCCGGTGAAGGTTGCGATCGCCTCGCCCCGCGCGGGAGCGCGGTCTGTCGTGCGGCGGCTGAAGGGGATGGGCGCCTCCGGGTCGATCGCGTCGCGCACGAGCCGGAGCCGAGCGCGGGGAGCCGGGGTCTTTGCCGGTGGGGGGGGCTTTCGCCGTTCGTCGGGGCGCGAGGCGGCACGCCGGGTGCGGGTCGCGCCCTCCGCGCCCGACCACACCGAGACCGACAGCAGCATGATG
>DAOMNQ010000101.1:0-4253 GCA_035443945.1 Phycisphaerales bacterium | reverse complement strand
GTCGGACGCTCGGGGACAGTGCCGGTCGTTCTCTGGCGTGGCACGGAGGCCTCCACACGGGCGACGTGGCCCGAGGGGTGGATCGGCCTTTCGAGTGAGCGACTTGACGGAGGAGAGAAGAGGAGAAAAAGACGGGGCCTGCAAGACCCCGCCCCAAGATGGAAGACCCGAATGCAACGCCCTGCCCGAAGGGGGGGAGGCCCCGCCCAGAGCGTCACGTCCCCGCCAGGCGGGCGCGGAGGCGGAACGCGAGTTCCAGCGACTGCTGGTAGTTCAGCCGGGGGTCGCAGGGGGAGGCGTAGTTGCGGGTCAGGGCCTCCTCGGTCACACCGCCCGCTCCGCCGAGGCACTCGGTCACGTCCTCGCCCGTGAGTTCGAAGTGGACCCCGCCGAGGCCGGTCCCCGCATCGCGATGGGCGTCGATCGTCCGTTCGAGTTCCTCGGCGATGGCGTCGAAGGACCGCGTCTTGACGCCTGCCGAAGTCGTCGTCGTGTTGCCGTGCATCGGGTCGCAGACCCACAGCACGCGGACGCCCTCGCGCCGGACCGCGTCGAGGATCGGCGGCAGGGTCTCGCGCACGCGGTGCGCGCCCATCCGCGTGATGAGGGCGAGTTTGCCCGGCTCGTCCGCGGGGTTGAGCGCGCGGGCGAGGGCGACCGCCTCGTCCGGTTTCGTGCCGTGCCCGAGTTTCACGCCCACGGGGTTCGCCACGCCTCGGAAGAACTCGACGTGCGCGCCGTCGAGCGCGCGGGTCCGGTCGCCGATCCACGGCATGTGCGTGGTCAGGTCGTACCAGCCCGTCCGCCGCGGCACGCGCCTCGTCTGCGCGCTCTCGTAGAGCAGGTTCAGCCCCTCGTGGCTGGTGTAGAACTCGACCCGGGTCAGTTCTTCGATCCGGGCCTCGCCCAGCGCCTCCATGAACTTCAGGGCCTGCGCCAGGCTCGCGCTCACTCGCTCGTAGCCCGCCTTGCGATCCGGGGGCAGGTCGGCGTGGTGCAGGAACGAGAGGTCCCAGTACTCGGGGTGGTGCACGTCGGCAAAGCCACCCTCGAGCAGCGAGCGGATGAAGTTCAGCGTCATCGCCGCGTGCTGGTAGCCGCGGACCATCAGGTGCGGGTCCGGCGTGCGGGCGCGCTCGTCGAACTCCGCGCCGTTGATCAGATCGCCGAAGTACGACGGGAGCGTGCACCGGCCGTCCGGCCCGTCGCGCGACTCCGTCGGGCTGGACCGCGGCTTGGCGTACTGCCCCGCGAACCGCCCCACACGGATGACCGGCTTGTTCAGCCCGTGGACCAGCACCAGCGACATCTGGAGCAGAATCTTCAGTTTGCTCGTGATGGTCTCGGGGCGGCAGTCGGCGAGCGTCTCGGCGCAGTCCCCGCCCTGGAGCAGGAACCGCCGCCCCTCCTGGGCCTCGGCGAGTTGGGCCTTGAGCCGCTCGATCTCGAACGAGGTCACGAGGGGGGGGAGCGAGCGGAGTTTGGCCAGCGCGGCCTCCAGCGCGACCGCGTCGGGGTAGTCGAAGCCGTGCCGAGTGGGCTTGGATCGCCACGAATCGGGCGTCCAGGGCTGGTTGGTGGGGGTCACGAAGCGGCTCCTGCGGGGCGTGAAGGTGATTGTTGGCGAGAGAAAGGCGGTGCGTCGGAGCGAATGTCGGCCGAATCCGGGGTCAAATTCTCATGCCGGGGGTTTGAAGTGTCGATGGGCAAGTCCGCCGACGGTTCTCGTTCGGGCCGCGGCGTCGGGTGCGGCGGGCGTTGCGGCCCGCGCGGCCCGGCCTGATGGCGACCCGAGTGGTGGGGGCGCGTCGCTCCCCCGGGGACCAGCCGAAACACGGAACACGAGCCAGGAGAACAGCACATGGCAACCAGAACACGCAGGACCAGCAGGACGACCAGGCGCACCGCCCGCCACACCGCGACCAAGCGTCGCACGGCGAAGCGCACCGCCACCAAACGGCCCGCCGCCAAGCGCACCACCGCCAAGCGGACAGCGACCAAGCGCCCCGCCGCCAAGCGCACCACGGCCAAGCGCACCACCGCCAAGCGGACAGCGACCAAGCGCTCCGCGGCCAAGCGCACGACGGCCAAGCGGACCGCCGCCAAGCGGACGGCGACCAAGCGCCCCGCCGCCAAGCGCACGACCCGCCGTCGCACCACCGCGTCCTCGACGACCCCGGCGTTCATCGCCTGGTCGCCCTCCTCGACGACCCGCCGGCGCGTCCGCAAGGCCGCCTGATCGGGCGAGACATCCACCGCACACGGACGGCCGCTCCGAGTCTTTCGGGGCGGCCGTTGTCGTGCGCCGCTTGAAGCACCCTCGCGCAACGAACGAGCCGCGCGCGTCAGCAAGCGGGTCCCTCACGAGATTACTTTCGCACGCGAGAACGCTTCCTTACGGTCGCGGCTCGTTGAGCGCGAGCGCCCGCTCCACGGCCTCGCACACCGCCTCGAACCCGATGCGGTCGATCCGGCATCGCTCCGGGTGGTCGTTCGCCAGTTCGTTCGCCTCAAGGGTGGGGTCGGCGAGCAGGATCGCTTCCGACGGTTCGCCGCTCGCCAGCGGGCGCGTCGGGATGGTCGTCCACCGGTGGTCGGTCGGGCCGAAGAGCGAGACGAGCGGCGTGCCGAACGCCGCCGCGAGGTGGCGAGGGCCGGTGTCGTTCGTCACCATCAGCCGCGCCCGACGAACGACCGCCTTCAGCGATCCGATCCCCACGCCCGCTTCCGGCAGCGAGACCGCTCGGGCACGGGCACCGTCGCGAACCTGTGCCGCGAGATCCCGCTCCGAGGGCGAGCCGTTGACCAGCACCGCGAGCCCGTGCGTGCTCGCCAGGTGCTCGGCGAGGCGCGCGAAACGATCCGTGGGCCAGCGCTTCGCAGGGTCGTTGCCGCCCGGGTTCAGCACCGCGAACGGAGCGTCCGGCCCGAGGCCGGCGCGTTCGAGCAACTCGTCCGCAGCCCGCTCCTCCTCCGGCGTTGTCGCGAGTTCGAGGGCGATGCCTGCCGGCAGCGAGGCCGGGTCATCGGGCATGGAGGGCGGGTCGATGCCGGCGCACCGGAGCAGTTCGCACGCGGCGTCGAGGTAATACCGCACCGCCGGCACAGGCGCCCACCGCCGCCGCAGCGCGCTGCTGCCCTCGCGCTCCATCGCGCGGATCGAATGGGTCAGGAGCATCCCCCGCGCATCGCGGTCGTACCCGACGCGCCGCGGGATGCCGGCGACGCGAGCCGCCAGCGCGCTCGAGAACGAGTTGGTCAGCAGCAGCGCGGAGTCGTACCGCCTCGGCCGCAGTCGGGCCGCCACGTGCTTCGGCCCCATCACCCCGCCCTTGCGATCGGCGTGCAACTCGTCGAGCAGGTCCGTGCCCGCGAGCACCTCGCGCATCTCCGGGCGCACAAGCCCCGCGATGAACGAGCCGCGCAGCCGGTCGCGCAGCAGACGCAGCGCGGGCGTCGCCATCACCACGTCGCCCAGCCACGAAGGCAGGACAACCAGCAGACGCAGCGGCGTGGCGGTGGCCGGGGGCATGGGCGAACAAAGGGTATGAGGCGCGGAGCCTGGAAAGGCCCGTCCCGCAGGCTCACCCCCTCGTCCGGACGAATTGCGAGCGTGCCCCGATCAGCCGGCCGCCAGGATGCGCCCCGCCGCGCCATGCAGGTCAGGCAGCCGTCGCCCCGGCCCGATGAGCAGGGCCTGAGGGGGGGGGATGCCCGCCGCGGTCGCCGCCCGGATGTCCCGCTCCGCGTCGCCCACGAACCACGAGCGAGCCAGGTCGAGGGCGAGTTCATCCGCGGCCGTGAGGATCATCCCAGGCGCGGGCTTGCGCCACGGGTGCTCGCTCGCAAACCGCTCGGCCGTCCCCTGCGGGTGATACGGGCAGAAGTAGAACGCCTCGGCCAGCGGGCGACGCGCGCTCGGCGGCGTCAGGAGCGCACGCACCCGGTCGTTCGTCGCCTCAACCTCACGCAGCGTCCCCCCGCCGCGGGCGACCACGCCCTGGTTCGAGACGACAACGAGCGTGAACCCCGCCCGGGCCAGCCGCTCGCAGGCCCCGAACGCCCCCGGCAGCAGGCGCACGAGCGATGCGTCGGCACGCTCGCCCGCGATGTCGATCAGCGTGTTGTCGCGGTCGAGGAAGACAGCCGAGCGCATGCGGTCGCCAGCCTACCGCGCGGCGCGACCTCGGACGCGGGAGGTCTAGAACCTATCCCCAAACCCATGATTCACCACAGAGGCACAGAGGGCACCG
>DAOMNQ010000100.1:0-7324 GCA_035443945.1 Phycisphaerales bacterium | reverse complement strand
AATCATTGGTTGTTTTCTCGGTGCCCTCTGTGCCTCTGTGGTGAATCATGGGTTTCGGGATAGGCTCTAAGAACCCTCGCCCGGCGCGGGGGAGGGCAGCGCGTCATCCTCGCCGCGCAGCCGCAGCACGAAACGCCCGCTCTCGGCCTCGTGCATCACCGAGATCGCCCGCCGCCGGACCAGTTCCAGTACCGCCAGGAACAGCCCGATCGCCTCCGGCCGCGTCCGCCCCGTGAACAGGCCCCGCAACTCAAGCCCCTCCGGCTCGTGCCGCAGCCGGTCCAGCACGTCCTCCGCGTGCAACTCGATCGGCGTGTCGTCGGCGGCGACCTCGTGCTCGCCCAGCCGGTCGAAGACCACCGTCTCGCTGATGCGCCGGAACGCCTCGACGAGATCGATCAGCGACACGTCCTCCAGGTCGATCTGCTCATCGCCCTGCGGGTCGGCCGCCGCCGCCCGGTCGAAGCCGGCCCGCCCGCCGGGGAAGCGCCGCTGCCATTCATCGTGCCGGCGCGCCAGTTCATCCGCCACGTCGCGGTACATCTTGTAGGCCAGCAACTGGCGGACGAGTTCCGCCCGCGGGTCTTCACGCTCGCCGCCGCCCCCGCCCCCCTCACCGCCCGCGTCCGCCTCGCGTTCCCCCCCCTCGGTCGCGGGCCTGAGCAGCCGCGACTTGATCTCCATCAGCGTGGCGGCCATGACGAGGAACTCCCCCGCCCGCTCCACGTCCACGCGCTCGATCTGCGAGAGGTAGCCGAGGTACTGGTCCGCGACCGTCGCCACGGGGATGTCCGCGACGTCCACCTCGGCCTTGCGGATGAGGTGCAGCAGCAGGTCGAGCGGCCCCTCGAACGCCTCCAGCCGCACCGTGTACTCGCCCTGCGCCACTCGCCGCTCCTCGCGCCAGCCCGTATCCCCGCGCCCCCGGCCAGTGTACCCTTCCCTCATGCCGCGGACCCGCTCGGCGCAACCCACCACCGCCTCCCCACCCACCGAGGCCGAACTCGACTTCGCCCGGGGCGTCGTCCGCGCTGAAACCGACGCCCTCGACGCCCTCGCCGAGCAACTCGACGCGCGGTTCAACCTCGCGGTCGACCTCCTGGCCCGGTGCCCGGACGCGGGCGGGACCGTCCTCGTCACCGGGCTGGGCAAGAGCGGCCTGATCGGCGCGAAGATCGCCTCCACGCTGTCGTCGCTCGGCATCCCGTCGCACCCGGTCCACCCCACCGAGGCCGCGCACGGCGACCTCGGCCGATTCCGCCCCGCCGACACCGTCATCGCCCTCAGCAGGTCCGGCGAGACCGACGAGGTCGTCAACCTCGCCGCGATCCTGCGGCAGGACGGCATCCCGATCGTCTCCATCACCGGCGGCGACGGGCGCGACCCCGAGCGGCCCCGGTCGAGCCTCGAACGCCTCGCCACCGTCGCGCTCACGCTCGGCGAGAGCGACGAGGCCGGCGACGGCCGCGTCTCCGCGCCCACCTCCTCCGCCGCCGCCACCCTCGCCCTCGGCGATGCGCTCGCGCTCTCCGCCGCACGCCGCCGCAACTTCACCGACGCGGACTTCGCCAAGCGCCACCCCGGCGGCGCGCTCGGCGGCCTGCTGCGCCCCATCACCGACCTGCTCCGGTTCCGCGCGGGCGTGAACACGCCGCTCATCCCGCACGACCGCACCGTTGCCCAGGCCCTGAGCGAGGCCTCCCAAGCCGGCCGACGCCCCGGCGCGATCCTGCTGGTTGAGCCGTCGAACGGCAGGCTCTCGGGCATCTTCACCGACGGCGACCTGCGCCGGCTCATCCTGCGCGACCCGGCCGAACTCGCCCGCCCGATCAGCGAGGTGATGACGCGCTCGCCCCGCTCGCTGCCGCACGATGCCCTGCTGCGCGACGCCGTCCGCATGGTCCGCGAGCATCGGCAGGACGAGATTCCCGTCGTCGACGGCGACGGCCGCCCCGTCGGCATTCTCGACGTGCAGGACCTCATCGCCATGCGCCTCGTCAGGAACGACTCGTGAGCGTCCCCGCCACCGTCACACTCCTGATCCTCGACGTGGACGGCGTCATGACCGACGGTTCGATCGTCTACGACGACCGCGGCGGTGAGACCAAGGCCTTCAACGTCCGCGACGGCTTCGGCGTGAAACTGTGGATCGAGGCGGGCGGGCGGTGCGCGATCATCACGCGCCGCGGCGGCGAAGCGGTGCGCAGGCGCGCCGCCGAACTCGGCATCGACCCCGTCATCGAAGGAGCCGGCGACAAGGGCGACGCCGTGCGCGAGGTCTGCCGACGGACCGGCACACCGCCCGACCGCGCGGCCTACCTGGCCGACGACTGGCCGGACCTCGCCGCGATGCGCGCCGTCGCCTACCCCATGGCCGTCGCCGATGCGGACCCGCGCGTGCGCGAGCGTGCACGGTTCGTCACTCGCGCCCGCGGCGGGCGCGGCGCGGTGCGCGACGCCGTCGAGCACCTGCTCGAAGCGCGCGATGCGCTGACGCACCACTTCCGGAGGTACGATGGCGCCGAGACCTGACGCAACCCGCGACCCGCGACGAACGGTCATGCTCGCGTCGATCGCGCTGGCGGGTGTCGTCGTGGTCGCCGTTGTATTCCTCGCCGTGCGCGGCTCGGGCGCGAAGCAAAGCACGAACCCGGGCGACTTCCCCGACCTCATCCCGCCCGGCGCACGCGACGCCACCGTCATCGGCGGCCAGGCGCAGCCCACCGGCGCATCCGGCCTCTTCGTGCAGGTGATGGACCGCAACGACCCGACCCGGCTCGCCGGGGAACTGCGCTCGCGCACGGTGCAGCCGACGAACCCCGGCCGGTATCACGTCGGTACGCCCAGGGCGTGGATGTTCCTGAAGGACGGGCGGGCCGTGCACGTCGAGGCGAACGAGGGCACGCTCTACATGCCCGACCGCTCACGCGAGCCGGAGTCCGGCCGCTTCGTCGGCTCGGTCGTCATCCGGCTCTTCGAGATGCCGCCGGACGGCACGAGACCCGACATCGACTCCGACGAGCCTGCCCTCACCGCTCGCACCGACTCGCTCACGTTCGACTTCACGCTCGGCGAGGTCTCGACGCCGGACCGCCTCCTGCTCAACGGCCAGGGGGTCGAGTTCGCCGGATCGGACGTGAAGATCCTCGTCAACCAGGTGCTTGAAAGGCTCGAAGTGGCGACCGTCGCCCGCGGCGAGTACCTCCGCGTCGATCCCGCCGAGCGCGCCCGCTCCACCGCCCGCATGCGCGAGCGCCGCGAGGCCGCCGCGAGGCCCGAACCAGCGGCGACACCGAGCGACGCCGACTCACGCCCGCACACCACCGCCCGAGCCGATCGCCCGACAGACCCGCAGCGACCCGTAACGCCACCGCCGTCGGAGTCCGCGCAGGCCGAGGAACCGAAGGAGTCGTTCTACCACGCGCTCTTCCATCGCGAGGTGGTGCTGACGCAAGGCTCGCAGTCCGTGCGCGGCGACCGCATGAGCGTCTGGACGCGGCTGCTCGACAACCGCCTGCCCGAGGACGCCATCGGCGAGCCACGCAAGGCGGAGCCTGCACCGACAGGCCCATCAAACGCGGCGCACCGCGAGCACGCCACACCCGCCGAAAGCCCCGCGCAACCGAGGCCGCAAGCCGACGGCGCACCCGTTGCTCCCCCCCCCGCTGCCGTTCCTGTCTTCGGTCGCCCGGCGGCTGACGGCCCGGCGGAGTTGACGTGGACAGGCCCCCTCGAAATCCGACCGCTTGCCGATCGCCCGCCCACGCTCGCCGAGGACCACGTCGCGGCTCGCATCACCGCCGAAGAAACGGGCGTCGTTCAACTTGCGGATGAGGAATCGGGCGGCGCGGGCCGGGCAGCGCAGGTCGATTACGCCGCGACACGCCGGGTGGTCGTGCTCAGCGGCCAGGGACAGGAAGGCGTCCTGCTCGAACAACCCGGCGAATCGGGCGGCTCGGTCCGTGTCGGCAGGCTCGAACTCCCGCTCGACACCGGCGTCGCCGTCGCGCGCGGCTCGGGCGTCGCCTCGTCGATGAACGGCCTGAGCCGCATCGACTGGGGCGAGCGGGCCGACCTCTGGTTCATGGTTCGGGACGGCACGATGACCGGCGAACTGCTGCGCGCGGACTTCGTCGGGAAGGTGCGCGCCGCCGAGGAAGTCGCCTCGCTCGAAGCCGACCTCCTCCGCGCCGTCTTCGAGCCTGATGCGCCCCAGGCGGCCGGATTGCGCAGCATCGACGCCATCGGCGCGGCGGTCATGAACGACGGCAAGGGCGGCGGCGGCGGGCCGTGGGACAGGCTGCGCATCGACTTCGTCGCCAACGAGAAGGGCGACGGCGTTGATCCCGTCCGCGTGACCGCCGAGGGGAACGGCAGGTTCCGCCAGGACGACGCCGAGATCCGTGCCCGCACCCTCGACGCCGACCTGACGACCGACGAACGCGGCGCGGTGGTCGCGCAGACCGTCTCCGCACGCGGCGAGGTCCAGTTCTCTCGCCGCTCCGACCGGCTGCGCATCGAGGGCGAGACGCTCTGGGCGAACCTCGACGAGCAGCGGCTCGAAGTCGCTGGCGAGGGAGCGCTCGTCGAGCGCGAGGGCACACGGATCACCGGCGAGGAGGTGCGGCTCGATGGCACGCGCAGAACCGCGACCTCGCTCGGCGCGGGCACGTTCGAGCACCGGACCCGCAATCAGGGCGAGCCGCCCACGCGCACGCACGCCGAGTGGACCGCGGGCATGACCTTCGACGACCGGACGGGCATCCTCGAAGCATCGGGCGGGGTCGTCGCGGTCAGCGAGCGGGCACCTCTCTCCCGCGACACGATCCGGGCGGAGCGAGTCCGCGTCGAACTCGAGCCGTCGCCGGAGGGCGAAGCCGTCGCGATGGACTCGGCGGACCCGGCGGCGCAGTCTCGCTCGCGGCGGGTACTGCGGATGCACGCCTGGGCAGCGCAGCCCGAGCCGGACGATGACGCCGCGCCGGTTCCTGCGTCCGTCGAGAGCACGCGCTCCGTGGACGCCGGCCCGGATGCGCCGCCGCGGCTGGCGCGGGCGTTCACGCTCTTCGGGCACGAGATCATCGCGGACAACGCGGCGGGGACGCTCGACGTGCCGGGCGCGGGTCGGCTCGTGGTCGCGGACCTCCGCACGAACGCCGAGACGGACGCGGACGCCGACAACCGAGGCACCGCGCTCTTCGACTGGTCGCGGTCGTTCCACGTCGATCAGACGAAGGGTGAGGCGACGATGCACGGCGGCGTGCGGATGAGCCACCGCAGACTCGCCGACAGTCTGCGGACCGACCTCGAAGCCGAGTCGATGACGGCCCGCATCCGCAACGCATCCGCGGACGAGGCCGGCGACCTGAGCGGCGAACTCGAATACGCGACCGCCATTGGGAAGGTCTGGGTGCGGTCGGGCCGGCACGAACTGACGGGGCACCGGCTGGAGTACGACGCGATCGCGGGCACCGCCGAGGCTTTCGCCGACGAGGGGGGCGTCGTGACGGTGGTGGAGACCGGTCGGACCTCGCCGATCACGGCTCGGCGCATCTTCTGGAACCTGGTGACGGATCGGATCGAGGTGCGCGACCCGGGACCGGCCCGCGCGCCGCGCTGAGTCAAGCGCTGGATCGGTCGATCACGCGGTAGGACTCGCGCTCGCCGCGGCCGCGGAGCGGGTAGTCCTTGCGGAGCGGGTGCGCCGGATAGTCCTGCCAGGTGAGGATGCGGCGCAGGTCGGGGTGGTTTCGGAATCGGATGCCGAACATGTCGAAGACCTCGCGCTCGCGCCATTCCGCACCGGGCCAGATGTCCGTCACCGAATCGACCCAGAGCGCGGGGTCTTCCTCGATACCGTCGGTGGGGATCGAGGGATCGAGGAAGGTCTTGACGAAGAAGCGGTCGTCGCGCGAGGTCGAGACGAGGATGTAGACGACGGCGAACCGGCCGGGCATCTTCGCCGGGTAGTTCAGGTAGTCGACGCCGAGGACGTCGGAAAGGAAGTCGTACCTGGCCGACTCGTGGTCGCGCAGCAGGCGCATCACCTCGTGCAGGTCCGCCGGCTCGACGATGAGCGTGGACTGCCCACGGAACTCGGTGGCGCGGAAGCGCTTGCCGGGGAAATGGCCTTTCACGAGGGCGAAGGTCGGGTGGTCGAGATTCGGCATGGTCGGCTCCGCGTCGGGCGTGAGTCTAGGGCGTCGTCCGTGCGGCGTCGGCGAGGGCGGTGAGTTGCTCCTCCGCGGCATCGGCGAGCAGGACGACCGGCAGGTCGGCGCGGCAGGCGGCGACGAACACGGCGAGGCAACGGGCGCTAATCGCACCGCGTCCGACGGGGCACCGGACGAGCGACCCGGCCGAGACCTTCGCGTCGGAGATGAAGATCGCGGCGCACGCCGGGTGGTGTCCGAGTGAATGGGCGAACCGGTGGAGGTGATCGTCGGCGTGGTCGAGCATCGCGGGGGTGAGCAGCGCGGCCGGTTCGAGAACGAACCCGAGGCCGGGATGCTCGGCCATGAACGCGGCTGTGCGAGGGGCATCCGAGAGCACGTCGCCCGCGGCTGGGAGCAGCCAGAGTGGCAGGCCGGACTTGGCAACCTCGGCGCAGAAGCGGGAAAGCGTGGCCCAGGACTGGCGGCTCCAGGTTCGGACGGCGGCCTCGGCGGGGTCGGCCGCCGGGGCCTGGCCGGTTGGAATGAGCAGGCGCGGCTCACCCGCGCATTCCGCCGCGAGCGCGCGGGGATCGTCGGTGAGCGGGTTCGCGTCAGCGAGCACTGCTAAAGGTGAGGCGGCATCGCCGGATGCGTGGAGCAGGGCCGCGCCTTCGGGCGCGCGATGCCAGAGGATGAGGCGGTCGGGATCGATCACGCGGGAGGGTAGGTTGCGAACGGGCGGCGTCGGGCGCAATGGGTGCGCGAGGAGCGCGGTTCTGGCCTGAGACCAAGCCCGCCGCCGATAGTGGTTGGCTTCGCGCGGGGTGCGCGAGGGTTGAGGCTCGGCCGGAGGCCGGGGACTTCGAGCGGCGTCCGGGCGGGAGGCCCGATGCGTCGCGAAGGAACCTGGGTATGGCAGAGCACCTGTTCGAAGGCGTCGAGTGCGGCACGATCCGCGCGCGGGAAGAGCGGGAGCGCAAGGCCCGGCTTGCGATGCAGCAGGGCGCGGAGTGTCAACCGCTCCCTGACGGTCGCGGCTCGTTGTCGATGGGCCGGGAGCAACTGATGGCGCGGATTCTGGAAGAGACCGGCGGTCGCTCGCGTGATTTTCTGGAAGGGTTCACGGACGAGCGGCTGGCGGACTATCTCGAGCGGCTGCTGGCGAGCCG
>DAOMNQ010000099.1:0-7401 GCA_035443945.1 Phycisphaerales bacterium | reverse complement strand
CTGGCGAAGGGCTGCTGCACCACGGCGTCGAGAGTGGCGGCCTGGTTGTTGCCCACGAGCAGCCGCGGCGCCGTCAGCGAGCGGCCCGCGCTGACGCTCTGCAACGCCCGCACCACCACCGAGAAGTCGCCCGGGCTGAGCACGACCCCCGTGAACCCCGTCCCGTCGTCCGGGCCGGTCAGCACGCCCCCCGCGCCGCGAACGCCGAGGCCGAAGAGCGACGAGAGACGGACGCCGACGCCGTCGTAGCTGGTGAGCTTCTCGATCTCGACGCCGAGGTCCAGGGCCTCGGAGTCGGTCAGCGTCACCATCAGCACCTCGAGCATCACCTGCGACTGCCGCACGTCCAGCGTCCGCAGCAACGACTCGACCTGCGCCAGCAGCCGCGGCTCGCCCACCGCGATCAGCGTGTTCGTCCCCTCGTCGCTCGTCAGCACGAGCGGCGGCTCGCCGGTGCGCTGGCGCTGCACGGGGCGACGCGCGGGCTCGGCGGAAGCATTGGCGACGGCGCGTTCGGCTTCCTCGCCCGCCGGCGGGGGCGGCATGGGTACGATGGCCGGCGTCTCGGTCGGTGTGGTCGCGGGCCGCTCCTCGGCAGCGGCC
Source organism: Phycisphaerales bacterium (assembly GCA_035443945.1). Lineage (GTDB taxonomy): Bacteria > Planctomycetota > Phycisphaerae > Phycisphaerales > UBA1924 > CAADGN01. The sequence continues at coordinate 6,798 of DAOMNQ010000099.1, read as the reverse complement.
TCGAGGACCCCGGCGGTGATCAGCTCCTCCAGGATCGCCTGGACCTCGCGCACGCCGCGGTTGCGGACCACGAAGGATCGCACCGGCCTCCGCGCCGAGGGGGGGGCGTCGGCCAGGCGCGACAGCACCGCCTCCACCGCCTCGTGCTGCGCCGGCGTCGCCGTGACGATCAGGCTCCCCGTCAGCTCGTCGACCACCACGCGGAAGCGATCGTCCGCGCCGGGGCGGACGGTGCGGTCCAGGAGCGAGGCCACGTCCGCGGCGGTGTGGTGACGCGGAACCAGCGTGCGCGTCTCCACACGGTCGCGGCCGTCGAGGTCCGCGATCACGGCACGCCAGTGCGCCGCAGCGGCCTCGGTCGCGATGAGCAGGACCGAGCCGGACTCCGGCAGCGGGACCAGCTCCGCGGGCGGCTCCGCACCGGCGACCACCCGACGCTTGGCCGCCAGCTGCGCGAAGACCGCCGACATCTGCGCGGGCGAGAGCGTGGTCAGCCGGATCTCCTCCACCACCGGCGCCGCCGCCGGACGGTCGAGCAGCGCCAACAATGACTCGGCCTGCTCGACGCGCGGCGCAAGATCGGCCAGGAGCAAGAGCGACTCGTCGAGCGCGGTCACGCTCCCGGTGGGACGGGTCAACGCCTTGGACAGGGGCTCGACAAGATCGCGCGCGGGGCGGTGAACGACACGCACCACCGACGCCCGGAACCCGGGCGCTGGCCCGAGCGGCCCGGGGCCCCCGTCCACGACCGGCGCCAGGCCCGGGGCATCGGCGAGACGCACCACGCTGTACGCCCCCTCACCCGGCGCGCGCACCGTCGTGAACCCACGCGCCGCCAGGACGCGGTTCACCAGCACCCAGAGCTCCGCGTCGTCGAGGTCCTCGTCAAGCCGCAGCGTGACCGTCCCCTTCAGCGCCTGCGCGTCGTAGTCGATGCTCAGACGCAGCCGCTGCGCAGCCAGGTCGACCAGCCTCGGCAGCTCAACCTGACCCGCCAGCGTCAGCCGAGGATCGCCGTCCTGCGCCACCGCCGGGAGCGCAAGGAACACCGCCGCGGCCAGCACCGCGAGAGCGATGCGCGGCGATGAGCACGGTCGCCCGAACATCGCGGCCCCGGCGCGCCCACCGCGCACGCCTCACATCCCCGCCGCGGCGTCGAACGCGCTCGCGATGGCGGCCGGGTTGGCGTCGAGCGCCGCCTTGGCCGTGGCGACGGCCGAGTCGGCGTCGCACTGGGCGACGAGCGCAGAGCAGCCGCCGTGAGGCTCCTCGCCCAGACGCGCGCTGATGCGGACGCTCGCCAACGCGTCACGCAGGGCCACCCACTCCGCCTCGCTGCGCGACGCGGCCAGGTACTGCACCGGGAGGTCCCACCCGGCGTTGGCGCGGAGCGTGGCCAGACGCGCGGCCTTGGGGCCGGACAGGCCGTCGGCGGCCGCATCGTACAAAGCGCCCAGGGCGGAGCGGAGGGCCGATTCCGCTCCGGCCAGCGCGGCACGCCCGGTGGTCAGGTCGCCGAGGTCGCCCGAGGTCGCCCGGCCCGAACGCGCGAGCCGTTCGAGGCGTTGCACGTCCCGGCTCGCGTCCCGCACTGCGGTATCGGCCTGCTGGAGCGATTGGAACCGCTCGCCGTCGAGGTGCGCGGCGGCGTTCTGCACCAGCGTGGACGCCTCGGTCGCCGTGAGGCCGGCCGCCGCCAGGCGCTCCGGAGAAAGACCGACGCGGTGCAGGGCCGCCGCGAGCTCCACCGCCGTCGGGGCCGCGGGCTCCTCGGCGTGCCGCGGCAGGAAGAGCACCCCCGAAGAGCCGAGCGAGGCGAGCAGCAACGCGCCGCCCGCGAGAAAGGCCAGCAGGATCGGCAGGGCGTTGGCGGGACGGGCGAGCGCTCTGAGCATCGGGCACCTCCTGAGCGGCGGACAACGCGCGGCCGCCGACACCCATACGTCCTACAGCGCCGCGACAACCGTGTAAAGAGGCAAGGCCCCGACTTGTCAAACTCGACAACTGTCCGGGCACGACCGCGGCCGTCAGTTGTCAAGTCGAACAACTCACGGGGTTCACGCTTGCACGAGGGCACCGGAGAGGGGTAGGTTCGGCGAAGCGGCGCGGAGCAGCGCGCTCGAAAGAGGACGATCCATGTACGGCAAACGCCACGCTGAGTCCCACGCCGATGAACGCAATCGCGGCCGCGCCCGGCCTCCGCTCAGGCGACCTGGCCGAGCGTTGCGGGTGTTCGCGTGGGTGTTCGCGGCGGCCTCGATGATGGGTTCCGCGGGTGCCTCCGGACGCGTCGACAATGATCGCTGGGACGATCTGTGCGAGGAGTGCCCGCAAGGTGGAGAGCGGCAATGTCCGGTGGAGCCGTCGTGCAATCAGCCGTTCGACGAGTTTGTATTCCTGGTGTTCTGCTGCAAGTGTTGCGACAACGTGGAGCTTACACAAGATTGCTTCCTCAGTCCCGGGGAGTTCCTGGCGGCGTACAACGAATGGCACGAGAAGCAGATCGACCCGGAGTGCAACAGCGATTACGATGAGCCGCTGACTCCCTGCGAGCTGGCGCAGGAGTACATTGATCTCGTGGAGGACTTTCTCGGCGCCCCGCTGAGCGACGAGCAGAAGTGCCGAATTCGAGTCGCGTTCAGGTGTCCCGATGACTGCGGCGGCGGCGGCGGCGATTTCTACCCGCCCTGGGATCCCATCAACCCGATCGGGCCGCCTTGGGTGAGCGTCAGCAACCCCTTCCCCGGCCCGGCTACCACACCGCCCTCGATCGGCAGCGTCGATCTCGCGCGTGGGGCGTACCGGCCGCGGGAAGTGGACCTGAGCCTGCCGTCGCCGGGGTTCAGCTGGGTGATCGGGCGCGGGTACGCGGTGGACCCGGACGACCCGCAGTCCCCAGTAGACAGCTACCAAGGGTACAACTGGGCGCAGATCTCGCATCCGATGATCACGGAACCGGAGACCATCACGAGCGGCGTCTTCATCGGGCTTCGGACGGTCACGATTCTCTACGAACGCATCGGGCGCATGGGTTTCATCGAGTCGTCGGCGGGGAGCGGCATCTTCATCGGCACCGAGGGGACGCGCGGGGTCGTCGTCGAGATTCCCGCTGACGGCGATGATCCGGAGATGTACAAACTCTACACCCAGAACGGCACGATCACCACCTTCTTCGGCTTCGACGTGAACGCCGCCGGCGCCGAGGGGCAGCTCTGGAAGCACGTGGATGTCGCGGGCAATACGGCCTGGGTCGGCCACCCTGACGAAGCGGACACTGCGGTCACGAATGGCTACGCCGACGGCCGGATGCTCTACGCCGTGGACCCCGGCGATCGGCGGTACGTGTACACCTATTCCGGTTCCGAGATCGGCGGCCTGAAGCGGCTGATCGAAGTCGAGGCCCAGACGAAGACCGGCGGCGCGTGGGAGGGGACACCCTCCGGTGTCTCCGAGGTCGCGCGCGTCGAGTACGGGTTCTACGAGGAGGACGAGGAAGACCTGGGCTTGGAGGGCGACCTCAAGCTGGTGACCGTGGTCATGCCCACGAGCGTGTCCGGGGTGTCGACGCAGACGCAGCGGTACTACAGGTACTACGCCGGGCAGAGCCGGGCGCTGTCCGACCTTCCGGACTTCATCAAGATGGTGGTCGGGAGCGAGGGGCTTCGGCGGGTCGGGAGCGTCTTCGAAACCGAGTCCGACGGCGACCTCAAGCCGTACGCCGAGATGTACTTCGAGTACTTCTCCTCCTCGGACGGCCGCATCGAATCGTTCTTCCAGAACGGCGACTGCGGGTGCGCGGGCGGAAGCGGTGTGGACGGGACCATCGAGCTCTCGTATGACGAGAACCCGGCGTTCGAGGAGGAGGACGGCTTCCAGGACGAGTGGCGCTACAGGACGGTGGTGGCGTTCCCGGACGGGCTGTACGTCACGCACTACGTGGACGAGCTGTTCAAGCCGTGGGCGGAAGTGAGAACCGACGACGATCCGGCGGAGACGGCCCCTGTCCCCTCGGCCTGGGTGACACGCTTCGTGCGCGACCCGGACACGGCTGAGACGGTCAAGATCGTAACCCCCTCGGCGGTGTCGAGCTACACGCACAACGACGGGTCCAACGATCCGCTGGGTACGATCGTGACGAGCACGACGGACGGGCTGGTGCGTCTGTTCGAGTACAGCCTCGAAGACGACATCTTCGGACATCTCATCCACACGAAGTGGCGCGTGAGCGACCACGCCGAGGCCGATGCGTTCCTGCTCTCCACGACGCGGTACGACGCACGCGTGCTCGAAGTGGCGACGGACGACAACGGGCTGGATCTCGACGACTACACGGCGACCGTCGCCCGCTCCTTCGTCGCCGAGTCGTGGGCCTACACGGTGGCGGGGACGGACGTTTCGGTGATCGGCGATCCGGCGGACGGCTCGTACCTCACGCAGTTCGATTACGAGGCCTTTTACAACGACACGGCGACGGAACCCGACTTCCTCGCGCCGAAGGTCGTCACGACCATCTACGCGACGGTCAGCACGGGCAAGAACGGCTCCGGCACGTCGGAGGCGGAGAGCCGGTTCCTGCTGGCCGACGGGCGGGTGCAGTTCACGAAGGATGTGGACGGCGTCATCGGGTACACGGCCTACGACGCTGCGACCGGTCTGCCGATCACGGTGGCGGCTGACGCTGACACAACGCTCAGCGGCTCGGGGGAGATCTTCAACGGAGTCACGATCCCTGATGCGCCGGTGGATTTCTCGGCCTCGGGCGACCCGCTGCACCAGGTGACGGCGTTCACATATGACGCGCAGGGCAGGCTCGCCACCACGACACTGCACGCGCACAGCACGACCGCGAGCCGTGTTGCGGAGCAGGTCTACACGCGGCTTGACGACGGGCGGTTTGTGACGCTCTCGATCCCGCGCTACGACGCCGGGGCCGGCAAGCGGTACGGGCCGGTGGCGTACACGGTGCGGAACCACGCGGGGCGGACGGAGGCTGGGGGCGTGATCGCCCTGGCCGCGGGGGGTGAGGCGTCCGCGCCCACGACGTGGATCGACGACGAGGAGGACGACCCCATCACGGCGGTTCAGGTTGGGACGCTCGCGCGGTACTCGACGAGCGAGTACGGCGAGACGGGGACGCGGCTGCTGCGCTCGCTCACCTACCACGCGATCCCGGGGTCGGGGGACGGAACGGAGGGGACGAACTACGACGCCGTGCCGTACGCCTACGACAACTCGGGGCGGCTCGTGCGCACGAAGGACGCGACCGGGACGGTCTCGCGGACGGCGTACGACGTGCTGGGGCGGCCGGCCGCGCGGTCGATCGGGACGAACGACAACGGCGAGGTCGGCGGCGACACCTCGGGCACGAACGACATGGTGGCGACCGAGGTCTACGAGTACGACGGGGGCCTGGACGGCGGGAACAGCTACCTCACGGAAGTCACGCGCTACGTCGTGGACGGGACAACGGGCCAGCGGGTGACGGCGTTCGAGAACGACGTGCGCGGTCGGGCCGTGCTGGTCGAGAACCCTCTTGCGCCGCACGTGCTGACGAAGTACGACAACGTCGGGCGAGCCACGGCGGTCGCCACGTACAGATCCGCCTCGGGCCTGAGCGCGTCGAGCGATCCGTTCTCGGCGACGAGCAACCGGCTCAGCCTGTCGGAAACGCGATACGACGAGCGCGGGCAGGTCTTTGAGGCGCGCGAGTACCGGATCGACCAGTCCACGGGCGGCATCGTCCAGACGCTGAGCAGCGACACGTACCTCATCCGTTCGTTCTGGTACGACGGCGAGGGCCGAGCGGTCAAGACGCACGGCGAACGGTTCGAGAAGTGGGCCTACGACCGGCTCGGGCGACCGACGCATTCCTTCGTCATCTCCTCCACGAACGACACGACGTACGCCCATGCGCTGGACGTGGCCGGCGACGTCGTGCTCGAGGAGTCGCAGACAGCCTACGACCCCGAGACGGGGAACGTGCTCATGACGGCGGTGGTCGGCCGCCTGCACGGAGACTACGGCGTGGGACAGACGACCGGCGCGTTGGACACCAACGCCGACGGCGATCCGCTCACGATCACCGCGGCGAATCTCGAGGGCCGCGTGCAGATCACGGCCTTCTGGTACGACGCCCTGGACCGGCTGACGGACACGGTGGCCTTCGGCACCTACGGCGGCTCGGACTTCGAGCGCGAGGGGATGTCGGTCCCGGCGAGGTCGGCGACTGCGCTGCGCACGACCGTGACCTACGACACGGACGGCTCCGTGCTCGAGGTCGAGGATCCGGCCGGGATCACGACGCGGTACCTCTACGACGAAGCGGGGCGGACGGTGGCGACGATCGCCAACCACACGGGCGGCTCGCTGGCGGAGCCGGTGCGCGACCACGACGTCTACACGCGCTTCGAGTACCAGAACGGGCTCCAGGTCAAGATGTGGGTGGACCTCGACGGCGACGGCGTGGAGGACGCGGGGGACGACCAGGTGACGACGTACACCTACGGCGTCAGCCCCGGGGACGACCCCGGACCGTCGGCGGTCGCCGCGGGGCATTTGCTGCGGCAGGTGACCTATCCCGACTCCGCGTCGGGCTCTGACGTGGTCCGATTCGCCTACAACGCGCAGGGGGAGCAGGTCTGGACGCGGGACCAGGCGGGGAACGTGGTCGAGAGCGACTATGACGAACTGGGCCGCCTGACGCACCGTCGGGCCACGACGATCGCGGGCGGGTTCGACGACGCGGTGAAGCGGATCAGCACGGCGTACGACGCGCGTGGTCTTGCGACGACGGTGACG
>DAOMNQ010000098.1:0-7955 GCA_035443945.1 Phycisphaerales bacterium | reverse complement strand
CGCATCGAGCTCGCGCCGGTGGTGGATGGTGACGCCGCGCGGCAGCTCGGCGGGGTCGAACTTCTCCGGCGCGTCCGAGATGAGCGCGATCCGCTCCACCCCCCCCCGCGTCAGGTGAGCCACCGCCTCCAGCACCAGCCGGTCCGCGGCCGTCGGCAGGTCCGGCAGTCGCAATGGCAGCGCCGCCCCGCGCTCCAGTTCGATCCCGCGCTCGCTCTCGCGCCGCGGCCGGACGCCCATGTCGTCGAGCCACGACCGGGCGAGCGCTGCGAGCGAACGCGAGGGACACTCCCCCAGCAGTTCGAGCGCGCCGAGCATCCGGTCCCAGCGCGTGGCGATCGCGTCCGGCGCGCGCGCCTCGGGTGCTTCCCGCACGCCCGCGGCCTCCTCGACGAACTCCGCAAAACGCGGCCCGAGCACGCGGGCATCCAGCGACCGCAGCGCGGCCGCGTGCGCCGCCACGCCCATGCGAGCCAGCGCATCGCGGTCGTTCGCCAGCCCGGCCAGCCGCCCGGCCATCTCGTCCATCGCCCCGACGGGCACGACCACGCCCTCGACGCCGTCGCGCACCAGGTCCGCCGCCCCGCCGCACCCGCCGGTGATCGCTACCGAGCGCCCCGCCGCCATCGCCTCCATCACCACCAGCGGCCAGCCCTCGCTCCGGCTGACCAGCACCAGCGCGTCGTGCGCCCGGTGCAGGTCCGCCATGCGATCCAGCGGCAACGGGCCGACGAGCCGCGCCCGCCCCGCCGCCGCGTGCCCACGCAGCACATCCGTCAGTCCCTGCCGCGACGGGCCGTCGCCCACCACCGTCAACTCGAACGCTACCCCACGCGCATGCAGACCGTCCGCCAGCGTACCAAGATCGAGCACGCGCTTGTTCATCCCGTCCAGCCACCCCGCGTAGAGCAGCCGCAGCGGCCCCGGCGCATTCGGCGGCGCGGGCGCGGGAGGCACGTCGATCGGGCACGGCAGCGCGCCCCCCCCCTCGCGCCAGATCGTGCGAGCCACCGACCCGCTCACCGCCCGCCACGCGTCGGCCAGCGGCAGGCAGCGCTCGTAGAGGTCGCGGGCGAGCAGGTCGTTGCCGTGGCACCACGCCGCGCACCGCACGCCCCGGTGCCGCAGCAGCACGCACGCGATGAACCCCTGCACCAGGTCGTTCGGCACGACGACGCGAGCCTCGGCGCGCAGGACCGCATCGCGCACCGCGACCGCCTGCGCGGCCGGGTCGGCGACCCCGGGCCACGCGCACACCGACAACCCCGGCGCGCCCGCCAGCGGCGTCGCGTCCGCGCCCTCCATCGTCACGCCCGCCCCGACGATCATGGGCCTCACCGGGCACGCCGCCAGCCGCGCCAGCCGCGCACCCGTCACCGTCACCCCGCTCACGCGGTGCGCCCGGTGCAACCCGACGACGGTCTTCGGCCCGCTCACGCCGCGCGCTCCTCGGCGAGCTCGGTCTCGCGAGCGTTGTCCGCGCCCAGCGAGTCCGCCACCATCCGCAGCATCCGGCGCGCGAAAACCGCCTGCGTGCAGCGCGCCCGCACACGACCCGCCACGAACGCCGACCAGGCCGCTCGCAGGTCCGGCCGCTCGATGAGCGTCTCGACGCGCCGCTCGAGTTCCTCCGCCGACGCGAACCCGAGCGCGGCCGGGTCGCCCAGCAGCCACGCCGGGTCCGACTCGCGCTCGACCTCGCCCGCCCCGCCGCGCCGCATGCGCTCGAGCGCGCCGCGCCCGATCCACAGGCACGGCCCCGGCTCCATCCCGATGCGCTGCATGAGCGCGCACGCCGCCAGCGCACTCGGGCTGTCCGCCCACGCGAAGCCCACCGCATCGTCGCGCTCGGCGACCGGGCGCACGCCGCGCTCCACGAGTTCCGCTCGCGCCCGCGACCGCAGCGGCGCGACAGCGTCCCCCGTCATGCGGCAGAGCGCGACGCCCCCGGACAGCGCGCTCTCCATCACCCGCTGGTGCACGATCGCACCCGGCGAGACGTGCAGGTGCGCGACCGCCGCCCGGTACGACGCCCGCAGCGCGTCGCCGTGCTCGAGTTCGCCCCGCGCAAACTCGCGCAGCGTCGGGTGCCGTTCCCAGCCCTTGCCGTACAGGTGCAGCCGCCACCCGCGCCGCACGCACACCTCCGCCGCCCAGTGCGCCGCCTGATGCCGAAGGATGCGCTCGGCGATCGGCATCACGTGCTGGTGCCGCAGCAGCGCGGCCAGCCGGTCGTCGTCGCGCCCGAACGTCTCGCGCACCGCCCGCTCGGCGATGAGGCGCAGCGTCCGCACCAGGCTGCCGGCCAGCGAGTGCGCCGCCGCCGCACGCACCATCGGCCACGCCGCCTCGAACAGCCGCGTCGTCGTCGCGCCCTCGCGGGCCGCGTCCGCCACGAGCCGCGCGTGCAGCGCGTCCGGCGGCTCGCTCTGGTGCGTCGCGTAGGCGATCTCGCACTCGTGCTCGCGCAGCAGCGAAGGCTCGATCGGGCCGGAGTGGAACTTCGTCTCGTCCGCCGCCACCGGCGCGGGCAGCGTCCGCTCGCGCGGATACCCGAACTTCTCGACGAAACTCGCGTGCACGTGCCCCGCCACAAAGTCCAGCGGCCCCATCGCCTCGCCCACCCGACGGTCGAACAGGTGCCCCAGCGCGTCCTGCACCCAGCAGACCAGCGGCACGTTCGCCGGCAGCAGCCCGTCGTACGACGACGACCGCGTGTAGTTGATCAGCACGATCAGGTCGGGCTCCAGGTCGCGCACCGCGCGCAGCACGCCGACCGTCGTCAGGATCGCGCACGGGTCCGGCTCCGCCAGCACCTCGGCGCGACATCCCTCATTCCGCAGACACCGCGCCAGCCCCTCCGCCGCGTGCCGCACGAACGTCGAGTACCGGCTCGTCGGGATGAGCACGCGCAGCGGCCGACCCCCCCCTCGGGCCTCGCTCCACCGCCGCGCCCACCACGACGCGTCGCGACCGGCGTACACGCCCTCGACCTCCCCCCGCACCCGCTCGAACGCCGCCGTCTGCGCCCGCGTCAGCCGCGAGAACGCCTCCGTCGGCGCCTCCGCGAACCGCGTCCGCACCACGTGCAGCGGCACGAACGCCGGCACCACCTGCACCTCCAGCCGCTCCATCGCCTCGCACTCGAACCGCGCGACCCCGTCCGCCCCCGCGTACACCGCCACGCGCGGGTCGCTCAGCCGCTCGCGCAGGTCGCACACCGACAGCCCGTCGAGCAGTTCCGCCGGGTCCGCCTGCAGCACGCACACCCGCGGCCGATACCCGACCACGTTCGCCGGCGTCCCGTCGCACACCGCCATGAACACCCACGGCGGATCCATCCCCTCGACCGCGATCGGCCGCGGAAACACCCCGAGGTTCGACAACTGCACTTCCGCGAACCGCGCCGCGACCGAACGCTGGTCGCTCAGCCCGACCCACGCCGACGCCCCGCGCCCGTCGCGCTCCCGACGCACGATGTTCCCGTCCATCGCCCGGAAGCACTCCCAGCGCGGCAGCGAACGCGCCCACTCGTCCAGCGCACCGGCGAGGTCCGTCCCGCGCACCGCCGCCGCGTTCGCCCGGCAGGTCTCCAGCCGCTCCGCGTGCGGCACGCGATCGTCCGGCAGGCGCTCCATCGCCGCGCGCAGCCCCGCCACGTCCGGGTCGCGCTGCGCCGTCTCGGGCAGCGCGTCCAGCATCTCGCGGGCGGGCGTCACCAGCCCCAGCCGCGCGAAGTTCGCCGCCGCCAGGAACCGGATGCCCGCGTCCGTCGGCACAACGTCGAGTGCCCGCAGCGCAATCGGCAGAAACTCCCACGCCCGTCCGCTCCGCCCCAGCGCGATGACATCGTTGCGTGTGAGGCGGGCCGAGGTCGGATCGGGCGGCATCAGGTGTCTATCGACCCGCCCCATGGGCCGAACGCAGTTTCCGCGCCGCCGCGCCCCGCTGGCCCGATCTCCCACGCCCGGCCGATACACGCCCCGATGCGCGACACCACGCCCCGCCTTTCCCCTCGCCCCGCAGACAAGGTCCTCACGCGCGAAGAACTCCTCGCGCGCCGCCAGGCCCTCCGCGCCGCCGGACGCCGGCTGGTCCACTGCCATGGCTGCTTCGACATCGTGCACCCCGGGCACGTGCGCCACCTCCGCTCCGCCCGCGCCCTGGGCGACGTGCTCCTCGTCTCCATCACCGGCGACTCGGGCGTCGCCAAGGGCGCGGCCCGCCCGCTCATCCCGCAGGAACTCCGCGCCGAGAACCTCGCCGAACTCGACTGCGTGGACTGGGTCTATGTGGACCCGCACGCCACCGCCGAGCCGCTCCTCGCCGCGGTGCAGCCGGATGTCTACGTCAAGGGCCGCGAGTACGAGTTCAACGACGACCCCCGCTTCCGCGCCGAGCGCGACGCGGTCGAGCGGGCGGGCGGGCGCGTCGTTTTCACCTCCGGCGACGTGGTCTTCAGTTCCACCGCCCTCATCGAGGCCCTCGCCGCCTCCGCCGACCCGTTCCAAGGGCGGCTCGCCCAACTCTCTTCACGCCCCGAACTCGAGGTCGCCGCGCTCACGGGCCTGATGTCCGGCTGGCGCGACAGGCGGCTCGTGGTGGTGGGGGAGACCATCCTCGACACCTATGTCTTCTGCGACCGACCCGAGGTCGCCGGTGAAAGCCCGGTGATGACACTCCGCCCCGTCGAGCGCCGCACCTACGACGGCGGCGCGGCCGTGATTGCCAGGCATGCCGCGGCCCTCGGCGCTAGGCCGATCCTCGTGACCGTCCTGCCGCGCGACAATCCGATAGCGCAAGAACTGCGCCTCCGTCTCGAAGCCGAGGGGGTCGAGGTCCGGTCCATCGATGCCGACGCCCCCATCGCCGAGAAGCAGCGCTTCCTGGTCGGCGTCCAGAAGGTGATGAAACTCGACCTGGTGCCGCAGCCCACGCTCGACGCCCGCCGGCACGACGCCCTGCTCAACCTCGCCACCGAGGCCGCGGCCGAGTCCGGCGGGTGCGACGCGGCCATCATCGCCGACTTCGGCCTCGGTCTGCTCACGCCGCCGATGGTCCGGCGGCTATGCCGATCGCTCCGCCCGCTCGCCGGCGTACTCGCCGGCGACGTCAGCGGGCGTCGCCACGCGCTGCGCTCCATGCGCCGCCTCGACCTCGCCTGCCCGAGCGAGGCCGAACTGCGCGACGCCTACGCCATGCACGACGAGGGTCTGCCCGTCGCCGCGTGGCGTCTGCTGCAGGAGACGCGCACCCGCGCCGCCATCGTCACCATGGGGCCGGAGGGACTGATCGCCTTCGACCGGCTGCCGGACGCCGAGACGCCCGGCGGCGACCCCTACCGCCCGCGCGTCCGCGGCGAGCACGTCCCCGCCATGACGCCCCACGCGATCGACGCCCTCGGTTGCGGCGATGCACTGCTCACCACGGCGACGCTTGCGTTGTGCGCCGGCGCACCGCTCATCGGCGCGGCGTTCCTCGGCTCGGCCGCCGCCGCCGTGCACGCCCAGCGGCTCGGCAACCCCCCCCTCGCCCTCAGCGACCTGCGGCAGTCCGTCACGCGCCTCCTCGCCGCACGCCTCGCCTGGGCCGGCACCGACGCCGTCCGCGTGGTCACGGGCAGAGTCCGCGCGGCGTCGTGAAGCGGAAGTGATCGAACGCGGAGGGCGCAAAGAACGCGAAGGGATCGGAGCGGAACATGCACAGCGCGACCCGGACCACTCCCTCACTCCCCCTCTCCTTCGTCCTCCCCACGCGCAACCGCCACGCCCGCCTGCTGGCCACGCTCGACGCCCTCGGCGCGTGCCCCCCCCCAAGCGACGGCGGCGAGGTCGTGATCGTCGACAACGACTCCGAGCAGCCCGTCCGCGCGCCCCGCACGCTCGCCAACGGCCTGAGCGTCGTCGTGCTCGTGCGCCCCCGAAACGATGGCGCGGCCGCCCGCAACGCCGGCGTCCGCGCCGCCGCCTCGCCCTGGATCGTCATGCTCGACGACGACTCGCACCCCGACCCGGGCACGGACCTCGACGCGCTCGCCCGCTCGCTCGCCGCGCGCGAAGCCGACACCGCCGCCGTCATGGCCGACATCCACCTGCCCGCGCTCGCCCGCCGCGAGTCCGGCGGGCTGCCCGAGGTCTTCGTCGGTTGCGGCGTGGCGATCCGGCGCGACGCCTTCCTGCGCGCCGGCGGCTACGACCACCGCTTCCACTACTATGCCGAGGAGTACGACCTCGCCGCCAGGCTCCTGCTCGCCGGCGCCCGTGTCGAGTTCGACCCCGCCTTCCGCGTGCAGCACCACAAGACCGACGAGGGGCGCGACATGAACGTCATCCTCGCCCGACTCGTGCGCAACACCGCCTGGGTCACGCAGCGTTACGCCCCCGAGCACGAACGCCGCACCGACCTGCGACGCATCCGCGCCCGCTACCGCGCCATCGCCCGCAAGGAGCGGGCCGAGGCGGGATACACCGAGGGCCTGCGCGAACTGCGCCGCACCATCGCCTTCCAGCGGCGCACGCCGATGCCCGCGCCGATCTGGGACCGCTTCATCGGCCTGACGCACGCCCGCGAGGCCCTGCACGCCGCCTTCGCCGCACGCCCCTTCCGCACCGCGAGCATCGCTGAGCCGGGCCGCAACGAGTGGGTGGTGCGCCGCGCGCTCGACGAACTCGGCGTGCGCACCGTCGATCCGCACGCCGACGCCGACGCCATCGTGATCGGCACCCTCTCCCCCGGCCCGATGCTCGACGCCGCGGAGACGCTCGCACCGGGCGGGCGGCGCGTGGTGCGCCCCTGGCTCATCCCCGGCCTGCCCGCGCCCGTGGTTCTCTACCGCGCCACCACGGCGAGCGCGGCCGCCTGACCCGCGGTGTACCATGCCCCCGGAGGCCGCGCCATGGCCGTCGAGGACGTCTACGTCCGGACGCCGGATGCCGAACTGCCGGGGCTGCTCACGATTCCCGACGGCGCGGGCGCGCTCGTCATCTTCGCGCACGGCAGCGGCAGTTCGCGCCTCAGCCCGCGCAACGCCGCCGTCGCTCGCACGCTCAACGACGCCGGCCTCGCCACCCTCCTCTTCGACCTGCTCACCCCCGCCGAGGCCGAGCACCGGCGCCTCGTCTTCGATGTCGGCATGCTCGCGCTGCGCCTCCGCGGCGCCATCGACTGGGCGCGCTGGCTCCGCCTCACCGCCACGCTGCCGGTCGGCCTCTTCGGCGCCAGCACCGGCGCAGCCGCCGCGCTCATCGCCGCCGCCGAGGAACGCCGCGTCGGCGCGGTCGTCTCGCGCGGAGGCCGCCCCGACCTCGCGGGCCACGCCCTCACTCGCGTGCGCGCCCCCACGCTCCTCATCGTCGGCTCGCTCGACGACGCCTGTATCCCGCTCAACGAGATCGCCTACGCCTCGCTCCATTGCGAGAAGCGGCTCGAGATCGTCGAGGGCGCGACGCACCTCTTCGACGAGCCGGGCACGATCGAGACCGTCGCGTCGCTCGCCTGTGACTGGTTCACCGGCCACCTCGTCCGCGCAGGGGAGGCGGGCTGATGCGCTTTCGCGATCGGCGCGACGCCGGGCGTGCCCTCGCCCGCGAACTCACCCGCTTCGTCGGCGAGGCGCCCGTCGTGCTCGCCCTGCCCCGCGGCGGCGTGGTCGTCGCAGCGGAGGTCGCCGCCGCGCTCCACGCCCCGCTCGACGTCATCGTTGTCCGCAAGATCCCCGCCCCGCGATCCCCCGAACTGGCCCTCGGCGCGGTCTGCGAGATGGGCGGCGAGCAGGTCCACCTCGACCCGCGCACCGTGCGCGAGACCGGCGCGCCGGAGGCGTACCTGCGGGCCGAATCGCAGCGGCAACTCGACGAGGTGCGCCGGCGCGAGGCCCTCTACCGCGCAGGACGCCCCGCCGTCCCCATCGCCGGGCGCACCACCATCATCGTGGACGACGGCGTCGCCACCGGCTC
>DAOMNQ010000097.1:0-8426 GCA_035443945.1 Phycisphaerales bacterium | reverse complement strand
GGGGCTGGGCTATGTCTTCAAGGCGTCGTTCGACAAGGCGAACCGGTCGAGCGTGTCGTCGGCGCGCGGGCCGGGGTTGGGGGCGGGGCTGGAGACGTTGGGGCGGCTGCGTGATCGGCTGGGCGTGCCGGTGACGACGGATGTGCATCTGCCCGAGCAGGCGGAGCCCGTGGCGCAAGCGGTCGATCTGCTGCAGGTGCCGGCGTTCCTGTGCCGGCAGAGCGACCTGTTCGCTGCGGTGGGCGAGGCGGCGGCTCGGCACGGGCGGGGCGTGAACGTGAAGAAGGGGCAGTTCCTGTCGCCGGCGGAGATGCTCGGGCCGGTGCGGAAACTCGCGGCGGCGGGGTGCGGCAACGTGATGCTGACGGAGCGGGGCACGTTCTTCGGCTACCACCGGCTGGTGAACGACTTCATCGGCGTGGGCGACCTGATGGAACTGCCCGCGGAGGGGGGGGCACCGCCGGTGTGCTTCGACGTGACGCACTCGACGCAGTTGCCGGGCGCGGGGGAACAGACGGGCGGCAGGCCGGAGCGGGCGCCGCTGCTGGCGCGGGCGGCGGCGGCGGCGGGGGTTCATGCGTTGTTCGTCGAGTGCCACCCGGAGCCGGCGAAGGGGGCGAGCGATTCGGCGACGATGCTCGCGCTGGACTCGGTGCCGGGGATGTTGCGCGTGGTGGCGAGGGTGCGGGAGGCGGTCGAGTGGGGGGCGGGGGCGCGCTGAGGGAGAACCGCTCCCTTACGGTCGCGGCTCGTTGAATAGGAAAACCGCTCCCTTACGGTCGCGGCTCGTTGAATCGCGAGCGCTGAGGCTCGGCGGTTCGTGCGTGAGGCTTGCGTCAGTTGTTGGACGGCGCCTTGGGGAGCCAGGCGGGGCGGGGCGCGGCGGGGTCCGAGGGGTCCACGTGGACGCGGCGGCCCTGGAAGACGACCGTGCCGTTGGCGACGGCGAAGAGCGTGTCGTCGGAGCCGCGGCGGACGTTGAAGCCGGGCTGGAACTTGGTGCCGCGCTGTCGGATGATGATCGAGCCGGGCTTGGCGGTCTCGCCGCCGTAGAGTTTCACGCCCAGGTATTGGGGGTTGGAGTCGCGCCCGTTCTTGGTCGAGCCTTGACCCTTTTTATGTGCCATGTCGAAGCCCTCGGCGTGCTGCCCCGGGGTGTCCGGCGTTTCCGGCCCGCGGGGGGTGGGGAGGATAGGCGCGGCGTCAGCGCATGATCCAGCGGCGGTTGACCTCGGTCAGCGGGCGGGACTTCTGGAGTTCGAGGCGGAGATCGCCCGGGACGGCGTAGGCGAGCATGAGGGTCTTGCGGAAGACGAGGCGGCGTTCCTCCCCGGTGCGGGGGTGGGTGAGGGTGATGGTCTCGTTCTCGCCGCTGAAGCCGGCGGCGAAGACCTTGATCTCGTCGACCTTGAGGTCGTTGGCGGGCCAGATGACGATGCCGTGGCGTGCGTTCTCGACGCCCTGCTGGATTCGGCCGATGACGGCGATCTGGTCTTCGAGGAGTGGGTCGCGCAGTCGGGCCATGATGTCGCGTGTGGCGATCTCGGGGACGCCGACGCCGGAGAGGAGGACCTCGCCTTCGTCGGTGGCGAGTTCGAAGGAGGGGACGAGGTCGAGTTCCTCGCCGGTGTGGTTCACGACGGAGTAGGTGAGGTAGTAGAAGGCGCGCGGGCCTTCGCCCGGCAGTTCGACGGACGCCACGCGGAGCGGGCCGGGTTTGAGGTCGAGTTGCCAGCGCTTCGGCACGGGCGAAGGCTCGGGCGCGGCAAAGGCAGCCGCGATCGAGGCGGAGACCGCGAGGGCGGCGAGGGCGAGGAGAGGCAGGAGGCGTAAGGACCGGCTGGGCATGGTCTGGTCTCCGTCGGGAGTGGGCCGGGGGCGAGCGTAGTGTAGTGATCGGTGAGGGGGCGTCAATGCAGGTCGGGTCCGACGGGACATCGGGCCTCTCGAGGTGTGCATGAGCGAGAGTGTGGACAGGCCGGGCATCGCGGTCGGGGGTGCGGCTGGGCGGCCGATGCCGGTGCCCGGCGATCTGTTGATCGAGGCGGCGGGTCGGCTCACGGCGGCCTCGCGCGGGCAGCGCATGCGCTCCGGGCGGCAGTTCGTCGAGCAGGCGTGTCGGCTGGGGATCGACCTGCGGCTGATGCGGGCGGTCGTGCATGGGGAGGGCCGGCACCGGAGCGTGGGGCAGGTCTGTCTGCCGGTGGCGGGCGCGGGGCGGACGGCGATGTTCTTCGTCTCGGGGCCTGGCTCGCAGGAGTCGGAGGCGGATCGGGCGGAGCGGGTCGCGGTGATTGAGGCGGGGGTGCAGGCGGTGCGGTCGCTCGGCGAGGGCGTGGTTCGGCTGTGCCAGGCGTTGCCCGAGCCGGGGGAGGTCTGGGCGATCGCGGCGTACGAGGCGGCGGGGTTCATGCGGCTCGGTCCGCTGGACTATATGAGGAGGCCGCTGCACGCCGCGGAGGGCGGCGGGGGAGTCGCGCCGCTCGTGCCGAGCGGGCTTGATGGGTGGCCGGGCGGGGTCGAGGTGCGTTCGTGTGAGCCGGGCGAGCGGGACGAGGCGTTGGTGGCGCGCGCGCTCGAGGCGAGTTACGAGGGGACGCTGGACTGCCCCGAGTTGTGCGGGCTGCGTGAGACGGCGGACGTGATGGCGTCGCACCGTGCGACGGGGCGGTGGGAGCCATGCATGTGGTGGCTCGCGCTGCGCGAGGGCGAACCTGTTGGGTGCGTGCTGCTGAACCCGTGCCCGGAGATCGGGAGCGTGGAGTTGGTGTACCTGGGGCTTTCGCCCGCGGTGCGCGGCGTCGGTCTGGCGGATGCGCTGCTGCGCGCCGGGATCTCGGCGTCGGCGGCGCGGGGCGGGGAGTTGACGTGCGCGGTGGATCGGCGGAACGAGCCGGCGTGCGGGCTGTATGCGCGCCACGGGTTCCGGAGGTTCGCGGAGCGCATCGCGCTGGTGCGTGCGTTGTGACTGAAGGCCGGGGGAGACCCGCGATTTGAGCGTGGCCGCTCACGAATCGCGGCGTGCGCGGTGGGGGGAATCGCGCAAACGCCGGATCGGACGGGGAGTTGCGCGCGAAGTGCGCGAGTTATGCACACGTTGTTCGAGTTCGGATGCAGGGCGTGTGCAGAAGTGCGGCGGCGCGCAAGCGCTTGCGGGAGCGCGACAAGCGCATTTCGCGCGAAGAAGTTGACCGAGGCTCTTGCATGACGCCGGTCGGTGCAATATGTTTGCCCCGCTCGTCAGGGAGCGACGGGCGAGTGGCGGAACGGAAGAGAGAGACCGCGTGATCGCACGGCGCGTTCGTCGCGTGCGGGTGCGCGGGAAGGCGGGGTTCGCTCCGCCGCTCGGGTGAACGGACTCGCAACTCGTGGCATCGTTTCGGCGGACCAACGGGCGGGGCCGGTCGCGCGGGATGTCAGCGCGCGGTTGTGCATCGCGCGCGGGCACGCCGCGGAGGTGGCGCCGGTGCCGGAGGCTGCTGGGTTCGCGAAGGGGAAGGCGGCGGTGTCGGACGCGGACTCGCGCTTGCGTTCGCGCTTGCGTGAGCAACTGGGGGACGATCGCTACGAACGGTACTTCGGGCGCGACGTGCGGTTCGAGTGCCGCGACGGCGAGGTCGAGGTCGCGGTGGCGACGCCGTTCCTGGCGAAGTTGCTGGACCGTCGGGTAGGCGAGAGCCTGCGCCGCGCGGCGGAGGCCGAGGGTGGAACGCGCGTCCGCGTCCGCGTCGATCGAGATGCGTTCGAGCACGCGGGCGCCGACCGCGTCCCGGAGCGGAGCGGCGATCGGCACGGCCGGCGTCAGTTGCGCCCGAGCGCGAAGCGGCGGCCGGCGGGGGTGCCGGGCAAGCGCCTTGAGGACTTCGTGGTCGGCGAGTCGAACCGGCTGGCGTACAACGCCTCGCTGAGCCTCGCCGGTGGGGGCGATGGGGCGCGGTTCAGCCCGCTGTTCATCCACGGCGCGTCGGGGATGGGCAAGACGCACCTGCTGCAGGGGATTGTCGGGCGCGTGCAGGCGAGCAGCCCGGGGGCGCGAGTCATCGTGACGACGGCTGAGTCGTTCATGAACGACTACGTCGTGGCGGTGAAGACGAACTCGCTCGGGGGGTTTCGCCGCCGGTGGCGCGGCGTGGAACTGCTCTGCCTCGACGACGTGCACTTTCTGTCGAGCAAGCAGGGGACGCAGTCGGAACTGCTGCACACCTTCGACGCGATCGATCTCACCGGGGCGAGGGTCGCGCTGGCGTCCGACGAGCACCCGCACCGGATCGACAGACTGTCGGCGCAGTTGCGGTCGAGGTTCCTGTCGGGGGCGGTCGTTCGGCTGGATTCGCCCGACGCGGACCTGCGACGGCGGCTGGTCGCTGCGTTCGCGGCGCGACGGGGGATCGCGCTGGAGGAGGAGGCGGTCAGGCTCATCGTGGAGCGGTCGGGTCTGCCCGCCGGTTCGCCGGCGTCGGTGCGCGACATCGAGGGGATGGTGACGCAGGTCGAGGCGGTGAGCCGCCTGCTGCCCGAGTTCGTGGCGAGCGGCGGCGGGATCGGCGCGCTGGCGGTGCGTCGTGCGCTGGGGCTGGGGGAGCCGGGGTGCGAGAGCGTGTCGAGGCGTTCGCTGCGGCCGATTCGCCCCGAGGCGGTGGTGCGCGGCGTGGCCGGGGCGATGGGTGTCGAGGTGTCGGAGGTGCTGGGGCCGAGCCGGCACAGGCGCGTGGTGCTCGCGCGTGCCTTGTGCGTCTACCTGATGCGTGAGTTGACCACGCTCAGTTATCCGGAGATCGGGCGAGCGCTGGCGAGGCGGAACCACTCGACAGCGGCGACCGCCGACAAGCGCCTCCGCGGGCAGATCGCGGAAGGGGAGGCCGTCTCGATCGGCTCGGATCTCGACGGCCTGACGATCGTCGAGGTCGTCGAGCGGGTCCGGATGCAGGTGATCGACATCGGGGCGCGGTCTTCGAGGTCGTGAATCTGGGGTGACTGGAGACGATGGTGATGTCGAGGCTCGGGGGTGCGGCGGTCTGTTTGGTTATCGATAGGACAAGGGTCAGGCCCCGGAAAAAAACCCTGTCGAAAAGTGCTCCCGGGTCTTGACACAGGGGTTCCGTTGTGGTGTGATGCTTGGTATCGGCGCGCCCGCTTGGCGGTCGAGCCGTGGGGCAGTCTGAGAGAGACGAGACAGACCCGGCCCCAACTTGTGTTTCGGAGCGTGAGGCGAGGCATCGCGTCGCGTTCGTGTGTGCGTACCGACCGGTCGTGTGGCCGGGGTACATCGTGGTTCGAGAGGCCGTCGAAAAGTACGGCGGCGCATTCTGGGTTCATACCCCTAGGAGAGAGTCACATGAAGAAGGCGATCACTGTTCTTGCCGTTCTCGCGCTGAGCGGCGCGGCCTACGGCGACACCATCATCCACAACAACCTGCAGGGCGCGGGTTACGCGTGGAGCAACGGCTATGGCAGCAGCAGCGGCGGCCAGAACCTGTTCGGCGGCTACAACGACTACGCCGTCGTTGACCGCGTCACGGTTCCTGCTGGGTTCAACAAGATTACCAGCGTTTCGACAACGAGCATCTCGTCGCAGAGCTTCTTCTTCGGCGCCGCGCCGATCCTCGCGACGCAGGCGACCCTCTACATCATCCCCGCCGGCGACATGCCGAACAACTTCGCCGCCAATCGCTTCACGAACGTGTCCGTGACCTCGACGAACCTCGGCGCCGACGGCTACGGCATCGCCATGGTTCAGATGGACTGGACCGGCAGCGTCAACGTGGCCCCCGGCACGTACTACATCGGCCTGCGTGCGTTCAGCACCGCCGGCGAGCCCGACGAGTGGTACTACCAGCACGACGCCCCGGGTGGCGGCGATGCCCACCAGTCCAATTTCGATGGCCCCTTCGGTTCTCTCGGCGGCGGCGCGGTCAGCCTCCGCGTCGGCGCGGTCCCCGCTCCGGCTTCGCTGGCCCTCGTCGGCCTCGGCGGCCTCGTCGCCGCCCGTCGTCGTCGCTGATCGCGGCTACGGCATCCTGTTGGATCCTCTGATCCATCCGCGGCCCCGGTCTGACGACCGGGGCCGTTTTTTTCCTACAATGCGTCCGGCGACCGTGGCCAGGAGGGCCGAGCGTTGAGCGAGCAGGACATCCCCCTCAGCAGACCCGACATCAGCGAACTCGAGGTCGAGATGGTCTCGCTAACCCTCCGGTCGGGCCGGCTGGCCCTCGGGCCGATGGTCGAGCGATTCGAGCGGCACGTCGCGGACCGGGCCGGGTGCGCCCACGGCGTGGCGGTGTCATCCGGGACGGCCGGGCTGCACCTCGCTCTTGAGGCGCTCGGCGTCGGGCCGGGCGATGAAGTGGTCACGACGCCGTTCTCGTTCATCGCGTCGGCGAACGCGATCCTGTACGTGGGTGCGAGGCCGGTCTTCGTGGACATCGACCCGTGCAGTCTGAACATGGACCCGGGGCGAGTGGCGGAGGCGGTCGGGCCGCGGACACGGGCGATCCTGGCGGTGGAGGCGTTCGGCAACCCGAAGCACATGGACGCCTACGCCTCGATCGCGGCGCGGCACGAGATCCCGCTGGTGGAGGACTGCTGCGAGGCGCTCGGGTGCTCGCACAAGGGGCGTGCGTGCGGGTCGTTCGGGCGCGTGGGGGTCTTCGGTTTCTACCCGAACAAGCAGGTCACGACGGGCGAGGGCGGCATGATCGTGACGGACGACGAGCGGCTGGCGAACGTCTGCCGATCACTGCGCAACCAGGGGCGTGCGGCCCGGGGCGCGCAGACACCGGGCGATCCGCAGGCCGCGCTGGGGACATGGCTGGCGCACGAGCGTGTGGGGTACAACTACCGGCTTGACGAGTTGTCGGCCGCGCTGGGCGTGGCGCAGATGCGCCGTTTCGACGAGATCGTGGCCCGGCGCCAGGCGGTGGCGCAGATGTACATGGAGCGGCTGATCGACCACCCCGAGTTGATCCTGCCGACGCTGGACCCCGAGTCGGTGCAGAGTTGGTTCGTCTTCGTGGTGAGGCTTGCGACGGGATGGTCGCGGTCGGAGCGGGACCGGATCATCGCGAGTTTGCGCCGGCACGAGGTGGGGGCAGCGGACTACTTCCCGTGCATCCACTTGCAGCCTCCGTACCGGGAGCGGTTCGGGTTCGAGGAGGGGTCGTTCCCGATCGCGGAGGCGGTGAGCGGGCGGACGATCGCGCTGCCGTTCCACTCGGGGCTGACGGAGCGCGACGTGGACTTCGTGTGCCAGACGCTGGCGTTGATGATGTCGCGCGAGGGGCTGGGTCGGGGATGAGGCGGGACGGATGCTGCTGCATCGAGCGGGCGTGTTGCTCGAACGCCTATCCCCTTGTCGGACAAGGTGATGCGCCGCACGGCCCGCGTGCGAAGGATCGCCGTCGCATCCGATCTTCTTCAGGATAGGCGGTTCCCGAGGCGGCGAGGGTTGCGTTCCCCCGTGGTTATCAGTAGGCTCGGGCTGCGCCGGCCGTGAGTGGGATCCGGGTGGGTTGCACGTGCGATGGCGCCATACCTGAAGGGAGAAGGATCATGGAATGCGCGCGCCAGATTGCAGCGTTGACGGTTGTGTGCGCTCTCGGCACGGTGTCGGTGGCGCAGGTGAGCGATCCGGTCGTTCCTGCGCCCGGGGCGGTGGTCGCGGCGCAGGCGGACGCGCTCGTGTACGAGGGTCTGCTGGTCTACCGCGAGACGCCGGTGGACGGCGAGGTGGACATGGTGGTGACGGCGTGGGACCGTCCGCTGGGCGGCGCGATGCTGGACGGGCCGACGGAGTACGCGGCGGTGCTGGTGGAGGGCGGGTGGTTCCGGGTCGCACTGGAGCCGACGCTGCTGGAGCGCGGGCGCGGGTTCGCGTGGCTGGAGGTGTCGGTGCGGTGGCCTTCGGGGCTCGGGGCGTACGAGACTCTCGACGGGCGTCAGCGGCTGGACTTCGGTTCGGTGTCGTTCGTGCCGCGTGAGGAGGTTGATCGCGCCGTGCTGGACGACGTGTCGGACGGTGAGGGAGAGGTTGTGCGCGCCGATGCACCGAGGCGTGGGCCGGCGCCGATCGCGTCGGGGCGGCGGCTCGCGGCGGGTGATCGTTCGGGTGACGTGCGTGATCCGTCGAGGGATCGGTTCAGCGGCTCGTTCGGCGTGGGGGGGGGGGGGTGGGGGGGTGGGGGCGGGTCGCGTGCGTGCGACTGGACGATCGTGGGCGACAACGTGTACTACGAGTGCGGGAATGTCGGCGTGGGGACGACGAACCCGCTTCACCGGCTGCACGTCGTGAGCGACGCGCAGCACGCGATCTTCAGCGTGAACACGCAGAACACAGGCGGCTTTGCCTACGGCGTGTGGGGGCAGGCGGCCTCGACGGGCGGACGCGGTGTGGTGGGCTTGGCGACCGCCCGTACCGGGGCGACCGCCGG
>DAOMNQ010000096.1:0-8681 GCA_035443945.1 Phycisphaerales bacterium | reverse complement strand
GCCGACCGGCGCGTCGTGGTTCGCGACGATGATGTCGTCGAAGCCGCTCTGCGTGGACTGCGCACACGACATGCGTGCCTCGTTCAGCGTCTGCGCCGGGCTGTTGCCGCGAGCGCGAGGGCGAGGGGCGTGAGTGAGGCCGGGGCGGGGATGGGGATGTGGGCGATCCAGGCTTCCTGGTGGCTCGGGAAGTTCCTGTTCCATCCGGTGCCGGTGATGATGAGGGTGTCACCCGCGACGGTGACGCCGGTTGCAATCGAGAGGGCCCAGCCGGAGTCGATCGTGTCGATGCCGAAGTCGAGGAGGACTTCGCGCACGGAGCGCATGCCCCAGTCTTCGCTCCAGACGAACGCCTCTTCGCCGATGTCCGCGGTGGATCGCCCGACGACGAACGAGCCGTTCGGCGAGACGCCGCTGGCGACGCTGACCCTGTCTGGCCTGTCGGTGAGGTGGCCGAGTGGGATCCAGCCGGTGTCGGCGCGCCAGCGGAGAGCCTCGATGCCGGATTGTGGTTTGATCCCATCACCGACGACGGTCGTGCCGTCGGCGGAGAGGGAAGCGCCGGACGCGCTCCACCAGCCATCGGGCTTGCCCAGCCCGTTCATGCCCGACTCCGGCGTCCATAGGAATGCCTCGCCATCTCCGCCAATGGTGCTGGCGCCGAGGATGATGCGCCCATCAGCTGAGACGTCCACCGCCACGCTAACATTGTGTCCTGGCATGAAGCCGAGGCCGACCATGCCGGTCTCGGGCGTCCAGCGAAACGCCTCGAAGTTGCTCGGACCTCCCGCCGCGCCGGACTTGCTCAGTCCGACGACGATCGAGCCGTCGTCGGAGACTCCGATCGCTTCACTGTAGAAGGTGGATCCGGGGAGGTCGCCGAGACCGATCATGCCTGTGGTTTCGGACCATCGGAATGCTTGTCCACCTTCGCTTGACGGGCCTCTGCCCACAATCCATCGCCCATCGCCGGAAGCGCGGGTCGCGTACGACTCGTTGCCGCCGGGGAGGAAGCCGATTCCGACCATGCCCTCCTCGCTCCATCGGAATGCCTGCGCCAGCCCAGGGAAGCCTCCGCCGTAGAGGCTCCATCCGACGACAGTCGAGCCGTCCGCCGATAGACCTACGCCCACACTGTTGACATCACCTCCGGGCAGGTCGCCGAGGCCGAAGAACGAGGCGGCGCGCTGGGCATGTGCGCACAGTGCCAAGGCCATGACGGAGGCGGCGGCGAGCGTGGGTGCAAAGCGGATCATGTCAGTCTCCGGCGCGATGCCTCGCGGGCGCATCACCCGCCGGGGTTGATGACCGTCGAGTTGATGAGGATGGACACGGAATCACTGTCGTGGTTGGCGGTGACGATGTCCTCAAGCCCGTCCTGGTTGAGGTCGGCGCAGATCACCTGGATCGCCATGCCCGAACGAGGGGACGTTCCGGGATCGAGGGTCTTGTGGTACGCGGGATTGCCGGCGACGTACTGGAACCTGCCGTCGCCCTTGCCGAGCATGAAGGTGATCTGGCTCGTGGGATAGGAGGGGCGGGTAACGATGATGTCGGGCTTCGTGCCGAGGTTGATGTTGGCGACGGTGATGCCGTGAAACGCGTTGAAGATCGGCTCACCGCCGGGGTTGAGTTCGTAGGTGTCCAGCATGTCCTGGGAGCAGTCGAAGGTGAACTTGCCGCGGCCGTCGCTGTGCAGAATCTGCACCCGCGCCGTCGTGCTGATGATGCCGGCCACATCGTCGCGCGTCGAACCCGCTGTGAAGCGACCCACCGCAAGATCCGTAAAGTGCCAGTCCCCGCACGGTGCCTCGCGATTGACGGGGGAGAAGTTGAACGAGCCGCCGTTGGTCAGCACGGAGACGTTGTTGTCGACCCAGTTGGCGCTCGTCACGTCCACAAGCGGGAGGCCGAAGGCGACGCGGTTGAAGTCGCCAACGACCACGTCCCCAGAGACATCCGCGCTCGGCAGGCTGAGGAGAACATCCGCTCCGTAGACCAGGGTGCCGGGGTCTTGCGGATCGTTCCGGAGGACGTACACCCTGTCCATCGGGACTGGCGCCAGGAGGTTCAGGTCGGTGGCGACCGCAACGTCGTTGAGGCCGTCGTTGTCGAAGTCGGCCACCGCGAGCCCACGCACGGGCAGCGTGGTCACATAGTGACTCTTGAGCACGAACTGATTGACCGGCTGGGGCACCCACAAGAACACGTACACGCCCCAGGTGCTGAGGTCGGGGTGGAACACAGGATCGGTCGGGTCGAGCGCGGATGCGGAGACGACGAGATCGAGGTACTCGTCGTCGTTCATGTGGGCGAATCGGACTTCCGCAGGAACTGTCTTCGGGTAGTACAAACCTCCGGAGAAGTTGTTGAACTCGCCGACGATGTCCTGGTGCGGCTCGAGCCCATCAGCGGGGTTGTCCCAGTTCCTGGTGTTCGTGAAGATGCGGACGAGCGCTCTGGGTTCGGGAGTGGGGCTCTGCGTGAAGGCGCGGTTGACGTCGTAATGACCGCACGCGACCGCGATCTCGGGGAAGCCGTCCGGCCCGCCCCCAAGACCACCCGTCACGTCACCCGCCGCGACGCCGAACGGGTACGAGCCGCCGCTCATGAAGCCGACGGGAGGTTTGAATGTTGGCAGCCATTCACTCTGCCCCCACGCCTTCTCTCCCGCGCCGACGCCCCCCGCCACGGCCAGCGCGGCCACGACCCTAACCCCCCCCCTTACAGATGCCCGAAGGAATCCCCTTCACCGTCCCAGCCGTGTCGGTCGCTGCCATCGCCGTTCTCCTGTTGTTCAGAGTGCGTCCACCACCCGGCCCGCGCGGGGCAAGCCGGGAACCCGTGGCCCACGGGTGGAATATGCACCGAGGATTCGGGGCCGTCAAGGCAGGATCGAACAAAACCGATCGCGGGAACGGGTGGCGGGGCGCTCGGTGTCAGTCGCGCGGGCGCGGCTCCGGGTCGGGCGTTCCGGCGAGTTCGGCCTTGAGCCACTCCTTGGCGGCCTCCCAGTCGCGTTTGACGGTGCGGGGGGAGCAGTCCATGGCTTCGGCGATCTGCTCGATGCGCAGGCCGACGAAGAAGCGGAGCATGACGACGCGGAAGGTGCGTGCGTCGGTGCGTTCGAGTTTGTCGAGGGCCTCGTTGAGTGCGAGGAGTTCGCCGGCGGACTCGGGGCGCGAGGAGAAGCCGGTGTCGAGGGGGACGCGCTTCCGCCCCCCCCCGTGCTTGAGGGCGTGCCGGCGTCGGGCGTCGTCGATGAGGATGCGGCGCATGGTCTGGGCGACGGCGGCGAAGAAGTGGCCGCGGCTCTCCCACTCGGTCTCGGGTGTGGAGAGGACCTTGAGGTAGGCCTCGTGGACGAGGGCGGTGGGCTGGAGGATGCCGCTGGCGCGCTCGAACTTCATCTGGGAGTGCGCGTAGCGGCGCAGGTCGGCGTAGAGGCGGTCGAACATCTCTTCGGAGCGTGCGCGCGCGGCCTCCGCGGGATCGCGGCCGTCGGACGGCGGCAGCGGTGCGGTGGTCCCCTCCATGCCCCGGAACCTTAGCCCCCGCGCGGGCGTGGGCGCGGAGCGGGCGAGCGGCGGGCCGGCGGGGGGTAGGATGCACGCACGGGGCGCGGGCGCTCCACGGCTTTGCAGTCGGGGAACACATGGGCCGACACCGCTCACGAGCAGGCATGGCGCTTCGGGTGGTCGCCGCGCTGGTGGCGTGGTGCGTGGTCGCGCTGCCGTCGGGCGCGCAGCCGGCGACGCCTCCCGAGGCGCCGCGGCTGGAGGACGTGGAGCGTCGTCTCGCGTTGGTGGGCGAGCGGACGGACCTGGCGGAGGCGGCGCGCGCGGAGTTGACGGGGCTGTTGCAGCAGACGGTCGATGCGTTGCGGGCGGCGCAGGGGTTCGAGGCGCAGGTCGCGGAGTTCGACCGTCTGATCGCGGAGTCGCCCGCGCTGCTGGAGCGGATTCGTGCGGAACTGGCCGAGCCGACGCCCGCGCCGGTTGTGGACCTGCCGGCGGGGGCTACCGTGCAGGAGGCGGAGCAGCGGCTCGCGGACACGCAGGCGGAACTGGCGGCGGCGCGGGAGGAGTTGGCGCGTCTGGAGGCGGAGCCGGAGCGTCGCTCGCAGCGTCGGACGGAGATCGCGCAACTGGTGGCGCAGGGGCGCGCACGCCTGGCGGAACTGGACGAGCGCATCAGCCTCGTGCCGGCTTCCGAGGATGAGGTCGAGCGAGCGAGGCTGGACCTGCTGCTGGCCCAGCGGCGGGCGCTGGCGTCGGAGATCACGAGTTACGAGAAGGAGCGCGGGCGGTACGACGCGCGGCGCGAGGTGCTGCCGGAGCAACGCAACCGGGCGGCGCGGCGCGTGGCGATCCTGGAGTCGGCGGTGTCGGCGTGGCAGGCGGAGGCGCAGGAACGCCGCCGCCGGCAGGCGGAGGAGCAGGCGCGGGAGGCGCAGCGTCTTCGGCGCGAGGCGGCCGCGCTGACACCCGCGCTGCGGGAACTGGCGGAGCAGAACCAGGAGATCGCCGACGCGAGGACGGGGCGGGACGGGATCGCGGAGCGGCTGGCCGAGGCCCGGGCGGAACTGACCGCGCTGCCGCAGGAGATCGGGCGGTTGCAGCGCGAGTTCGCGTCGGTGAGCCGGAAGGTGGACGCGGCGGGCCTGACGAGCGCGGTTGGCCAGTTGCTCCGTCGGCAGTTGGAGCGGCTGCCCGACGAATCGGCGCTGCGGCAGCGGTCGCGCGAGCGTCGCGCGGCGGTGGCGGACAGCCAGGTGCGCCTTCTGCAGGCGGAGGAGATGGCGGCGGAGATCCGCGATGAGGACGTGTACATCGCGGGGCTGATCGCGGGGTTGTCCCCGCCGCCGGGCGAGGCGGAAGCGCAGGCGATCCGGGAGTTGGCGCGGGAGTTGCTGGCGCAGCGTCGGGCGTTGCTGGCCGCGCTGACGGACGACCACGAGTTGTACGTGGAGCGGATCGCGCCGGAACTGGACGCGCTGAGCCGGCAGTTGCTTCTGGCGACGGAGCAGTTCCGGGGGTACGTGGAGAGGCGGATTCTGTGGCTGCGGAGCGTTCGGGGGGGGGCGATTCCGGACCCGGTGCAGGTAGCGGCCGCGGGGCGGTGGCTGGTGGCGTCGCCGGAGTGGCCGGAGGCGGTGCGCCGCGCGTGGTGGCGGTCGACGACGGACACGCTGGCGTCGGGACTGTCCGCGGTCTTGCTGCTGATGCTGGGGGGCGCATCGCCCTGGGCGTCGCGTCGGCTTTCGAAACTGGCGGAGTCCTGCCGGCGGTTCACGACGGACTCGTTCCGTCTGACGATCAAGGCGGTGGGCCTGACCGCGTTGAAGGCCGCGCCGATCCCCGCCGCGCTGCTGCTGCTGGGGTGGTGGATCGCCGCGCCGGCGGACCAGGTGGAGATCGGTCGGGCGGCGGGGCCGGCGTTGCGGCGTGCGGGGTACGTGCTGTTCGCGCTGCTGATGGCGTGGCACGCGTTGAGGCCGAACGGGCTTGCGGAGGCTCACTTCCGTTGGCCCTCGGCGACGGTTCGTCGGGTGCGGCGGCACATGCTGTGGTTCCTGTGCGCGGCCGGGCCGATCGTGTTCGTGGTAGGGACGCTGGACCGGCAGACGGCGAACGAGGCGTGGAACGAGTCGCTGGGGCGCATCGCGTTCATCGCGGGGCTGATGACGCTCGCGGCGGTGTTCCAGCGGCTGTTCCGGCCGTCGGGCGCGATCGGTGTGCACTTCACGGCGAGCAACCGGGGCGGGTGGATGGACCGGCTGAAGTGGGTCTGGTACCCGCTGCTGGTGGGCGCGCCGCTCGCGCTGAGCGTGCTCTCGCTGGCGGGGTTCCACTACACGGCGCACGAACTGGCGGTGCGGCTGGTGGATTCGATCCTGCTGCTGCTGTTCCTGGTGCTGGTCTACGCGATGCTGCTGCGGTGGCTGTTCGTCGAGCGTCGGCGGCTGGCGATCGCGCGGGCGAAGGAGCGGCGCGCGGCGGCGCAGGAGCAGGCGGAGAGCGGCGTCGAGGCGGCCCCGCTGGTTGACGAGCGTGAACTCGAGGTGCCCGTGATCGACGCGCAGACGCGACAGTTGATCCGGGCCGTGGTTGCGGTCTCGGTGGTGGTCGGGCTGTACTCGGTGTGGGCGGGGACGCTGCCGGCGCTGCGCGTGCTGGACCGCGTGCAGGTGTGGCCGACGGTGAGGCTGCTGGACTCGGCGTACGTCGACGACGTGTCCGCGCTGGATGGTACGGTCGCCGCGGAACCGGCGCAGGGCGCACAGGTTCAGCCCCCCCCCGCCGCGACGAGTCACGGAGCGTCATCGCCGAGCATCCCGGGCATTCCGCCCCTGACGCCGTCGCAGGGCGCATCCGAGACCGAGGCCGCGGCGGGGATCCCGGCGTCGGTGACGCTGGCGGACTTTGGGGTGGCGTTGCTGCTGGTCCTGCTGACGACGGTGCTGGCTCGGAACGTGCCGGGGCTTCTGGAGATCACGCTGCTCAAGCGGCTGCCGATGGACGCCGGCTCGCGCTACGCCGTCAGCACGGTGGCGCGCTACGTGATTCTCATCGTGGGGGTGACCGCGGTGTGCAGCGCGCTGGGGATCGGGTGGTCGAAGGTGCAGTGGCTGGCCGCCGCGCTGACGTTCGGGCTGGCGTTCGGGCTGCAGGAGATCTTCGCGAACTTCATCTCGGGCCTGATCATCCTGGCGGAGCGGCCGATCCGCGTGGGCGACGTGGTGACGATCGGGAACGTGTCGGGGACCGTGGCGCGAATCCGCATGCGCGCGACGACGATCCTCGACTGGGACCGCAAGGAACTCATCGTCCCCAACAAGGCCTTCATCACCGACCAGATCATCAACTGGTCGCTCTCGGACCCGACGCTGCGGCTGACCACGACCATCGGCGTGGCGTACGGGTCGGACACCGCGCTGGTCGAGCGGACGCTGCTCGCGGTCGCCAACGCGAACGAGAACGTGCTGCGCGACCCCGCGCCGACGGTCGTCTTCCAGCGCTTCGGAGAGAGCAGCCTGGACTTCGAGTTGCGCGTCTTCCTGCCGGCGATCGACCGGCTCGTTCCGACGCGGCACCAGTTGCACCTGGCGATCGATGCCGCGTTCCGCGAGGCCGGGATCGAGATCGCGTTCCCGCAGCGCGACCTGCACGTCCGCTCGGTCGAGGGCGTGTTCACGGTGGCCAAGGACGGGTCGATCCGGCGGGCGGAGGACGGCGCGGCATCATGAGCGCGCGGGACGATCGGGCGGATCGTCGTCGAGGAGCATCCGGGCGGCGGGGGTTTCGAGGTCGTCGAACTGCCCCTGGCGAGCGGCGCGGATGAACGCCCACACGCCGAGCGCGGCGAGCACGACCGCCAGCGGCAGCACGAGGTAGATCACGCTCATGCGCCGCCCCCGAAGGTCCGCGACCGGTAGGAGAGAAAGACGACCGTGAGGGAACTGAGCGGCATGAGCACCGCCGCGAGGAGCGAGGAGATCAGCCCGGCCATGCAGAGGGCGACGGCGACGGCGTTGTAGCCGAGCGAGGCAGCGAGATTGCGCCGGATGACGCGGACGGTGCGACGCGAGCCGCGGCAGAGTTCGACGATGGGGGCGAGGCCGGGCGTGCGGAGGTAGACATCGGCCGCGGCGAGGCTGGCCTCCGCGCCGCCGCTGACGGCGACGCCGACGCTGGCGCGGGCGAGGGCGGCGGCGTCGTTCACGCCGTCGCCGACCATCACGACAGTCCCCGCGCCGCACGCGAGTTCTCGCTCGACGACGCGGAGTTTCTCCTCGGGCGTTGCGCCGCCGATGCAGTCGCGCTCGTCCAGGCCCAGCGACCGGCCCACGGCACGCGCCACCTCCGGGTGGTCGCCCGAGAGCAGGCGCACGCGCCACCCATCGGCGCGGAGCGATTCGATCGAGGCCCGGGCGTCCTCGCGGATGGGGTCGCCGAGGACGGCCAGCGCGACGGCGCGCCCGTCCACAGCCACGACGACGGGCGAGAGGGCGTCGCCCGTCGCCCGCGCGATCGCGTCGTCGAGCCACGGGGGCCGGTCGGCGATGAACGCGACGGAGCCGACCTCGACAAGCCGCCCGTCCACCGTGCCGCGCATCCCCGCGCCGAGCGCCTGCGAAACATCCGTCGCCGTCGGGGCGGGCGCGTCGCCGGCGAAGGCGACGATCGCGCGCGCCACGGGGTGCGATGAGTCGCGCTCGACGGCGACGGCGAGCGGGAGCGCGCACGCGTCGCCCTCCCATCGGACGACGCCGAGGCGGCCCTGCGTGACCGTGCCCGTCTTGTCGAGGAGCATGACGCCCGGTCGGGCGAGGCGTTCGAGCGCGGCCCCCCCCTTGACGAGGATGCCGCGGCGCGAGGCCCGACCGACGGCGGCTGTGATCGCGAGCGGGGTGGCGAGGCCGAGCGCGCACGGGCAGGTAACGATCAGCAGCGCGAGAGCGGACTCCATCGCCATGGCGGGGTTGTGGCGCACCCAGAGCGCGAAGGTGATCGCGGCGAGCGTGGTGACGACGAGCACGAACCACCCGGCGATGCGGTCGGTGAGCGCGACGATGGGGGCACGCCGTCGGGCCGCGTCCTCGACGCGCTGTTCGCGGCGGTCCACCTGCGCCTGCGCGTGCAGGCCCGCGAGCAAGAGTCGGTTCACCGTGACGTCTT
>DAOMNQ010000095.1:0-8729 GCA_035443945.1 Phycisphaerales bacterium | reverse complement strand
ACCTTCCAGCGGGAGACCCCTCCTTGTCAAAGTGCGCATGATTCAGGACGTTATCACGTCGTGGTCGTCGCTGACACTACCCTCCCGCATGCACCCCACGCTCGAAACCGTCTGGTCGGCCTGGCTTGATGAGTTCCGCAAGCAGAAGGCCTGGGCCGAGCACGCGGCCGAGCAGGTGCATGACGATCGACAGGGGTGGGCGGCCCGACTGGGGGCGGTGGGGTCGCTGAGGATCTGCGCCAGCGTCGTGACCGCGAGTGGGGCGTAGCGCTGCGTGAGCGCGACGGCCTGCCCGAAGGCCTCGCGGCGGGCGCTGCGGTAGGCGGCGCGGAAGGCCGGGTCGTGGACGAGCCAGCGGTGGAGCGTGCGCAGGCCGATGCCGCTGGTGCGCGCGGCGCGCGCGACCGTGGTCTCGTTGATGAGGGCGGCGATCGCCTTCTCCTGGCGGGCGGTGATATCGACGACCTCGGCCACGCCCCCCCCTCAGGACTCTCCCTTGCACCGGGGCGCACGGGGGCGCACCGGTCGCAGGACTTGTCCTCGATGTGCGAACCGTCGGCGAATGCGGCCGGATTCCGCTTGCAAGCCGCGCGCGGTTGGGGCTTCATGTGCATGACGCGGGCGGGAAGACCGCACGCGGGAACAACGGAGGCCCGAACGATGATGAACGAGTCGAAGATCCAGAACATGCTCCGCGACCTGCTCGACGAGCTGCTCGACGCGCGGGGCGACGACGACGAGCCCATCGCCGACCTGGCGGTGTGCACCGAGGGCATCAGCGCCGTCCGCACCTTCGAGGACGCGGGGCTGCTCACCGACCAGCGGGGCATCGTGGTCGAGTGCGACAACGGCCGCGAGTTCCAGATCAGCATCGTGCGCAGCAGCTGAGGCGAGCGCCCAACAAACAGGAGCACGACCATGAACATCAAGACGATCGTGATCGCAGGCCGGCGCGGGGACATCGAGATCACCCGCAACGAGGACGGCGCGTACTTGATGGAGGGCGGGGTCTGCATCGCGGCCATCCGCCGCGACGAGGGCCGCGACGCCCGCTGCGCCAAGGCGGTCGAGGTCGCCAAGGTGGTCTACGGGACCGACCGCCGCGGCCGCGTCGCCGCCACCAACTCGATGGTCCACGACGTCCTCAATGAGATCGAACGCATCGCGGGCTGTTGAACGCCCGCACACCCAAGGAGACGCGCCATGAAGACCACGCCGAACACCCCCGCGACCATGACCGGCAAATGCACGAGCCTCGACGGCATCACCAAGCGCAAGGCCCTCGACGCCGAGATGGAATGGGCCAAGGTCGAGCTGCTGCTCGAAACGCTGGAGACGCGCAAGCGCGACGCCCTCGACATCCACGAGATCCCGGTCTGGTCCATCCGCGACATCGTCCGCCACGCCTTTGAGAGCGGCTACCGCGAGGGGCAGCACACCGGCTACCGCCAGGGACGAACCGACGCGGCCCGCGAAGCGACCGCACGCGAGGCCCCGGCGGGGCCGCGAAACCCCGAACTCCCAACCGACCCGACGACCTGAAGCCCGCGAAATGCGGGCTTCGCTGTTTACCAGAGACCACCAATCCAAAGGAGCACGACCATGACGAAGCGCACCAACAAGACCGAACCCACCGCCGCCGAGACCTACGCCGCGCGCCGCAGCGACATCGCCCGCCTGCTCGACGTGCTGGAGATGGAGCTCGACAAGCACGACGAGCGCGCCAAGTCCGACCCGCGCAACTGGGGCCTGCCCGGCAACCTCGGAAAGGTCCGCAGCGACCTGATCGACCTGGTCGGTTTTCTCAGCGGGATGGAGCGCGAACGCATCGAGGCGTTCCTGCGCGACGCCGAGTGAGCACCGGCCGCGCCGCGCGGCGTCGCGGGAAACCGCGACGGCCCCGCTTCCCCCCACGACCCGCCGCAGCGTGCGGCGGGCGATCGCACCGAGAAGAAGGAGTTCGACATGGCACGCAAAGGGACGATCAAAAACATGGGCAAGGTCCAGCGCGAGATGAGCGCGGCGTGGAAGGCCCGCAAGCACGCGAAGGCAGCCGCGACGCCCGACGACAAGACCCCGCCGACGCGCGAGGAGGCCAGCCGCTTCGCCGAGCGCGCCGCGTTCGGCGTAGCGCCGCGGGTAGTGCCGCAGCAGCTCACCGACGGTGGCGATGCCGAGGTGCTTCTCCAGGGCGGTCGCGGTCTTCGGCCCGGCGGTCCTTGAACCCGCCCCGGACGCGAGCCCCGCGATGAAGCGTGCCGTCGGCCCCGGCGGCAAGCGCATCCCCAAGCGCAAGCCCGACGCCACGTCGCCGAGCGCCGCGGCGAAGAAGGCCAAGCCCGCCGCGATGCAGAAGGCCGCCAGGGAGGCGAAGCCCAAGCCCTCGAACTCCGCGCGCGAGAAGAAGCCCAAGCGCGTCAGCGCTCTCGACGCCGCGGCCCAGGTGCTCGCCGCGAGCAGCGTCCCCATGCGGGCCAAGGAAATGATCGCCGCGATGGAGGCCAAGGGCCTGTGGCGCTCGCCCGGCGGCAAGACCCCCGAGGCCACGCTGTACGCCGCCATCATCCGCGAGATCGCGGCCAAGGGCACCGCCGCCCGCTTCAAGAAGCACGAGCGCGGCGTCTTCGTCGCGGGCAAGGCGAACTGACCCCCCAGCGTCAGTCCGAGAATGCTCCCGCCCCGGCCCGTTGCCGGGGCGTTTCTGCGGCGAGAATCTGAAACTCAAGCCTTGCGGGCGAACCGCCGAAGTGTATACTTCGTATGTACGGTGTGGTAACGCCCAAAGGAGGCCCGCATGGTCAAGACGCTCACCAAACACGGCAACAGTTACGCGCTGGTCATCGACAAGCCGATCCTTGAGCTCCTGAAGTTTGAGCCCGGAGAGCCCCTGGAGGTCAGCACCGACGGCAAAGTGCTCACGATCAGCCGGGCGAGCGACGCCAGCCGCGAAGGCCGACTGGCCAAGTCGCTGGCGAAGGTCAACGCCAAGCACGGCAAGGCGCTCAAGCGTCTGGCGGAGTGAGCGCGGATGGACCCTGAGTTCCTCCGCGTCGATGACGTGCTCCAGATCCACCAGGATCAGATCGAGCGCTACGGCGGCAGCCCGGACCTCCGCGATCCCGGGCTGCTGACCTCGGCGGTTGACACGCCGCGCGCCATGTTCGACGGGAAGTACCTTCACGGTGACCTGTTCGAGATGGCGGCGGCGTATCTGTTCCACATCGTGCAGAACCACCCGTTCGTTGATGGGAACAAGCGGACCGGCACCGCTGCGGCACTGGTGTTTCTCGATCTCAACGGAATCGAGATGGAGATCGACGACGGCGCGTTGGTCGATCTCGTGCTGGCCGTCGCACAGGGCCAGATCACCAAGCCGGAGGTCGTCGCCTTCCTGAGGACGCACGCGGTGGGTTGAGTGGTGCATCAGGACTGGACCTCCGTGGCCAGCCGCTCCGCCTTGCGGCCCGTGAACTTCTCCCAGCGCTGCACGATCACATCGCAGTAGAGCGCGTCGAGCTCCATGAGGAACGCCCGCCGCCCGGTCATCTCCGCCGCGATGAGCGTCGAGCCGCTCCCGCCGAAGAGGTCCAGCACGTTCTCGCCGGGACGCGATGAGTACTCCATCGCCCGCCGCGCCAGTTCGACTGGCTTCTCGGTCAGATGGACCATCGCGTTGGGGTTCACCTTCTTGATCGACCACGTGTCGGGCACGTTGTTGGGGCCGAAGAATCGGTGCGCAGCGCCCTCGCGCCAGCCATAGAAGCACCACTCGTGGTTGCCCATGAAGTCCTTGCGGGTCAGGACCGGGTGCTCCTTGACCCAGATCACCGCCTGGCTGAAGTACAACTCCATCGCCTTGAGCACCGGCGGGTAGTTGGCGCAGTTCGCGTAGCCGCCCCAGATGTAGAACCCGCCGCCGGGGATGAGCACGCGGGCGATGTTGCCGAACCACGCCGCGAGCAGACGGTCGAACTCCTGGTCCGAGACGAAGTCGTTGGCAAGCGGCCGGTCCTTGGCACGCATCTTCCTTGTGGTCGGCTGGGCCTTCTCCGGATGCCGCGCCAGGTCCATCGACTGGTGGTGCGTGTTCTTGCGGGCCAGGCGCTCGCGGTCCTTCTTGCCGCGCTCGCTCTGCGACCGATCGCACTGCAGGTCCTCGCGCCGCGAGAACGACGTGATGCCCGCGGCGATGGCGTTGTTGCTGCGCGGCTCGACCTTCACGTTGTACGGCGGGTCGGTGTTGGCCAGGTGGATCACCTCTCCGTCGAGCAGGCGGTCGAGATCGGCGACGCTTCCGCTGTCGCCGCAGAGGAGGCGGTGCTTGCCGAGCACCCACAGGTCGCCCGGCTTGGTGATCGCCTCGTCGGGCGGAGCGGGCACGTCGTCGGGATCGGTCAGACCGTCGTTTCCGGCGGGAGCCATGATCGCGGCGAGGTCATCGGCGCTGAAGCCCAGGAGCGAGAGGTCGAAGTCCACGCCTTTCAGATCGGCGAGCTCGATGGGCAGGAGTTCCATGTCCCACGTCGAGAGTTCGTGGAGCTTGTTGTCCGCGATGCGGAGCGCCCGCACCTTGTCCGGATCGAGTTCCCGTGCGACGTGCACCGGCACCTCGGCCAGGCCGAGTTTCTCGGCGGCCTTCAGCCGCGTGTGCCCGGCGATGATGACGCCGTCGCCATCGACGACGATCGGCACCCTGAACCCGAACTCCTGGATGCTCTTGGCGACCGCGTCGATCGCGCCCTCGTTCTTCCGCGGGTTCTTCTCGTACGGCTTGACCCGCTCGATCTCCCACATCTCGATCTTCATGCCTCGCTCCTTGCGGCGTTGCCGACTCCGTTCATGACCTTTCCGGTGGGCCACAGGGGCCGCCGTTCTTGACGCTTCCTCATCGCGCGGCCGGCGCGGGCGGCCAACCGCGACCACCCCGGGTTGCCGCCACTCCCGGAGCCGCCGGGCGGGGAACCACCGCCCCACCCCCCGCCCGTTCGCCCATGTCCCGGCGATCCCCCCGGCGCCCGGACAGGCAAACAAACTCAGTCTCCCTTTGCGGCTGTTCCCGCGGCGTAGCCGCGCAGATTCGGCCGGGAAGGAACCATGCCCCTCAGGCGATCTCCTTGTTCGGACTCCGGCTGTTGGGCTGGCGGTAGGCGCGGGACGGTTCCTGGCCCCGTCAGAGGGGTCTACTGCCGCGCACTGTCGCAGACTGTCGCGACAGTCCTTATTGCACGCGTGCGCGGCCGGGCGTGCGCGCGTGCGCGCACACGCGCGGAACGGATCTGGACACAACTGCAACTGTCGCGTCAGTGCGTGACAGTGCGCGGCAGTCGATGGGCTCATGGCGGGTCTCCCGTCAGGCCGATGCCGTCGTAGAACG
Organism: Phycisphaerales bacterium; assembly: GCA_035443945.1. Taxonomy (GTDB): domain Bacteria; phylum Planctomycetota; class Phycisphaerae; order Phycisphaerales; family UBA1924; genus CAADGN01. The sequence goes on along the minus strand of DAOMNQ010000095.1, from coordinate 3,355 downwards.
AGGCCATGCCGGTCCCGCGGCGGCGCAGGATGCCGGGCACGGCGGCGGCGAGGTCACGGCCGAAGGTCTGCTTGTGGGTGACGACGGTGCGGCCGTCCTGCTCGCACCACGCCTTCCAGGCGGCGTAGAGGTCGTCGATCCATGCCCGATGGCCCGGGCCGACCACGCAGCGCTCGCGGACGAACGCACTGACGGGCGAGGCCAGATCCTCAAGGTCGCGGATGGCCTCCTCGGCGCTGGCGGGCTGGACGAACCGGCCGCGCTGCCTGAGCCGCTTCCACCCCTCGATGGCCCAGAGCAGGATGCCGGGCAGCTCGGCCAGCAACTGGTCGGTGAGGATCGGGTCCTCCTGGCCGTAGAAGCTGTGCATGAGCCGGAGGACGAGGAATCGCCCCGCCAGGGCGGTGCTGGCGTCGTTCAGGCGCGGCAGCTCGTTGGTCAGGAACACGAACCGCGTCGGCAGCTTCATGCTCACCGAACCCAAGAACTTCCGATCGACGGTGAGCGTGTCCTCGCCAGAAATGCACAGCAGCCGCTCGACCACGGTCCCGACGCTGTCGCCGGTGAACCGGGCGTCGGAGACGATGGCCAGCGACTTGTCGATGAGCGGCTGGAGGGCGAAGTTGCCAGCGAGGCTACCGGTCGTCGGCCCGACCACGTTGGCCGCGCCGACCAGGCGGGTGAGGACGCGCCCGATCGTGCCTTTGCCCGACCGGCGCGGCCCCACGAGCAGGAGCATCTTCTGCTGCGACGTGTCGGCGGTCAGGCAGTAGCCCAGCCACTCCTGCAACAGCTCCACCGATTCGAGGTCGTCCCCCCAGAGCTGCTCGAGGAACTTGATCCACCGCTCCGGCGGCTCGGGGTCCGGGTCGTAGTCGAAGTCCAGCGCGTTGATCGTGAACAGCGCCGGCGTTGGTGCCAGAACGCGCCCTGTCGGAATGTGGAGGTTCGCGCTGCGGCACGGCAGCAACTCCAGCGCTGGGGGCCGGCCATTGCGTTCGTCGAGCCACGAGGGGGCGACGGTCGTCGCCGGCAGGTGCGTGAAGGCGCGGATCGTGTCGAGCGCCTGCTTGACCGTCGTCGGGTTGCTCTCGAAGTCCACGAGCTCCATCTCGCCAGACCGCCTGTTCACGACGTACCGCAGCGCGGCGTGCAGCCACGGCTGGAGCCGGTGTTTGACGGCCTCGTCCTTGACTTGGCAGTAGCGGTTGCCGCGCCACTCCAGCAACAGCCCGGCGTAGCCGTGCAGCGTTCGGCCCTCCGCGTGCTGGTGGAACTCGCGGGCGTAGGCCTCGGCGGTCGGCAACGTGCGCCTCGGCGAGAGCACGAGCCGGCCCGTCGCCGGGTCGCGCTGCCCGAGTGCGATCGCCTGCCCGTCCTCGTCGATAATCTCGGCGGTGCCGTTCATCGCCGGCACCGAGCCCCCTGGCCGCCCGCGTCCGCACCCGGGCGAGTACACCTCCGTGCAGTCCGTGATCGCGCGCTCGATGGTCATCTGCCCGTAAGTGCGGGCGCCCCGACGCTCGTCCCACTTCTCGCGGAACAGGCCCGAGCGCCGGAACAGCCGATCCATGCGGTCGGCGTCGCGGGCGGTCCAGAACGCGAGCAGGTTGCACAGCGCCTGGTCGGAGGCGCTGTGATCGTCGCCGTGCATCGACGTGTCGCCGGCCCACAGCCGCTTGAAGCGGTCGCCGTTCTTCGCGGCGCCGGCCTGCTCGATGAGCGCCTCGTCGTCGCCGTCGAAACCACCAGGGACGGGCACGGCAGGCTGGCGCGAGCGCTTCTTCGGCCACAGGCGGGCGCAGAGCGCTTCGAGTTCCACCTGCCGTTCCTCGATGTCCGCCGGCGTGCTGGCGAGATGATGCCCCGTCAGCGTGAAGAACCGCTCCTTGTCGTAGACCTCGGTCTCCTTGAACCCCTCGAACGCCTTGGACTTGCAGCCGGCGCCGTCGGGTTTCCGGCCGGTGATGAACACTTTGACGCCCCGGGCGCTGGGGCTGACCTCGGTGTACGAGCTGAGCGATTCGATGATCTCGCGGGCGCTAGCGACGATGTTCCCGCTCTCATCAATGCACCCGTCGAGATCGACGCCGGTGAACGGATCGTCAGCGGAGAACACGAACCCGACGCCGGCGTAGCGGTCGCTTGCGCGCCATGTGGCCACTGCCTCGTCAAACGTCCCCCAGGTCAATGGATTGGTCGAGCTCGCGCGCTTCCCCGTGTGCGGGTTGACCGGCACCTTCGTGGGCTTGCTGTTCCGCTCCTCGTAACGCCAGGCGACCCACTGCGGCGGCTCGCGGAGCGCCTCTGGGACGTGCGTCGGGTCGAACGCGACGGCAGGTTCGCCGGTGCCATATCTTGGCACCTTGCCATTGCACAGCGGGTCACCGGAGTTCGTAATGCTCACGGCCTCCCGGGCTCCTGGTCCAGAGCGAGCGTCAGGATCGCGATCAGCGCATCGGATCCGCGGCAGGCCATCAGAGCCCCTCCGCTTCGAGCTCAGCGCGAATACGCTCGCGAAGTGCATCATCGCCCTGCTCGCCTCGCCGGGAGGATGGCGGCTTCCGAGCGCGGCGGCGCTGAGAAGGCGAGACTGCCGATCGTTCGTCACCCGACTCCTGGTCGCCGATCTCGAAGTACTTCGCGTCCGCGTCCGCCAAGCGCTGACCGAACTCGTCGAGCCAGCGAGCGCTCGTGAAGAGCTTGCCTCCGATTCGCACGTGTTGGAGGCGGACTCGGTCGCCAGTGCGGGCGACCACCCCACGACGGCACCACCGCCAGACACAGTTGGGGGATGGACCGCCGGGAGCGATCCGGGCTGCCTGTGAGAGCGTCAACCGCTCGTCTGGATCCGGTTGCGGTCGTGTACAGGCGTTCTGTGCGGTGCAAGTCGTGTCATTCATGCCACGAGTTTCAACCCCTTGCCGCCACTGTTACTAAATTGCACGGCAGTGGGGCTGCATACAGCTCGCGCGGTTGGCCCGCAGCGCTGCGGGGGCCGCCTGGGTGGGCATTTTTTCTTTCGGATTTGAGGGCGGTTGTTACTGTTACTCGCCAGTAACAGGCATCGCCGCCGCTTCACGACCCCTATCCAACGCGCCGAACAACCTCCGCCACTTTCGTCTGGTCCCGTTCGGCGTATACCGCGTCTGTGATCACGGCCGACGAGTGCCCCAGGACCAACTGGGCCGCCTCGAGCCCGAACTCCCTCCGGATGCGGGTCGCCGCGCTGTGTCGGAGCTGGTGCGGGTGCCAGCGGTGGGTCCGCCGCCACTCGGCCAGCTCGCGCTTCTCCCGATCAGTCAGCCGCGCGAGGCGTGCTTTCTCCGTCTCGCGCCGACCGTCGCCCCGCTCC
>DAOMNQ010000094.1:0-9430 GCA_035443945.1 Phycisphaerales bacterium | reverse complement strand
GCTGGCGTGCTCGTTCGAGCGGGCCGAGGGGGGGGCGATCCGGGTGCTGTATGCGCGGACGCCGGTGCTGACGGGGGTGAGGTCGGGCGGGGGGCGGCATGAACTGGCGGGGGTGGAGGTCGGGGTGGCGGCGGGCCGCCATCTCGAGCGCATTTGAGGCGGATCGACGGCCCGCTGCTGTTGGTCATTCAAGCCCATTCGATTTCGTGGAGTTCTCTCCACGGGATAAGCCGCGCGTCGCTGCGGTTCTGGGCCTCGTCGCCGCCGTAGACGACGACGGCGTCGCAGTGTCGGCGGGGGCGCGCGATGCGCTCGCGTGCTCGGTGCGCGGTGTCAAAGAGCGACGTTGACGCTGTCTGCGCCGACTTTGCTTCGACGATGGTTGCGCGGCCGGCGCGTTCGACGACGAGGTCGGCCTCGACGCCTTCGCTGTCGCGGTAGAACGACAGGCCGCCTGTCTCGCCCGCGTTCGTTCGGTGCTTGACGATTTCCGAGACGACCCAGGTCTCGAAGATCGCGCCGCGCAGCGGGTGTGAGCGGAGTTGGTCGGGCGTGCGGATGCCGAGGAGCCAGCAGACGAGTCCGCTGTCGAAGAAATGGAGTTTGGGGGCCTTCACGAGGCGTTTGCGCGTGTTGGCGTGGAAGGCGGGGAGGCGGAAGGCGATGAAACTGGTTTCGAGGACGCTGAGCCAGGCCTTAGCGGTGGGCTGGGAGACGCCGCAGTCGGCGGCAAGTGCGGAGTAGTTGAGGAGTTGGGCTGTGCGACCGGCGCAGAGTTCGACGAAGCGCTGGAAGGTGGTGAGGTCGCCGATGTTGCTGATGGTGCGCACATCGCGTTCGACGTATGTGCCGACGTAGGACGCGAGCCAGTCGGGCGGGTCGATGCCCTGGTCGAAGATGCGCGGGTAGCCGCCGGCAAGGAGCGTCTCGTCGAGCGTCTTCGGGTGCGTGCGGAAGCGGGTGACCTCACTGCGGGCGAGCGGCAGCAGGTGCAGCACGGCCGAGCGGCCGGCGAGCGATTGGCTCACCGTTTCGAGGAGCGCCAGGTTTTGCGAGCCGGTGAGAATCCAGCGGCCGGGCTTCGGGTCGGCGTCGATGATGCCCTGGAGGTACGAGGGGAGGGCGGGCGCCCGCTGCACCTCGTCGATGATCGCGCCCTTGGGGAACTGTGCGAGGAAGGCGCGGGGATCGTCGGTGGCGAAGGCGCGGACGTCGGGGGCCTCGAGGTTGGCGTAGGGGAGGTTGGGGAAGAGGCCGCGGCAGAGGGTGGACTTGCCGCTCTGACGTGGGCCGGTGAGGGTGACGGCCGGGAACTGGCGAGCGGCCTTGCGGAGGCGGGTGGTGAGGTCGCGGGGGATCATGGGGGATGGTAGGGGGAGAGAACGGCTGATTCAAAATTGGAGTTTGAATCAGCAGAACCGCGTTCTCCAACGCTTGCGAATCCTGGAGTACCTTGGCTTATCCTCGTGGTCATGACTCTGGACGATTCGGCTGAAATCGTGCGCTCTTGGCGGAGCTCGCAGTTCCAGGACCTCGTTGCGGATGTCCTCGATTCGTGCGTGCGCTATGCGGCTATCGGGCCGCTTGGGCACTTGCAGACCCCGACAAGCGCCGGGAGATGAACGAAGCGCGTACTCGGTGCCATAATGCTCTCCTCGATCGCATCGGCGTACTCGCGAGAGAGCAAAGAAAGGCTGGGGAGGATACCGCATGGCACACCAAACTGCCGCAGGATCGGCGGGGACTGGGCGACTTCGCCTGTCTCGTGCATGCGGTGCTCGCGTTGAGCGCTGGATGACGTTGCAGGCCGAACTCGTCCTCATCCGCGTACGGAGCGGATGCTTGCTGTGCTCCCGGTTCATGACACGTACATGAGGATGGGTCACCCTGGCAACGGCCTCGGACTCGCCGCGAGGAGCCTTCTGCATGAGGCCCCCATCGCAAGTGGTCAGCCTTGCGTTTCCTTATCCCCTCCCCCACCTCTGCCGACGAGGATTCGGGCGATGACGTCCTGGACGTGGAGGCCGGTCTGGTCTCGGCCGTGGCCCTGGACCTGCATCGCGGCGGCGACGCCGTAGCCGAGGCCGAGGTAGATGAGGAGCCAGCCGAGGATGGTGGCGGTGAATCGCGGGGTGACGCGGCCTTTTTCCTGGGCGCGGACGAGTTCCTCGGCGATGAAGTCGTGGAGTGAGCGGATGTGGTGGACGAGGGCCTCGTGGATCTCGGGGTCGTCGACCTCGGTGATGGCCTGGAGGAAGACGCGGTAGGCGGCGCGGCCGCGCTCGGAGACCATGGGGTTGTCGCCGATGAGTCGTCGGAGGCGTTCGGCGGGGTCTTCGGCGTCCTTGAGGTCCTGCTCCCACTGGCGGAGGGTTTCGCGGCCGGATCGCTCGATGAGGGCGATGAAGAGTTCGCGCTTGGATTTGAAGTGGCGGTAGATGATGGGTTCGGTGACGCCGGCGGCCTTGGCGAGTTCGGAGGTGGTGGCGCGGGCGTAGCCGTGCCTGGCGAAGAGATCTGCGGCGCAGTCGAGGAGCTGCTCCTTGCGCTTGGCGGCGGGCAGGCGGCTCATCTGGGTCCTTCCTGAGTGGGCGGAGGCTCTTTATACGGTGGCGGGCCGGACTCTGCACGCGAGGGCGCTTTGGGGATGGGGACGGGGTCGTATCCGCCGCGGACGAAGGGGTGACAGCGGAGGAGTCGGCGGAGGGTGAGGGTGGTGCCGCGGATGGGGCCGTGGGTGCGGTAGGCCTCGAGGGCGTATCGGGAGCAGGTGGGTTCGTACCGGCACTGGCCGCCGACTATGGGGGAGAGGGTCCATCGGTAGAGGTGGATGAGGGCGATAAAGGGGGCGGAGGCGGCGCGGGCGATCGGGCCTGGGAGGTGCCAGTCGGCGGGACGGGTTTCGTTGCGCGATCGCTGCATGCGCTCCTGACTCTCGTCGGCGGTCGCGTGCGTCGTCGGGATCGCCGCCGCACAGTCGGGCGTCAGCGGGCTGGTTCGACGGTGAGCGTGAGGCCGAGGGCCTTTGTGATGGCGACGATGGTCGAGAACCTGGGATTGCCGTTGGGAGAGAGGGCGCGGTAGAGGCTTTCGCGTTCGATGTGCGCTCGCTTGGCGACCTTCGCGACGCCCTGTGCCCTTGCGATCTGGCGGAGGGCGATGAGGAGGACCTTTGGCTCGTCGCTGTCCTCCATGGCCGCCTTGAGATACTCGGCGGCGTACTCGGGATCGTCGCGGAGTTCCTTGATGAGCGCCTCTTCGTGCGAGATGCTGTTCCTGGGCTTCATGATTCGTTCGTCCTTCGCTGGTAATCCTTCAACCGTGCGGTCGCGGTCCGGATGTCCGCGGCCTGCCTGCGTTTGTCGCCGGCGCAGAGCAGCAGGACGACGCTCGCGCCGATGATCGCGTAGTAGACGCGGTAGCCCGGCCCCCAATCGACGCGGAGTTCCCAGACACTCTCGCCGACCGGCTTGCAGTCCCCGAAGTTCCCGGCCTCAAGTCGGGCGATGCGAGCGGCGATCTTCGCGCGTGCCCGAACGTCCTTGAGGCTCGCCAGCCACTCCCCGACGGCGTCCTTGCCGGACTCGGTGAGATAGCGGCGTATCTCCATGATCCCACGAAGTGTAATCTATAAGTTACAGTCGGTCAAGGGCCGAGAACCGCCCGTGTACTGTCCAAGGCGTCTCGCGTGTGCGCGGTCCTGAGGGGCATGGGCGACGCGGTCACGGCTCGTCCCCCCCACTGTCGTCGCGGCGGGTGCGGCGCTCGGCTTCGCGGTGGGCGCGTTCGGCGAGGGTGAGGAGGATGCGGCGGTATTCGGGGGCGGGGAGCGGGTCGTGGGCGCGGACGCTGAGGATGAGGTCGTAGGAGTCGCCGTCGGGGGTGCGGGGGAGTTCGTGCTGGAGGTGTCGGAAGGCCTCGCGGAGTCTGCGCTTGATGGCGTTTCGGCGGACGGCGATGCCGACGCGGCGCGAGACGGAGAGGCCGAGTCGCGGGTGGGGAAGGCGGTTGGGGCGTGCGAAGAGGGTGAGCGGGCCGAGGGACTTTCGGAGTGCGAAGTCGAAGACGGCCTGATAGTCGCGGTCGCGTGAGAGGCGGCGGCTGGGGGGGAGCGTGAGTCGCGGGCGCTGGGGTCGGCCCGTGGTCATGGTGGAGGATAGGGGTGTGCGTCAGCGGCGCGACGGGGGCATGAGGCCGACCATGAGGCAGAACGCCCCGCCCGCGATGAGCCAGAGACGGGAGCGCGGGCCTGTGGCGAGACGGCCGAGCGTGGAGGCGACAGGGCGGCGCTCGGGGAGGCGGATCGCGGCGGGCTCGAGGGTCGGGAAAACCGAGGCGTCGGCGTTGAGGTTGACGGGGAGGATCGGGACGCGGCCCTCGGGGACGAGGTGGAGTTGCGTGGCGGCGAGAGATTGGACGACGCCCGGCTCGCGGGCTTCGAGGGCGCGGAGGTAGCGCTCGTGGCGGATGAGGCGCTCGCGGCGTTGGGACTCGATGGCGAGGGCGCGGTCGCGCTGCCAGCGGGCCTCGTCGAGGTCGGCCTTGGCGGGGAGGAGGATGGTCGCGGAGAGGATGGCGAGGCCGGCGAGGAGGAAGAGCCAGCCGGGGTCGAGGCGGGTGATGGGGGCGTCGCGGGTGGGGCGGAGCACGGGGGAGAGTATCGGGCGGGGATGGCGTGGGAGGTCGGTTTTGCGCTGAGGGCGTGCCACATGCCCAATAACCCTTCAGATGTCGCCATGGGAACATGTACGGGGCTTGATTGTCCTATTTTTTAGGATAATATTGAACTCGCCAAGGGAGTGGCCCGAATCAATGGGGTTCAGGATGACGAGTGAGTCATGCACTGAGCGCCACAAGTTGTACTACCCACGCGACCTCTTGGACCCGAAGGAATGGTTGAACTTTGTTCAGTTGGATCCCTTTGTGCCCGCGTGGAAGCGGCTGGGGTTGACGGATGACGACCTCCGCGCACTTGAGATCTCGATCATGGTCTGCCGGAACGGCCACCCGTGGTTTCGAGAACCGGCGGACTCCGCAAGGTCCGCTTCAGCCCTCCCGGCTGGGCAAAGGGCAAGAGCGGCGCGGTCCGCGTCTACTACGCCTATTTCCCGGAGTATGGATTCGTCGCGCTGATCTACGCGCACGCGAAGGCGGACATGGAGGCGATCACGGACTCACAGCGGCGAGAGATCAAGGCGTTGATCGAGGAGATCCAGCAGCACTTGGATTGCAGCCGGTGACTGCGAGTTTGAGGAATGAGCATGAGCGAGTCGATTCGTCCAACCGAGAACGCGTCTGAGCCGACGACCGGCGAGGAGATCATCCGCGGCCTGAAGGGCCTGCGCGATGCCCTTGCGAGCGGCGTGCGGCTTCCCGATCGCTTCACGATGCGGACCATCGAGCTTGAACTTGAACCGCGCGATTGGACACCCGACGACATCCGCGCCTTGCGTGAGCGTCTTCACGCCAGCCAGGCGGTCTTTGCGAAGTTGATCGGCGCCTCGATCAAGACCGTTCAAGCATGGGAGCAGGGCAACGCTCCCCCGCCGATGGCGAGGCGTCTCCTCGAGTGCATCCAGCAGAACCCCGAGCCGTGGGAGCGGATTCTGCACGAGGCCGCCGTTGCGAAGTCGGCTGAGTGACGGGAGCAGACCGCGGCGTTTCCTCACGCGGCTCGCTTCCGCACGCCGCCGGGTAGAATCCGGCTCGCATGCGCAGGCGGGTGGTCATTACGGGTGTTGGGGCGGTCTCCGGGTTTGGGGTGGGTTTGCCCGCGCTGTGGGCTGGGTTGGTGGAGGGGCGGTCGGCGTTGCGGCGGCTGGGGCTGTTCGATGCGTCGGGGTTTCCGTGGCGGCTGGGGGCGGAGGCGGCGGGGTTCAGTGCGCGGGACCATGTGCCGAAGCATTACCGCAAGGCGGTGAAGGTGATGGCGCGGGACACCGAGTTGGCGGTGGCCGCGGCGGGGAGCGCGGTGTCGGACGCCGGTCTGGTGACTCGAGTGTCGGCGGAAGAGGGCACGGCGACGACATACCCCGGCGAGCGGCTGGGGTGCCAGATCGGGGCGGGGCTGATCGCGGCGGAGGTCGGGGAGTTGGCGGCGGCGTTTTCGACGGCGGTGGTTGCGGGTGGCGGGCGCACCAACGGGCAGGAGGATTGGGGCGGGTTCGATCTTCGGGCGTGGGGGACGGTGAAGGAGGCGGGCGGAGGGGGGGGGATGGAGAACCTGCCCCCGCTGTGGATGCTGAAGTATCTGCCGAACATGCTGGCGTGCCACGTGACGATCCTGCACGGGGCGGAGGGGCCGAGCAACACGATCACGTGCTCGGAGTCGAGCGGGCTGCTCTCGATCGGGGAGAGCGTGCGCGTGATCGAGCGCGACGACGCGGACGCGTGCTTTTCGGGGGGTGCTGAGAGCAAACTGAACCCGATGGGGGTGCTGCGGATCGGGCTGGCGGGGCGGCTGGCCGAGACGGGGGACGCGGAGGAGGGGGCGGGGTTCGTGCGGCCCTTTGACCCGGAGGGGAAGGGGACGCTGCTGGGCGAGGGGGGGGCTGTGCTGATCCTCGAGGAGCGTGAGGCGGCGCGTCGTCGCGGGGCGCGGGCGTACGCGGAGGTCGCGGGGTTCGGGGCTTCGCACTCGCCGGGGCGGTGGAGCGGGATGGACGGGCCGCCGGCGGCGGTCGGCGACGGCGCGGACGAGGGTGTGCGCGACGCGATCATCAATGCGCTGGACGACGCGGCGGTGGGGCCGGGGGAGATCGACGCGGTCGTAGTGGGCGGGCTGGGCGTGCCGTGGGTGGACGCGGGTGAGGCGGGCGCGTTGCGCGAGGTCTTCGGGGACCGGGTCGGGGAGATCGAACTGGTGACGACGAAGCCGGCGATCGGCGACAGCATGGCGGGCGAGGGTGCTTTGCTTGCGGCGGTCGGCGCGGCGTGCGTGCGCGAGCAGCGGTTGCCGGCGCGGCTGCACGCGGGGCGGCCGGCGGAGGGGCTGCGTGCTGGGCGTGCGGAGTCGCGTGCTGCGGCGCTGCGGCACGTGCTGATGTGCACGCCGTCGCTGTTCGGGCAGGTGGGGGCGGTGGTGCTGCGGCGCGTGGAGGGCGGTTGAATCGGGGTTCGGCGCACGCGCCCGCGTGGGCGGTGCGGCTACGTGTTTCTTCCTCTTACGGAGAACAACCGTGTACGACGATCGAAACAGAGGACGGCGGGACGGGGGCTACGAGGGACAGCGCGAGCGTCGGGGGACGCCGCTCTCGGACCTGGACCCGAACCTGACGGAGATGAGCCGCAAGGTGATCGGGGCGGCGATCGAGGTTCACCGCGCGCTGGGGCCGGGGTACGACGAGGGCGTGTACGCGGGCGCTTTGCAGCAGGAACTGGACGGTCTGGGCGTGGGGTACAAGGCGGGGCACCGGTTCGACGTGCGGTACAAGGACCGCGTGGTGGGCGGGACGACGGCGGACCTGTGGGTTGGCGACCGGTTCGTGGTGGAGGTGATGGCTCGAACGGGCGAGATCGGCGGGGCGGAACGGGCCGCGCTGCGGGCGCAGTTGCGCGCGGCGGACGTGGAACTGGGGCTGATCATCAACTTCGGGGAGCGGCGGCTGAAGGACGGGCTGGTGCGGGTGCTGAACCCCGACAAACTGAACGCGATGCGGGGGGATGAGGAGGAGGGGGATGATGAGTATGAGGATGAAGATGGGGAGTGAGGGAGTGAGGAAGTGAGGAGGAAGTAAGGGAGTGGGTGGCACAGGCGGGACGCCTGTGCCACCGGCTTCGGGCCTCAGGCCTCAGGACTCAGGACTCAGGACTCAGTACTCAGGACTCAAGACTCAGGACTCAGGACTCAGGACTTTTCCGTGTCACGCCGAGTCGTCATCACCGGGATGGGCTGGATCACGCCGCTGGGTTGCGGGGTGGAGTCGGCGTGGCGTGCGCTGCTGGAGGGTCGGAGCGCGATCGGCCCGGTGACGCGGTACGACACTTCGACATTCGCCACGAACTTTGCGGCGGAGGTGAAGGGGTTCCGGCTGTCAGACTTCATCCCGGACCCGGCGCGGCTGGCGGCGTGCCGCGAGGCGGGGCTGCACGCGCAGTATGCGCTGGCGGCTGCGGCGATGGCGTGGGAGCAGTCGGGGCTGGGCACTCGCAACGGTGAGCCGCGGTACGCGGGGCTGAACGCGCGGCGTGTGGGCGTGTATCTCGGTGCGGGCGAGGGGTGTCTTGATTACCCGAACTTCGTGGCGACGAACCTGGCGTCTTGGGACGGGGGGTCGCGTGCGGTGGATGCGCGTCGGTGGGCGGAGGCCGCGCTGTCGCGGATGGACGTGCGGCGAGAGTTGGAGCAGGAGCCGAACGCTGCGCTGACGCACGTGGCGTCGGCGTTCGGGTGCCGCGGGCCTGCGTTCAACTGCATGACGGCGTGCGCTGCGAGCACGCAGGCGGTGGGCGAGGCGTTCGAGATGCTGCGTCGCGGTGACGCGGACGTGATGCTGGCTGGCGGTTCGCACAGCATGATCCACCTGCTGGGGATGACGGGGTTCATCCGGCTGACGGCGATGAGCACGCGGCGCGAGACGCCGGAGTCGGCTGCTCGTCCGTTCGACCAGACGCGGGACGGGTTCGTGATGGGGGAGGGTGCGGGGGTGGTGGTGCTGGAGACGCTGGAGCACTTTGAGAAGAGGAGTAGGGAAGAAGAGGGGAGAAGCGAGCCGCTGGCGGAGTTGGTGGGCTATGGGTCGAGCGCGGACGCGTTCCGGATCACGGACATGCACCCGGAGGGGAAGGGTCCGGCGTCGGCGATGTCGCGTGCGTTGCGTCAGGCGGGGATCGACCCGCGCGAGCCGCGCGAGGGCGGTCGTGCGCCGGTGGATTATGTTTCGGCGCACGGGACGGGGACGAGCGAGAACGACTCGATCGAGACGCGGGCGATCCGGCAGGTGTTCGGGGCGCAGGCGCCGCGTCTGGCGGTGAGTTCGGTGAAGTCGATGATGGGGCACCTGATCCAGGCGGCGGGGGCGGTGGAGTTGATGACGTGCGTGCAGGCGATCCGGACGGGGTGGCTGCCGCCGACGATGAACCTGCAACGGCCGGACCCGGAGTGCGACCTGGACTACATCCCGAACCGGGCGCGGAACCTGAACCCGACGGGCGGCGTCGAGGTATGCCTGTCGAACAGTTTCGGGTTCGGCGGCCAGAACGACACGTTGGTGGTTCGGCGATTTCGGCCCTGAGCGGGGTGCCGGGGGCCGGGTCATGCGTTCGGGCCGCGCGTGCCGATGAGCCATCGGGAGGACTGTGTCATGGCGGCAACGGCGTTGGTGCGCGTGGTGTCGGGCGGAGCGATGATCGCGCTGGCGGGGTTGGGGAGCGTGCTGGGGTATCGGTTCCTGCGATCGCAGGCGGAGGCGGCGGAGGACCGCGACCGGCT